>DAFX01000079.1 GCA_002495535.1 Euryarchaeota archaeon UBA433
GGTTTTGATGGCGGTGAAGAAATCAGGCTCGAATATCCCGGAATGGGAACGGAATTTTACGAATTCAACGTGGCCGACCCAAACGGTTGGAGAAGGGGTCGAACCGCAAAAGACACAGCAAGGTCAATTTGCAATCTGATCAACAACAATTCCAACCTTGTGTATGCAAATTTGGACGGAGTTCGAATTTCCTTTGAACTGCGTGATGCAAAACTCAAACCAGAATCGCTCGTTCTGTTCGTCGACGACCCAGGTGGCACCGATATTGTCGCAGAAAAGAACGGCGTGGTGCTTGATGCAAGAAATGTGCAAGATTTCGAAGACTACCGAAGCGTGGTTGAACTTGTCCTTGAAGATGGCATCATCTCACCAAGCGAAGATCAACTGCTGTGGTCCATGCGTCAGCAACTGGGAATCGATGATGTGTATCACATCCAAATGGTCCTCGAAGTTTGTGGTGATAAGGCGTTAAAGGAATGCACAGGCTGTGGAAACATGGCACCACTCTACCCTGAATACGCAGCATGGTATTGCCAAACTTGTGAATCGTGGTGCTGAGCATCAGAACATCACAAAAACTCTTGATGCCCCCGATTCTATAGAATTACGGATGCCATAAATTTTCGACGCTGAACCTTGAATTATGCTGGACTGGAGTGTCCAACAGCGAGGTATCCTTCATAAGGTAGGGCGAGATGGCAAGGTTAGGCGAGTGCTATGGCAGAAGACGTATTGTATATTGGAATTGATTTGGGAACCTTCCGCTCTGTGATGGTTTCATCCGACAGTCACGAAGAAGAAGAGTTGACCGTCATTGGTACACCAAAAGATCCAATTGCGCGAAATTTCCTCAAGCGAGACGTCCTCTTTGGTGAAGAAGCACTGAAGAACAGACTCGCTCTCAACCTTTTCCGCCCGCTCGAACTTGGTGTTATCAAAGACACACAAGAAGACCGAGATTTCATCGCTCATTTCATCACCCACCTCATTGGACTCTCTGACCCAGAAGAATACGACCGAGTTGTCGCTGTCATCGGTGCGCCTGCTGAAGCATCCTATGTCGATAAGACCGCAATCTTTGACGCTGCCGCCGGCTCTGTTAACGCAGCAATGATCATCTCCGAACCCTTCGCAGTAGCCTACGCATTGGACATGATTGAACATACCCTCGTCATCGACATCGGCGCTGGAACCGCTGACCTTTGCCGTGTCTACGGTACCATCCCTGGACCTGATGACCAAATGCACACAGGACACGCTGGTGACTTCATCGACCGTGCACTGATTAAGGAAATCCAATCCAAGTTCAACGGTGCACAAATCACCAAGGACATGGCACGACGCTGGAAGGAGCAGTATTCCTTTGTCGGAACCCACACCCCAGAATCACCAATCATGGTTGACTTCTCCATTGAAGGCAAGGCAATGAACCTCGACATCACAGACTGTGTGCAAGCAGCATGTGAAGCAATTGTTGATCCAATTGTCGACAATGTCAAGCAATTGATTGCAGGTTCAAACCCAGAATACCACGACGAATTCCGACGCAACATGGTTCTCGCTGGTGGCGGCTCTGGCATCAAGGGACTCGGCGCTATGATTGAACGACGCTTGTCCGACATGGGCGATGTCAATGTTCACGTGGTTGACGACCCAGTTCGACTCGGTGCAATGGGCGGTCTTCGCCTTGCTATGGAAGTTCCAGAAGAAATGTGGTCTTCGCTCACCCTAGCAACCCGCTGAAGTCAACACGGCGTGTTGGAAAAGGCAATAAAAATCAATGGATGGTTTGTTTATGAGCAACAAAAAGTCACTCCGCATGCTCAAGAAATTGAGCGCTCGTTTGAACAAGCGCATGGAAGACATGCGCGACATCATGGACGACATGGAAATTGAATTCGAATTGTTGCAGAAGCAAATTGCAAAATTAGAGTTAAAAAAGGCTGACACCAAATCGCAAACTTCCACCAGTGATGCACCCGAAGAGGCAGAATCCGATGACGAGGATCTTGATCTCGAAAACACAACATCCGTGTTTGTCAAACCAAAGTTCTGATGCATCAAAGCTGAGCCAAAACAGCTCATTCTTCTTGGTACTTGGCTGCCAATTCATCACTGACCAATTGACATTGGCAGTGGGGGCAACGATCGCTTGAGTGAAGCATCCCTGGTCGTATAGCGAGCACCGCTAGGCAACCAGGGCAAGCGGCGTACATTTCCCCTGCTTCCAGTGGTAGATCTGCGATGATTTCAGTGGTGTTGTGGTAGGCGTGGCGGTATCCGGGGTGAACGTGCGTCAACACCCTGCGGAAAGAACCAAAACAAGCCCAAAACAACAAAAACGCAAACAGCAAGCTACCCGAAATGAGGGATAAAATTGCCGAGAAGAGGAAAATCAGAGATGCGAACCCAATGATGCCCGGGGCAATCCAATAGACAAGGGTCGATTTACGACGGTAAGCGAGCCAGTTGATGGTGAGGAGTGCTGCTGAAGAGCCAAGGCCTACCGTCAACAACGATGGTGCAAAATTCGAGAAGAAACTGTTGAGAAAATACAGCAGAATCAAACTGTCAATGAAGAGGATGAACGTCGTTCCTCGATGAACGGGATCGAATGGACTTGAGGTGTTGCCAAACGACGGAGGACGCATCCCCGCGATGACAAGGTCATCTCCTCGGTTCGCCGCCATGCTTTCACCAGCGGCAGGCCTGTCTTGAGGCTATGGTTCCAGTGGCCGATATGAGTGGATTTTTGACGCCGAAGCAATCATGGCAGTTGGCTCTGTCCCACCACCATGGCGGTTCGTGATACGGACGTAGAAGCGCAAGGCAGTGCCCTCAAAGGACGGCGCGTTTTGCTCGGTGTCACAGGCGGTATTGCTGCAGTGGACACGGTGCGTGTGGCACGGGAATTGCGTCGGCATGGGGCCGAAATCACAGTGGTGATGACCAAAGCCGCTCAACGCATCATCACACCGCTTGCTGTTCGTTGGGCCACACAAGGCTCCGTCATCACCAATTGGGATGGTGACATGGAAGTTCTCAATGGGATTGATGGTGTTCTTGTCGTTCCAACCACGAGGGACACGTTGGCCTCGTACCTGCACGGCTTGCAAAATGGTCCACTTCTGATGGCATTAAGCGTGGCAAGAACAAGAAATGCACCAATCATGATGGTCCCGAGCATGCACGTGGACTTGGCAAACGACCCTATGACGGAAGACCTTGTCGATCGTGCTCGACACCAAGGCATCACCATTCTCTGGGGTGAAGAAGCAGAAGGAAAGCGAAAAACCCCTTCACATGAAACCATTGTAGCATCGTTTTGCCATTTGATGAACGCCACGAAACCTCAACGAAAATCTGTGGTCATTACCCTCGGTGCAACCCAGTCACCAATCGACGATGTACGGTTCATCCAAAACTACAGCAGCGGCGCGACTGGCTTTGCCCTTGCGGATGATTTGCACCGGCATGGCCACGACGTCACCTGTGTCGCAGGTGTAACCAATGTGGCCCAACCAAGGTGGCTCCCCTTGGTGATTCGTGCGCCACGACCCGAACATATGCTTGCTGAACTCAACGCATTGACCAACGACTCAATTGATGCTTGGATTCATGCCGCTGCCGTGTTGGATTATGTTGTGGAAACGCCAGCAGAAGGGAAGATTGCGAGCCAGCAAGGTGGACTCAGTGTCGAATTGGTTGAAAGCGATAAGCACATCATGGCGCTCAAGGAACCATGTAAAAATTCGATCAGAATTGGGTTCAAACTCGAATCTGGAATTAAGCAAAAAGATTTGATTTACCGGGCAACTGCACAAATCGAAAAAGCAGGCATGACGGCAGTGATCGCCAACCGATTGGAGGATTTGACCGATTCGAGTAAACCCAGAGGCTACCTTGTTGACGCCTATGGCAGCCATTTCATCCTCGAAGACACTCACAAAATGTGTGAAGCAGTTCGCACGTTCATCGAACGCTGAGGTGATGTGAATGCGCAGGTTTGCCGTCATCGGTCACCGTGCCATGTCGAAGGGGAAGTTGCCATTGAATGACATGGCAGGTGGAGCAGGGCGAATGGATGTCCTCGTGCGAGCACTCATGGCAGGTCTATTGACAAGCCACGGGTTGCGCCATGACACAGAAGTCGTGCTCCATTTGATGGGTGGACCTGGCCCATCAAGGCGAATCAAATTCGTCGGTGCTGAACTTCGTGGTGTTCATGCAGAGGAACGCTCTGTTGCCGGGCACATCTCGAAGGTGCTCAGTTTACCTCTGCCGGCACGAGGTCATTGGACGGAGCGGTCTGCAGGCATTTACGACAGCGGTGGCGACATCACCCACACCATCGGTGAGTGGGATGATTCAACTGTGGTGGTCTTGGATGCTGACGCACCTCGTCTCTGGGGGACCGATGCATCCCTCCCAAGCGTAAGTAAGCCCCTCTCCACCACCAGTGGTGAACGGGGAAAGTTCACAATCGAAGGCCTTGATATTGCGTTTGTGTTGAGTGATGATCAACCGCTTTCTGACCTCATTCAATCCAACTTGCTTCACAGATCGTTGGGTGATGCATGGCTTCAGGGGCATATGGCAGTAGGCGTTTGTCACTTTTTACTCGACGAAGGCGTTGAGCTAAATTTGAGTCAGGAATGAAGCCAGGCAGGGTACCCGCCCTCGGAGGCTTCCAAGACCCACTTGAGCAATCCATCATCGAGGGCAAGCGGGTGAGTTTGAGGCCACACTGGAAGGCAACTCACACTGGCCATACCGGAATCGACGGCGTCGCAATCACTTTGCTGAACAGGGCTGTGGTCTATGGTTGCTCCACCAATCGTGAACAAAGCCGTTTCATCGTCTTCAACAGTCCCAAAGCTGACTGCATTGCGGTACCACCGCATTCCAAGCCTTGTGGTGGTGACATCACCATTCCACACTGGTGGAACATTGAGGTTAAGCATCAATTCTCCATGCATGAACGCAGTTCTCAATGCTCCTTTGGGATCTTCAGCCCACGCCGGCTGATTCGGTACTTCTGGCCAGCGAGTAAGATGGCTAGCCGATACATCGACATGTGGCCGGCGAAGGTTTTCAGGAACAAGAGGCAGAGCGTCGAGGACCACCTTGACAAGGTCGACCGTTGCTTTCACTGCTCCACTCATTCCTTCAAGTTCGAAAGAACCAAGCGAAGACGCGAGTGCTGGCATGCCGTACAATCCGGCCTCTCTTGCTGCACCCATAGTGCCGCTGTGGTAGGAATCTTGAGACATGTTTGGACCCAAATTCACACCCGAAATCACCAGACGTGGCACGACACCAGGGGCGACGTGTTCAATGCCACCATCGAGGGCGACAATCATCGTGTCACAAGGTGTTCCATCAAGTTCAAACAAACGCACTGGAGCCTTGCTTTCGTCAAGACCCCATTCGCCCACAAGATCGTTTCTTGGGCGCAATTTCATCGGTTTCATCAAATTGATTCGCATGCCCGCTGCTGAATTGTTCTCTGCAGGTGCAAAGGCAATGATGGCATGACCCGCTTCATTGAGCGCTTGAGCCAACATTCTGAATCCTGGTGCCTCAATGCCGTCGTCATTGGTGAGAAGAAGCCAGCCGGCTGGGGGGGATGGAGTGCTCATGGTGCTCAGTGTCACTCAGCCATCGGTGCCGTTTCATCCTTCGTATGCTCATCAATGGGAATAGAGGTGACGATCAGCATCAAACCAAGCATCAAGACTGCCCCTCCGAACCATGTCCAGCGACCGGGTAAATCGGTGCCAAACAGAACATAACCGATGAACGAACCAATGACTGGTTCAAGGGTCACGCATGCAGATATAATCAGCGGTGAAAGGTACTTCAAACAGGTGTTGAGCCCCGTGTGGCCTAACAATCCGGCTATGAGAGCCAACGCCAAGAACCAAGGGAAAAACTCAGGCTCAATCCAGCCAAGAATACCATAGGTGGCAAAATCTGATTCCACCAACCACGACGCTGGTAGCAGCAGCACAGCTCCCAACAGGGTGACTGGGAAGGCATAGAGGAAAATGGGCATCCACACTCTGAGGATGCGACCGCATACGATGTAGCCCACCACAGTAACAGCACCCAAAAGTGCAAGTGAGTCACCGAGCAAGGTCACAGTTTGTTCACCCTGCTGAGTCCCCTCATCAAACAGCGTCAAGGCTGCGCCACAAAAGCCGATGAGCGCACCCAGCAATTCCCGCTTGGTTGGCTGTCGTACATTGCTGGCAACAAAGCCAAGGATGAACATTCCAGCCACGACAATCAAAGGATGAGCTGTCACGAATAAGAGAGAATGAGTTAACGTTGTGTACTTCAAACTGGCCACCCATGATCCAAAGTGAAGCGCTAGGGCCAACCCACTCAGAGCCAGAATGCCGAGTGTGCGGCCTTCGAACATCTGTGCTTTGATCTCGTCAGGCTGTTGGCGCCATTGAACAAGAGCAAACGGAAGCAGAACAACGGAAGTCAATTGTAAACGCCATGAAGCCTTCAACAAAGGATCCAGTTCGATTTGTTGAAGCAAGGTCCCTGCGCTTGAAACGCCAATCACAGCAGCGACAAGCAGAGCCCAAACCCAAGCGGGGGGTTTGGTTTGGCCCATTCAATCACACTCAGTTCTCAAGCACTGCATCAACGGTTGGTGTTCCGCCAATGACACCTGCTCGCTTGAAGAGGAGGTAAATTCCGCCACCGATGGCGACGTTCAATCCAATGAAGGAGACCATGCGACCAATGTACCAACCAGTGCTGTCAGGATTCTCAACAAGCGTGTCAATGAAAGAGAGAATACTCGATTCAGTACCAAAGAAGGCCTCACCGGTGAGCAGACCTGCAGCTACCATGAACGTGCTCAACAGAATCAACGCCCGCTGTTTTTCAGCAGCGTTCGTACCTTCTTTTTCCTTGATTGCGTCAATACGTGGCTTGAGGCGCTTTTCTTCCCAAGAATCACGTGCAACACCACCAATCAACATTGGTAGGGTGTGAGGGACATCGAGGTACATGCCAAGACCGAATGAGGTGCCCATACCGGTTGCCCATTCGACAAACATTCCCAGGAGGAATCCCAGACCGAGCAACCACAGATCGCCTTGGCCTTCAGCGAAAATGACCGAAAAGGTTGCGAAAGCGTTTGCCTGAGGGGCCATCAACGAAATGTTTCCGTCAGCCAGTTGCTTGGAAAGGAAGATGGCCACACCTGCTCCAATAATAGCACCTGGAACGACACCCATGATGTTCCCCTTGGAGATGTGATAGGGTCGGTTTCCGATGTAGAGGCTGTTCTTGTAATCACCAATCACGGTACCTGACATTGAGATGGCTGAGCCGAACACGGTCGTTCCAACAAGACCGAGCAAGACAGCATCTTGCGTGGTGAGTTCGAGCAAGTCTTGTGCGTTAAGGAACACACCTAGCAGCATCAGCAGGACAATGAATGAGGTGCCTGAAACGGGTTCAATTCCTGTCTCGCCCATCACACGCACGGCAATGGCGCCAAGCAAGAATGTGGTCATGATCAGAACGGTGGCGAACACCAGCGAAGCAAGCAGAGAAAATCCACCAACTGTGAAAATAATCAGCATTGCAGCAAAGGTCACGCCCATGAAGATTGGAATGTGCTTTAGGGGCCATTCATACCAACCTTTGCCCTCCATGTATTCTTGGCTGCCTTCGCCCTTGAAGGCCGTACCAATATCCCCAAAGATGTTCAGGAAAGTTTTGTACATCTTAGCAAGACCAAACATACCGCCTCCAACAATTGAACCGATTGCAATGGTTCGAACGGATTTGGAAAAAGCGATCATCTGTAATGCCGCGCCGTCCCCGTCAGCATAGGATTGTATGGGGACATTTGATTGAGACATGGCGTCATAGATTGGGAAGTTGAACCAAACGACGAGGGGGACGAGGAAGAACCAGCCGACAAGTGTACCAAGATTTACCAAAAACGCGACGCGCGTTTTCATGAACCACCCGATAGCGAACATCGAAGGCGTGAGCGCAATGCCGACGTAGGTGTAGGCAAAGGGATTCCAAGCTGAGGATTCGGACCAGTAGGTATAGCCCAATGAAACACCATCGGCGTCGATACCAGAGGGTTGGTGGATTTTACCGCTCGAATAAAATGAAGCGAGACCGTAATCCCCGATTCGAAGTGTTTCGGCGAGGAAATCGAGCAGGGCCAATTTTCGATCGTTGGCCCAAATCAATGGGTATTCGACCAAAAACAAACCGAACATGGTGATGCTGGTCCAGACACCGATCGTTTTGAGCGATGCACGGGCGTGTTCAACCGCTCCCGTGTTGACGTCAGAAGCGATATCAAGCATTTTGAGCGTAGCCTCAAAACCAGGCAGTGGTAGAGGATCTTCAACCAGCCATACACGCCTAAAGATAATGAAATACATAATGCCGAGGAAACCAGCAAACATACTTGCCACAATACCGACAAAGGCTAAATTGAACGTATCAGCATTCGAAATCAGTGGTCCTGTGGCCAGTTCATACCTCGCATCGGAAGCGAGAAGGAAGATGGCTGGGAACGTGAAGATGAACCCTGTGGATGCGTGGGTTGCACCGGTCGTAGCAGAGGTGGCAATGTTGACTTCCGAAGGCGACCATTTGAGGGCCATACCCAACAGGTAGGCAATATACCAAGCAGCAGAGATCGCCAGTCCAAGTTTGAGCCCGATGTAAGCGGTCACGCCAGAAAAGACGGCACCAATCGCAATACCATAGAGCACTTTGGGGGTGTTCCAGTGCGACACTTCGAACGACTCTTCGAGGTTCTTTTCCTCGAGGTACTGTTCCAAAACGCCCGTGTTGAGGTTGTTGTACATGTCATCGTCCAACCACGTGAGGGTTCCCTTCTCAATTGCCTTGAGACCTTGTGGGGTAACCGGTTGGCGGTATGCTGATTTTTCGACACCCATATGAGGACACATCCAGCGTACGCAGTGCGCACAGCCGACCCTAGCCGTAGGCACTTCAAGACCATTGCTGTTCAATGGAAGCGTGAAACGATGAACTCAAGCGCTTGTCAATCCCTCAACGTGAGGAGGAATCTTTGATTTTTACAGCAGGAATTCCTGCCCAAACTTCGCCTGCTGGAATCACCTTGTACTTTGGAACCACTGCTCGTGAAGCAACCACTGCGCCCTCGCCAATCTGGACACCTGGTTGTATCATGACCCCGGTACCAATGAGGGCGTTGTCACCAATGGAAATGGGGCTGAAGACCAATTCCCCTCGTTCAACAAGATGGCCGTTGATGACTGCAGCACCACCGATGACGACATTTTTCCCAATCGTGGTCAAATTTGGATCGTTAACGCAGACTGAATTTATTTGAGCCGTTCCATCGACCCGTGCACCGCAAGCCCGGTAGTAGAGGTTGGCGAGGAAGGAGGGAACGAAGTGTTGCAACACGGGACGAGTGCATCGAGCGATTTGACCGCAGAAGGCCCAACGAACGGTGGTGAAGGATTGAAGCGGTACGATGGTGTGTTCTTTGATTCTGATGTGGAAGAGAAACTGCAACGCGGCTGAAAAAGCGAGCAGCACCAGCATGTACACAACGGCAGCACTTGAAAGCGCCAGGGCAGTGTAGGTTGCATCAAGCCATTGATGGTCTGAGGCAAACACCTCGGTCACCCATTGAAAGAACATGAAGGCAGGCGCAGCTGGAAGGCCCCATACGACGACCATGACCATCAAGACAACGATGGAACCCAGGCTTTGAACGAGTTGAAACATTTTCATTGGTTCACACCCCTTCGGGTTGGTAATTTATCGCTTACTCGACGTTCTGCGCTGCTGCTGCACCTTGCTCACGAGCAATGCGATCTTCCTCTGCCGCAACCCTGATTCCCTCTTCGAGGTCAACACGGCTGGTGAGGTAGGTCCCCATCAAAATCACGATGGTGATGGTAAGAATCGCCACACGGCTATCGAAGGTCGAACTGGCGATACCGTAGAGGAATGTTCCAATCATGGCTGCAGATTTTCCGAGGAAACCAAAGAATCCAAAGAATTCAGATGTTCGAGTCTCCGGAATTAACATGGAGAACATCGAACGTGCTTGGGCACCAGCAGCACCCATAGCCATTCCAACAAACAAACCTAGAATGATCCACTGCATCGAGACACCGAGGCCCAATGGTGCCCACAAGTTATCTCGCATGAAGGTGGCATAACCATCGACTGGACCGCCCTGGTCAACGACGCTCGGATGAGTGTCACCTACTGTGGCGCTGCCGTCTTCTGGACCACCGACAAAGACAATCGAGAACCGGTGATCGGTGGTATCGAATTCTGCCACGATCGCTGCGGCATTTGCCGCTGTGATTTGCTTGATTTCTTTATCTTCACTCGTTGCTTCATCGGCTAGGATTGAACCACCGACCAAACCGATGAGTGCGATGAGTATAATGAAAAAGGCACCTTTGTAGCCGAGTTCCATGCCCTGAATATAGACCATGGCACCACCAATCAATCCAAGCATGACCAGGATGAACAAACAAACCATTATTCCGGCCCCAAGGGTGCTCGAACCAGCATCTTCAGTGCTGTAGTCGGGTGTTGGGAAATTTGCTTCGAAAGCGTTTCTAAAGGCGTCATCACCCTCTGATGATTCACCAATCCAGCCTTCATAGCCGCGTTCGTAAAGTGTGTCCATTTTGTAGTATGGTTCGAATGGAGTTTCATCTTCTGCGGCTTCGACCCAAGTGAATTGGAAATCGTAGCGTTCGGCGTCTTCAACTGCGTTCTCTTCATGCATTTCAAGCGGAGAGAAACCTGCTGCGACAACGGCAACTCCCGAATAGATCAGGAGGGCAAGCATGAGGGCGAACTTGGTGCCCTTTACGTTAGCCAACTTACCAAACAGAAGGGTCATTGGAATCGCCACAATGTTCACTGTAAGCAACAAGAAGATGTTCATCGCCGGATTGAGACGCAACACTGATTCACCAAAGGCACTGGCCATGCTGGCGATGGTGTTGACACCGTCATAGAACAGAAGGTAAGCGAGCAAGAAGAGGGCGAGCACCTTGAACTTCTTGATTTCCTTGAAGGTCTGGAACACTTGCTTGTAAGCGATCTTTGTGGCGTGGGTAACGCCTTGCCATTCCATATGTGAAGGGATTTCTGGTTCGGGGGTCCACTTGAACATCAGCATACCGTAGCCCCACCACCACAAGGAGGATGAGACGAAGATGGCTGCAAGACGGAAGTTGGTATCCCAAGTGAAGGGACCCATCAGGATGATGAGGTGGAAAATCAGGAGCAGTGAACCACCCATGAAACCGTAAGCGTATCCACGGCTTGAGACATGGTCCATGCAACGCTTTTCTGCCAAATAAGGCATGAAAGAATAGTAGATGACGTTACCACCAGTGAACCCGACGGTACCAATGGAATACAGCAAGGCAAGGACGATGTAACCATCAGGTCCAAAATACGGTGCTGCACCCATCAGTGCTGTGAAGATCACACCAACCGTCGTGTACCATTTGAGTAATTTCTTTTTGATCGGCATTCGGTCTGCAATGACGCCCAAAGCAGGCGCTGTAATCACGACGAGGAGCATGGATGCAGTAAGAACGTACGCATAGAAAGCGTCACCAGACTGAGTACCAGTTGCTAAGTTGTAGAGGTTCGCCATAAGGGCCGGTGCGATGACCGTCATGACGGTGAGAGCGTACGCTTGGTTACCCCAATCGTACCAATACCAACCGCGAAGGGCTTTCTTGTCTGCCTCAGGCATGGCTGCAAGGGCTGCATCGACTGAAAAGGTAGCGTCTGTTTGCACACTTTCTGTTGCGGTCATATGTTGTGATGAGCGAGTTCGGCTTATCAATACATTTCCGGCGAGGGAGCAAAAATCGTCAAAAACGGAGTTGAGACAAAACACCGCTCAAAGAGCGTAGAGATGTTTCAGCGTTCGATTTTGTATCGTCCAAGCGCTTCCATCCAAAGGATTTCTTGGCCAGATGCGACCTCGATGTCAGGGTCGAGTGGAAGGATCATCATTGAGTGGTCCTTCATGTTCATGGCGTGAACTTCTTCACCGTCAATGTGGGTGACCATGGCCTTGCCTTTTTCGATCATTGGAACGTTGATGCTATCGGTAACGGTACCGACGTGAGAGATCTTCTTGGAGGAAAACAGAGACACGAGTTCGAGTCGAGCCTTAGCTGAGCCGTGCTTACCAGGCTTTGATTTTGAGATGCTCAAAATCTTGTATGCTTCTTCATCAACAACACAAAATCGTCCAACTTTCAAAGTACGAATTTCAACTCGGTCTGTTCCTGGCATAGAATCCCTCTTATTCGTCCCTCATGGTGCTGGCTTATCACCCTTCGCACTTTTTCCAATCAAAATCAGAGTTCCCTTACATCGAATCTTTGACCTGATTGCTCCATTGTATGCTTGGTGACAAGGGGCAACAATTGCTGAGCAACCACCTCGCTGGAAACAAGGTTTCCATCTTCATGAAGGTCGATGAAGGATTGAAGAGCGGGAAAATCACGTTGAGGGACTGAACGAATTTCGACTTGCATGCCCGTATCGACAACGCCTGGAGCTACCGAAATCGAACTGATGTTTTTCTCCCGACCCTCTTCAGCCATGCAGCGAGACCACATGTCCAAGCCTGCTTTCGAGACGCAATATGCAGACCACGAATGGATGGGGCGCAATGATGCTCCGCTTGAGATGGTTGTGACTCGAGATTGCTGTTCACCTCCAAGCAGGTGATGCAGCCGACCGGTCAGATCTTGAACACCAACGAGGTTGACCTGGACACTGCGTGCCCAATCCTGTGGTTCAACATCCCCTATTCGCTTGACGGGGGCTATCGCACCTGCATTGTGGACGATGCCTGCGATGAAGGGAACTTGATTGCAGATCTTAAGTGCTGCATCAGCGATCGAAGAAGGTGAAGCCAGATCACATACAAGTGCCGATGAATGTTCATCCTCATGGTGAAGCAGAGCCCCAATCGAATCAAGTTCAGGGGAGGCGCGAGCCAATGCGAGGACGCTGTGACCGGAATGTACGAGTTCAAGGGCAAGGGAGCGTCCGACACCTTTGGATGCGCCGGTAACGATGTAGGTGTCTTTGGTCATGCATTGGCCATTGGAATGCAGATTTTGATTCTGTCGCATCCAATTAGACCCATGGTCGTTCAAGCGGTTTCAAATCATGGATGGCATCATCGATTTCTTGGTGAATGAGTTCGGCTTCTTCTTCGCCCAACTCGGCTTCGATTTTACGAACCAACTTACGGCAGCGTGGTGTGAATTGGCCCGACATGAAAAACAAAGCAAGTAAGAAGCGCTGTGCACGGCGACGTGTGGTTGCGTCACTCTCGACGTGATCGTCGTTCTTTTTTGGAAGGGTGTTGAGAAAGCGAATTTGGTTTGGATGAATGAAACGTGCGGTTTGAATTTGTTCACTCAATCCTCGCCGGAGTTCACAGTGCATGGCATTTGAGATTCCATCAAGGCCCTCCGGGAACGCATGAACAATCAATTTGGGCATCAGTTCATGGCCTACCAAGCGGGAGCGCATGTCACGGATCATCGATCGTGTCCCGACCATGTTGAAGAAAACAAAAAACGGCAGGGCTACAAGCATGGCAATGGCTCTTGCCGCCACGCGACCCATCAGCCGAGCCCAAAGCCGACGAACAATTATTTTGAACATGGTTGCAGAGGCGAGCACCCGTAATTTGGAAAGAATTTTGCGAATAAAATGGCCAGCCTTACCGATGTGTTCAAGCGGGTCAATGCCAAACATAGTGCCCTTGAAACCAGGCGCCCCGAGGGCTGCATGAATCAGCCAATGGGGTATGGAATGTTCCAAGCCAACCGTCTCGAGGTCTTCTTTTGGAATACCCAGAATGCTTGCCATCCGAGCTGCAGTTTGGAGAGAGTCACGATAGATGAAGACCAATTCAAAACCTGTTGCAAGCGCACTCACGAGCGTCATCACCAGAAAAACCTCCAACGAAGAAAGTCCGCTCGCGAAGTGGTGGCCCTCCAAGAAAAAGGCGACGCCAACCACAACCAATCCTGAGATGAGACCGATCAATCCCGCCCGAGCAATCACGAGCCATCCAATGAGATCCAAACGTGCGTCGGCTTCACGACGCTCGGGAATGTGCTCTTCTGGATTTGACGCAACCACATGAATGAACCATGAAATGGCCCATGAATACACCGATTGGACCATAGATGCCGGTGCCTCAATAGGTGTAAAACCCTTGACCCGTTTTACGGCCAAGTTTTCCTTCTTCAACCATGTCAATGAGCAACTGGGCAGGAGCGTATTTGTCGTCGCCCATGCCCTCATGAAGTACGTTCATGATGTGAAGCACCGTATCAAGGCCGATCAAATCAGAGAGGGCGAGTGGACCAATGGGGTGATTCATACCGAGCTTCATGATGCCATCAATGGCTTCAGGCTCCGCGACACCCTCTTGCAGGGTAAGGATCGCTTCGTTGAGCATAGGACAGAGGATCCGGTTGGAGACAAAACCCGGTGCGTCGTTGCAGGAAAGTGCTGTTTTACCCATGGTTTTCGAGGCTTCAATCACCGCAGCATTGGTGGCACTGCTGGTTTCTTTACCATTGATGATTTCAACCAGTTTCATGATTGGAACGGGGTTCATGAAATGCATGCCAATCACTTTTTCAGGTCGGTTGGTTGCCTCAGCAATGGTTGAAATGGAGATTGAGGAAGTGTTCGAGGCCAAAATAGTTTCAGGCTTGCACAGAGCGTCAAGTTCGCTAAAGATGCTTTGTTTGAGGGACAAGATTTCTGGAACTGCTTCGACGACAAGGTCGCAATCAGCACACGCTGCACGATCGATGGCCGTCGAGATTCGTGCCCTTGATGCATCGGCATCTTCCTGAGTCATTCGCTCTTTCGAAACGAGTTTAGCCAGTGATTTTTCGATGGTCGCAATGCCTCGGTCGACGTAAGATTGTTCGATGTCAATCATGGTCACATCGTATCCAGCACAGGCTGCTACTTGCGTGATTCCGTTGCCCATTTGTCCTGCTCCGAGTACTGCGATTTTTTTGATGCTCATATGACTCAACACACCTGCGAAGTGGAGGGGATTCATCAACCTGCTCCAACCATCGCTCAGTCAAAAGACCCCATTGATGGGGTGACAGAGGCGTGGAATTGGAACTCAAATGCGTTCGCAGGATGAAGGGAAGTTAGAGGTAGCCCGACTCGGATTTGAACCGAGGTCGGCGGGACCAAAACCCACCATGATGGACCCCTACACTATCGGGCTATGACACAAGGGCGGTAGGCTCACCCTTTTGTTTTTGTCGGCTTGGTGGCGTGAGAATTTATTCCAATAAAGCCTGAAGCGAAGGGTCCGCAATACGCTTTTTGGCACTTTGAAGGAATTCCTCCAGTGAAACATCCTGCTGGCGTTGATAGACAATGGCTTGGAGGCCCATATCGAGTTTATCCAATTGCTTGACAAACCTTGCTTCAGGCGTGTTGCCTGCTTCATACTCATCAAACAAATCAACCCAAAATGGGGCCATTTCAAGCATCGCAGCACGTTCATCTTCGGCTTTGGTGCTGCAGTCGTCGTGGGGTGTGAGATCACCAACACGAACTTCGGGGAGATCGTGGATTAAACAGAGGCTCAACACCTTGCTGAGGTCCAAGTCATCAGGGCACAGTTTCAACGCAAGAAGACTCATGCCCCAGGAATGTGCTGCCACTGATTCAGGTTGCTCGACTCCGGCTCGAACCCATCCGGCTCGTGTGACATTTTTCAGATGGAGCCATTCCAAAACGCTCTCGTCCATGCCTTGGCCAAGACACAAGCCCTCAAAACCCCCTCCCCTGTCAGTGGAGCATGGAACTTGGTCAACCAAGCTGGTGGTCTGACGCTCTCACCCACCTTGGCGAGGATGAGTTGCTCGGCCCAATCCTCCAGAAATATCCGGATGGTGGGCTTGAAGGAAGGGGTGACGTGTTCTCCACGATTGTTCGAGCCATTGTCGGCCAGCAAATTTCAGTCCTAGCAGCCGATGCAGTGTGGGGGCGTTTGGAAACTTATGTTGGCACGATCACTCCCGAGCACATCAGAAAAAAAACGCCAGAACAACTTGCAACCTGTGGCCTCAGCCGTTCCAAAGCCTCCTACATCCACGGGCTAGCGGTGAATTCAGAACATCTGTTGACGTTTGAGTGGGAAGAGCATACCGATGAAGAGATTCACCGCCATCTCACCTCGTTTAGGGGCGTTGGCCCGTGGACATCTGAGATGGTGTGCATCTTCGCACTGCTCCGCCCCGACGTGTTTAGCATTGGGGATATTGGATTGATCAAGGCCGTGAAATTATTGGATCCAGCCGTTGAAACAAAGGCCCAAGTTGTGGAAACTGCAAAGCGTTGGGCTCCCTACCGCACTGCTGCCTGCTGGTACCTATGGCGCATGCTCGACCCTGTTCCGGTTGAATACTGATGACGCCGAAGGTTTGACAATATCGAACCTCAAGCCCTGAACATGAGCGACGAAGGTTCAGAGGAAACGACTCTTGCCGACCGACTCAACGAGACCGGGGCGAAACTTGCGGAACTAAGCAAGAAAGCAAGTGCAGCGACCAAAGCAGGTTTGAGCGCCACAGCAGAAGCGAGCAAGGTGGCTGTAGAAAAAGCGGGGGAAGCGAGTAAAGTTGCCATGGAAAAGGCGACTGAGGCCAGCAAGAATGCAGTTTCAAAAGCCAACAACGCCGTCAAAAAAACTGTAGAAGATACCAAGGCAAAACGCGAAGCAAAGCGGGAAGAAAAAATCAGTGAAACCAAGGAAGCCTTGAGCTCAGAACCTCTTCTTGACGATGTCCCTCCAATGGTTGTGCTCCCTGAATTTGAGCAGCAACGCATGAGTGTGGTCAACGAGCAGCAAACCAATCAGATTCTCCTCTTAGAGGAGATGCAGCGGTTGTCATCGCGGGTGGACAGTTTGGAAAAGCGCAATCGAATGATGGCGACCTATGCTCAATCCAAAGGTGTCGATTTACCAGAAGAGATCATCGAAATTGATGACACTGCAATGAGAAATCAGCAGTTCATCAGCACAGGAGAAGCAATGGGGGAAATTCTGCACATCTTGGGCGCCTCGATGATGTTTGTTGTTGTCTTGGTCGGCCTTGATTATGCCGTGACCGACAGAGGATGGACTTTTGCGGAAGTCTATCCTGCTGACCTTGCCGTTTGGGCACTCGGTTCTTTCACATGGGTGTCATACCTTCTCTATCGGCTGATTCGTTCGGGATTGAGAATTCCAATGCTGATACGCATTCAAACTGCTTTAGCGGTCGGAATCACAACACTGATGGGCTTGATGATGAACAATGATTCCATGTCCACAGTTTCCAACGTATGGACGTGGGGAACAGTTTTGGCGATTGGCTTGGTCCTCGGAGGAAGCATGGTTGCAACCGCATGGCGCTCAACAAAGCGACTCGTCGGCATCCGAGAAACTGTCGAAGTCATCGAGTGATAGCATCTGGATCTTTGAACAGATCACGAGTGATGTTCTTCTGGTGAGATTCGAGGGTCCCACCGCCAATTTCGAGCAACTTGGCATCTCGCCACAACCGTTCAACATGGTATTCAGCCACATAGCCGTAGCCGCCCATCACTTGCATGGCAGCGTCTGCGATTTCCTTTGCAGCCGTGGTTGTAAAGAGTTTCACACCGTCGGAATCGAGGCGTTGTCCGGCCGTGCCGATCGTGAGGTTGTTGGCGGTGTCATAGACGTAGGCACGCATGGAGCGGTACTTGGCCCACGATTCACCAATGTAGCGCTGCATTTGGCCAAAGTCTCGAATTTGAGATTTGAAAGCGGACCGTTCGGTCGCATATCGATTCATTTCTTCGAGCGAGCGACGAGCGATCCCGAGCGCCATTGCAGCGAGGGTTAACCGTTCAAGTTCCAAGTTACCCATCATGTGGATGAGGGATTCGCCGGGCGCTCCGACGATGTTTTCCGCAGGGACGATGCAATCATCGAACACAAGTTCAGCCGTGTTGGAAGCACGCATTCCAGTTTTGTCGAAAATCTTCTGCCCAACCGAGTACCCTGGCATTCCAGCTTCGACCAAGAAGGTCGACATCTGCACGCGACCTCGCTCGTCGGTTCCAGTTTTGGCATAGACCCAAACTACATCCGCAGGCGTGCCTGCATCATCGAGGCAACCGTTGGTGATCCACATTTTACGGCCATTAATGCGCCATGTGCCATCGTCTTGTTGAACTGCACTTGTCGACAATCCAAGGACATCGGTACCGGCATCGGGTTCTGACATTGCCATAGCACCAATCCATTCTCCAGAACAAACTTTAGGAAGTATTCGAGATTTCTGAGCCTCGGTTCCATTGTAGGCCAAATTGTTGACAAAAAGCATGGAATGGGCAAGATAGGCAAGAGCAAAACCGGGATCTGAGGCGGACAATTCCTCGTGAACAATCGCACATGCTGTAGCGTCCAGGCCTGCGCCACCGTATTCCTCTTGAGCGCTGATGCCCAAAAGACCGAGTTCACCCATTGAACGAAGGAGTTCCAAATTGAAGCGTTCGTGCTTGTCATGTTCGAACGCTTGCGGTTCAACGTGTTCTTGGGTCCAATCTCGAACCATTTCACGAAGCATCATGTGTTCTTCACTTGGGTTTGCAATGTCCATTGGCTCCACCTTCAATCCCTTGGGGGAGCATCCCCCTTTTCACCCTTTGTCGGGTATGGACCTTCAGCGGCGAAAAAGACCACGCCGACTTTGTTTCTTTTTGCTTGTGCGGACCTTCCTGGGCGCAGGGGCGGTTTCTTGCTCCGCACCCATCGCCGGTCTTGAACGGGTGGTTGCCGGTGGGCCACGTCGCTGAGGACGTGTTCGAACAACAGGTTCTGAACGCTTAACTTTACGAATTCTACGCTGGGGGCTTTGTGGAATTTTACGGGCGCGTTGACCGACATGGCGCAAATGGCTGTTGTCCGTTTGCTGAGGTTTGGTTTTGGTTTGGATCCCAGCTTGGTTCAAAACCTGAGTTGCCAATTGACGTGGAGAGGAAGAAACTGTGACTTCCTCAACGATTCGGTTTGCCAGATGCTCAAGGGTGCGATCACCGGTGACCCGGGGTCGTTTTCGGACACCAACATGGAGCGTCTCTGGCTCCTTCTTCGGCTTGTCTTCCATCAATCCAATTAGAAAATTAGTGCTCAAAGCATCCTGCTTTCGCTCAACCATACGCATCCCATCCAATTGCTTATGGTGGTTGAAATGGTTATCAAATTTCCCTGAACTGCGACCGTGAAAAGAGCGTTTTCAGGCAGTATGAGCCGAAACCGTTCACTCACTTTCGCCCTTCATTGAAGCAACAAAAGCACGGTAGTCCTCTTCTCGATCGAATTCAAGAGGAATGACCATCATCTCCAGACAATCTTGGCATTGATAGCGTTGCCCGGTCATGAAACCGGCGTAAGGGTAGACTCGAATGCCATAGCAGGAAATACAAACGCGAAACGACATCGTAACTTCTCCAATACCCCCGAAGAGCCGGACGCTCATAGTGGTTGGTTTTTCTCTGGAGCGAATTCAAGAGGTTTTTGGACCCGTAAAACTGCCCGCTCAAACGGTTCATTCCTAGGACGCAATGCAGAGCGCTTCATCATTCCAAGAACGCCAAAAAGACCGACGAACATCGCTTTGAGCGATCTGAATGGATGGCGCAACCAACGCAGGGGATTGCCCATGCCCACCAAGGGATATCGAAGCTGTTCGACCATCGTCATCGGCATCACCTCTTCGACACCATACACCGTTGGACGTTTGTCCTTAGGCATGTAATAGGTTCCAAAAATCATATCCCACAGCGGTAAGAACGTGGAATAATTACTCCAAATGGCATCTTTTTCACTTGAATGGTGCCAGTGGTGGAACTCGGGTGTCATGATCAAACGATGCAACGGGCGAAGCCTCAAGCGAACATTGGCATGCAAAAACAAACCAAGAACAATTTGAACGATAGCAATAATCCCAGAAAATTCAGGACTGAAGCCGGCAGCGAGAAGGAAAAAGAAGGCCGGAGCAATAAGCGTTCCATCAAAAGGATGCGCTCGAAAACCACTCGCCCAGTCCATGTGTTCCGGTGAATGGTGCACGGCATGGAAGCGCCACAGCTGTGGGACTTCGTGATACCAGCGGTGGGTCCAATACCCTGCTAAATCAAACAATGCGACACCGACGATCAAGAGGTAAGGTTCTGGGATCGATTGGATCAGTGGACGTAAAAGAAGACCAGGGACCCATGCGAAACTCAAAACGCCAACAAAAACTGCTGCAATCAGCCCAATAGTTTGCAAGAGAGGTGATACAAAGGCATAGCCGATGTCAAGCGAAAGGTGGGGGCGACGAAACTTTTGATGGGCGTGTCGAGGAAAAAGTCGTTCAAACGGTACAACAAGAATGAACAGCACAACTACGGCCCCTAAACCATCCTTTGACTGATACAAACCCAAACCTGCAAGCAGGAGGGCGAGGACCCTCAAAACGATGGCACGCGGCCAACCACCCACCGGTGGTAAGCTTGGTGCGGATGGGACCTCCATCGCTTCACCGTCGCCTGAATCCATGCCTTGGCATGAGGAGATGAGTTTTTGAGCATAGCCCCGTGATGTTCAACTTGAACAGGACAACATGGAGCATCCAACCCGGTTTTTAGCCCACTCCGGTCGTTTTTGGAACCATTCATCTTCCTGTTCGGGTTGTTCGCCATACGGATCACTGAGCAACTTTTCCAACGCTTCACACACTGAGTAATCGCCCGATTCCGCAGCATCAATCGCTAACTGCGCCATCCAATTTCGAAGCACGTATTTTGGATTAGCAGCCCTCATGGCCGTGCGATCAGGGTTGCCCTCAACGCGTCCCCACCATCGCGTGAGCCATTGGTTCCAAGCTGCTTCCACTCCGTCGCTTTCCTCATAGAAAGCAAACGAGATTTCCTGAACGTTTGGACCCGATACGTCACAGAGAAGGCGGAAGAAAATGGTCATGTCCGTTTCTATATTTTGAAGCACTGAGTTCAATTCTTGCACCAATTCCTCATCACCTTCAGCCCACTGGTGAAGACCTAACTTTTCCACCCACATGGAATTATGATGCGTGTTGAACACCTCGCCATAACGATCTAAAACGCTCTCGAGGCGTTCAGGTGCGTTCATCAAAGGAATCAGACTTTCGAGCCATCGTGCAAGATTCCACGCACCGATTTGTGGCTGTTGACCGTATCGATAGCGACGATGGGAAGCATCTGTTGTGTTCGGCGTCCATCCAGGATTGTAATCTTCTAACCATCCATAGGGGCCATAATCGATGGTCAAACCGTGAATTGACATGTTGTCGGTGTTCATCACACCGTGGACGAATCCAACCCGCATCCAGTGTGAAATCATCAATGCGGTCGATTCAGCAACGTGTTCCGCCCAAGCGATGACGCCATCGTCATCTTGGACCTGATGAGTTGGGAAATGGTGGCGAACGGTATGTTCGGCAAGGGCTCGCAAAGTTGCTTCATCACCTGTTGCGGCATGAATTTGGAAACTACCAAACCGAAGGAAGCTTGGTGCGACCCGGCAGACGACTGCACCTTGTTCAAGGGCCTTGTTGCCATTGTACATCACGTCGCGCATCACCGATTCCCCTGTGGTCGTAAGCGATAGCGCACGTGTGGTCGGCACGCCAAGGTGGTGCATTGCTTCGCTGCAAAGGTATTCACGAATCGAAGACCGAAGCACTGCTTTTCCATCTGCAAACCTTGAGTAGGGTGTGTGGCCAGCTCCTTTCAGTTGAAGTTCGAAAACGCCGCTTTCGCTCTCAACCTCGCCAAGTGTAATGGCGCGACCATCCCCTAACTGGCCTGCCCAATTTCCAAATTGATGGCCGCCATAGCGCTGAGCATAACACGCCATGCCAGCGACAGGGGGCCCTCCAGCAAGCGTAGCTGCTTCACCTCTTTCCAGGCCCAAAGTCAAGCCAACTGAATCAGACCAGAGTCGAAGTGTAGGATCGGGCGCAGTGAAGGGTGTTGTTCGTGACCAACACGCCCCGGGGACTTGCCTTGAAGGGCCATCTGTTTGATCATCACCCGGCGTTTCTTGCAAAAACCGTTGAGACCATTGCAACGATGAGAGTGGACCCATAGATGCTGGTGCGTCCTGAACACTATGAATCTGTGCGTGCTCATTCAAAGGAGGCTTCGCTAAACAATCGCAGCACGACGACCCCCGCCACAATCAGTGCGATGCCAAGGATTGCTG
>DAFX01000033.1:0-9368 GCA_002495535.1 Euryarchaeota archaeon UBA433
TTGGTATCGACTTTGAGGTATCGCAGCATTCGCCATTCGCGGTGGGTCCATTGTCCACCGTTGTCAACTACATCGATGATGAGGGGTTGTCCGTCCATTGCACATCGCCTATGATTTGTGCTGTGTTGGTCGAACAACCATGAACCTGCCGCACCGATTGAACTGTGAATGGGTTGATGATGTGAAAGCATCTGGGCGTTGTATGGTGCGGGTCCTCATTGTCGGTGGAGGCTTAGCAGGCCTCTCTGCTGCCCTCGAGGCCACAAGTGCAGGCCATCATGTCGTGGCGCTCGAGCGTTCCTCTCGAATCGGGGGGCGGGGAACAAGTCAGCCGCTTGACGGATTCTCAATAGGTCACGGCCCCCACCTCTTGATGAAAAACGGCCCTCTTCATTCCCTTAGTAAAAAACTCAGCAGAGTACGGCTTGCTTCTGCACCGCTGCGCCCACATCGTTGTGAAATTCTAGGGCACGGACTTGTTCGCCCGATTGGCGACGTGACCCGTGCTGCGCTCAATAAGCGTGCTTTGAAATCAAACGATCTCGAACACCCAATCGTCAAAGGCGCCCATCTCCTTGCAAATTGGGGCCAAGAGAACAATGAACGCCTGAAGGCCTTCAACAAAGGTCAATTGTTGGTGAGCAATGAAGGCTGGGCAGGCCTTGTTGGTCGAATGGCTGCCGCTTTGGATGAAGTTGGTGTGTTCATTGAATGTGGACTTGAAGTCAACCGTATCGAGCAGGGAAAGGCACATCTCAGCGATGGGCGAACGATTGAGACGGACGTGATTGTTCTTGCATGCGGCTCAAAAACCGCACGTCGCTTGCTTTCTGGTATCGATAAGACGGCGACAGAACTTCAATTTTCAAACCTCAGTCGAACGACGGCATCAACGATTGAACTTGGCTTAGATTCCAAACCTCTTGGTGAACGGCAGGCGATCGTCGACGTGGATCAAAAGATGGCAGTCATCGATTACATTGGCGTCCAACCGCGTCTTGGGCCACATGGTTCCCATCTTGCAGCGATTGCTGTAGGGGGCCTCGAGCACGACGAAGGCCCGACAATATACGCCTCCTCACAAGAGCGTATGGCGGCGCTTGAAACGTTCCTGGATGCCCGCGCTCTTGGGTGGAAAAACCACATTATTCAGGAAGGGCGCCAATCAAAAATTACGCTGCATGAAACGGCAGGTCAACAACTTGACCCCCTCGCTTTCGCTGAACACGGGGTCATCCTTGCGGGGACCTGGGTGGAAAACGAGCACTCGCTTGCCGATGGTGCAGTTGCAGCTGGCCGCAAAGCTGGGCGATTGATTACAAAAATTCAGAGTTGAAGACTTATTCACCGGCGGGCCAAGCACCTCTCATGCGCTTCGTTTCGTGGAATGTGAATGGTATCCGGGCGGCAATACGCAAAGGGATTGATGGCTATTTCACATCCCTCGATGCCGACGTTTGGATGCTTCAAGAAGTCCGATGCTTACCAGAGCAACTGCCCAAAGGCTGGTCGTGGCCCGATGGGTACGATGTTCATCTTCATCCTGCGGAAAAAAAAGGTTATTCAGGAGTTGCAACCCTGAGCCGTACGGCCGTTACCAACGTCAAGAAAGGGATGGACGGCACGATTGATCCGGGCGATACCGAAGGGCGCCTTCTCGTCACAGAACACAACGGACTTACTTGCATCAATACCTACCTTCCAAGTGGCTCCAATAAGGAAGAACGGCAAAAATTCAAGGAACGATGGATGGATGAATGGCGAGACTTCCTTCGCCCATTCCTCAATGCTTCCACCCCCGTAGTGGTGTGCGGAGATTTGAACATAGCCCATACCGAAGACGATATCTGGAACCCGAAAGGGAATGCAAAATCCAGTGGATTCCTCCCTCACGAGCGCCAATGGTTTACCGACCTGCTTGCCGATGGATGGCACGATGCCTTTCGCAACCATGTTGGCGAAGGTGAGAAAATATTCTCGTGGTGGTCAAATCGGGGTCAGGCCAGGGCCAAAGATCGCGGTTGGCGGATCGATTACTTCCTGCTCAATGATGCCGCAGCGGCAAAGGTGGAATCGGTTCGAATTGAACGCCAGGGTGGCCTTGATGTTTCGGATCACGCCCCGGTCATTCTTGACCTCAAGGATTGATTATTCACCTTCAATGTCTGCAAAGGCAACCAATAGTTCGTCGACAATATTGCGTAATTCTTGCAACGAAGTGTGGCGCACTTCAACGGTGAGTTGGGCCTGAGTCCCAGTTTCAGAAAGCCTCGCCTTACAGTGTGGACGAGAGGCAGCGGCAAGGTAGACGGTGCCAAGGGCGGCATCACCGGACCATTCCACCGTGACCAGATGGGCTTCGACCATGAGTTCGCCTTGAGGTGGACTCTTATGACGATGACTCAACGCCCAGCCATGGCCAAGGACGACGCTGACCCGTTTGTCTTGGCTGGAACTGGAGGGGTCACGCTCGGGGAGGCCCGAACAAACCACGAAGGCCGGAAAGCGGTCCTCCTCTTGCGGGGAAATGAAGATCCTTCAGAGTTCATCGCCCTTGTGGCAACGATGGGCATTGCGATCATCGAAACACTTCACCAACCAGGTCACGAAGATCCACGCGGGTACTTTGGAAAGGGGCGCCTGCAAGACGTATCTGATGAACTCGCGTCAAGACCGAAGGGGCACCCATGGGCCGATGTTGATCTTGTTTTGCTCCACACCAACGCCACACCGCGGCAACTCGTTGGCGTCAGCGATGGTGTCAAAGTCGAAGTTTGGGATCGAGTCCGCCTCCTTCTGGCCCTTTTTACCTCTCATGCTGCTTCGATCGAAGCCAGAACCCAAGTCCGTATCGCTCGGCTTCAATCCGATCGAACCGTGTTGAGGGAATTGGCAAACCAATCGACAACAGGAGAAAGAGCGGGGTACGGTGGTGGCGGTATCACTGCCCTTCAAGCCTCAATTGTGAACATTAATCGTGAACTTGCCCAATTACGAAAACGTCAACAAAAGCATGCAGGCGCCCAGTCAGAGCGTCGCCGCCAACGTTCGAGAAGCGGGGCGATGACCGTTGGCCTTGCAGGGTACACAAACGCTGGAAAGTCGAGCTTGTTCCTCAACCTCTCCGGCAAAGAAGTTCTCGTTGAAGACAAACTGTTCTCAACCCTTGAAACGACGCTCGGCCGAATGGAGGCGAGCCCCCGGGTGCTCCTTGCCGACACAATTGGATTCATCGATCAACTCCCTTCAGCCACACTTGATGCTTTTCGAGCAACGCTCGCAGAGGCACTTGAAGCGGATTTGTTGCTCATTTTAGCCGATGCCAGCGACCCTCCGATGGAATTGGAAAGGAAATTATTCACCTCCCGTCAAGAAGTGTTCACCAGGTTCTATGGGGAAGAAATTGACGAAGAGTTTCCATGGCAAAGCGACGTTCACTCTCTGAAACATCACGTACTCACCGTGCTCACCAAAGCCGACAAAGCGTCAGAGCAGCAACTCGAAGAGGCAGTTGCAACGGTGGCAGCGCTTGGTCTACCGGAACCTTACACCGTCTCTTCACACAGCGGCAAGGGGATGCAGAAATTGAAAAATGCAATTCTGTTTCATTTGTTCGGCCCCCAAATCGACCTCATTCTCCTCCCACCATCTCCCACCAGCCCGAGGGGCATCGAAGGCTACGTCTCAGATGTCTATGATGCAGGCCTTGTGACTGAAACGCGACGCCAAGATGACGGCCTCATCGAAATGACCGTTTGGATCCACGAACAAGCCCTTGCTCGACTCGTAGCCCACGCAAAAGGTCGCATTGAGGTCAAGTAGGACGGCCCCCTCGGCAATGCATGGGCGCAGAAGAAGATGATTCGCCCTTCGAGCCGGTCGAACAAAAAGACGACTACATCGACGAACTGACCGGGCTGAAAGAACCCGAGTCGGCCATGATGTTCTCGTCTTCGGATGCAGTGTTGACCATTGAAGATCCCAATTTACACCCAATGGGCAAAGCAATCGCCATATTTGTTCTGTTCATTTGCATGCTCGGATTCCTCAATGGTCTTGATTACGCTTCGGCTGAGGATGGCCTTGTTCGTCCAGATGAATTTGTCTACCGCCTCTCTTTGTCGGCACCGGATGAAACGGCAACGTTCCGCGGAGCCGTGTTTGACCATGAAGGCATGCCACTGGAAAATGCAACGGTCTACGTCTCTTGGGATGAAGAAGGAGTTTGGAATTATTCGGAAATGCTCACCGGCGAATCGGGTGAATTTGAATTTGAACGACTTGATCCAGGGCTGGCTCGCGTTGATATCATCGTTGAACGAGACGGCAAGCGTGACGTATTGGCCAATCGAGTGTTGCTCTCCCCCCCGGCCATGATCGAGCCAATTGGGTTCACTGAAATCGACTTCACTGTGCCTTCACAAGAGGCCTTTGCAGCGGCACCCTGCTCGAACGGTGCTGATGAATGTGAAATACGAAACATCGACCTCACGCCGACTCAAATGGAACACCCACTGATGGACCCCGGGGCAGCTGGGATCTACACCACCATCGGCCTTGGCTTCATGGGACTCGCCCTTATTGCGGCGGGGTTCACCATCTGGGCGCTAAAGAGCGGTTCAGTGCTCGTGCTCCGTACCGCAGCCGGGTTGTCGTTCTTCGGCATGGGCCATTATTACTCTGCGTGTATGTTTGGTCTTGTTGCGCTCGGCCTTACGTTTGCTATACCGCGTCCAAGAGTGCCACTCACCGACCCAAGACACCAGGACTAACCCTGCATGTGCTGACGCATTTAGGCCGGCGAAGTTAAGTCGCTTCGTCATGACAGAGGGCCATGGACCTCATCGCCTCAACATGGATGACCCGTTCATTGGATGAACCGGTCGCTTCCGTAGGCTTGGAAGAGGACGGGTCGGTGACGGCTGGTGGTTGGAATGGATCTGTCAAGCGCTGGGACGACAAAGGCGATTTGCTCTGGTCGACGATTTTAAACGACCGCGTCAATGATATTGTCTTCCATCGCGACTGTTTGATCGCAACAGCCGGCCTCCATATCGTATGCCTCGAAAAATCCAGTGGCATCGTTCGTTGGACCCACGCACTCGAGGGCAGCGCAGATGCGGCGCTGATCCACAACGATGTGGTCTATGCAGTCTCCTCAGTGTATGACATTGAACACAATGATTTCATCGAATCAGCTGTTTGGGCGTATGATCTTGATGGCACTGAACGGTGGGTGAACCGAATGGACGAACGCCCTTGGACCATACTCTCGAGCAACGAGCAAGTTTGGCTCGGCCTTGGACGGCCTAAGTGTGGATTTGCAACCATCGCCGCCGATGGTACGCTTTTGCACTGCGACGGGCCGGTCGACGCCCCGATTACAAGCGGGGATTCACACGGGGCCACTCTTGCCT
The DNA here is from genome assembly GCA_002495535.1 of Euryarchaeota archaeon UBA433. Classification (GTDB taxonomy): domain Archaea; phylum Thermoplasmatota; class Poseidoniia; order Poseidoniales; family Poseidoniaceae; genus MGIIa-L1. The sequence goes on from DAFX01000033.1 coordinate 5,418, forward strand.
TCGGCCACGCAGATGGTACCGTTTCGAACCAATCCTCCAAAGCCCTCCGGACCTTTGAGACAGGCATTGAATCACTTGTCTGCGATGAAGCGGGCATTGCGGTTGCAGAAGAATCAGGACACCTCCATTCGATGGCTTACGATGGAAAATTGAACTGGTCTTTGAACGGCGACTCAATTGAAGCACAGTGTATTGGGTTCACCATCAACGGACACAAGAGCCACTGGTTTTCTCGTTCAACAGGCACAAAATCATCCCTAAGTGTAGCGAACGGTGAGGATGGGACACTTTTTGTTCAGTCCGAAAGCGTGGATGTTCGTTACCTTTCTTGCGTCGATAATCGGGTTGTGGCAGGCTGCCAAAATGGCACCGTGTATGTCTGGGAACAAGGGCTGTTCGGCCGAAGAATTTCAGATCAAAATGAACAAGGTGCACTGGCCAAAGACCCGAAGAAAACAGCCCTGCAAGATCGATTAAGGAAACTAAGAGAAAGGTGAAGCGTACTTTCAAATACCCTTGAACAGTAAAGGGGGTATGGAAAAAAACACAACTCCTGCCACAGAAGAAAACCTAACTTTGGACATTGACGACCACCCGTTCAACGAACCAAGGCCAGCACAATTGTCTGCTTTTCACCCTGTGATTGTCGACGGCATCTCCGGGACGGCAGCGGTGGGATCGCTTGGTGGATACAGCACCCGTTTGGCGATTCACCTCGACAGCGATCACCCAGATCTTGGAACAGAATTTGGAACCAAATCTTTCCGATTCTTGCAACCAGGTTTGGTCGAGTGGGGCCACGATGGGAAGCGGTTTGAAATTCTCAAGGTCTTGGATTGAGCCTAAATCGGTCCTGCAATCATGCCGAGCAGCAGCACGATGCTTGAAGCGATAACGATGAGCACATTGTCATCGATTGGGCCAAATTCGTAGCGCTCAACAAAAGACGCCACTGCCCCCGAAAGCAACCCCCATATTGGGATTGCAGGACTCAGTGATGCACCGACGATGTAGCCCGCAGGTAAGCACACAATGGCCATGCCCAAATTTCCCCACGCGCTTTTTGTTCGTCGGGCAAAAAGTTTGTTGCGAATGATCCCCGTAACACCGTCACCAAACGCCATAAAAAAGGCAGGAAGAACAGCCAACCACGGCTCGTTAGAATACGTCCACAGGGCATAAACCGAAAGGCCTAGCATCAGTGAAAACGTCGCATCGTTCATATTTTGTTTGGTCTGCATCCACCACAATCGTCTGTCCATGAGGTGCGTACTCACCAATACACCAGCACCGATCAACCCTCCCAACAATGGCCACAACGGGTCGGTGAAGACGACCGGTGATGCAAGAATTGGGACGCCACCAGCAAGCATGTGGGCAATCTTCCGGTTGTAATAGACCGCAACCATGTCTTCGCATCCGCGACTCATGAAGTAACCGTGGAGTGGCTTGATGGCGATGACAATGAATGCGGACCAAACACCGAGCCCGATGAACCATGCAACGTCCGCCATCACGACCATGCTTTTCTCTCCACCATGTTCGATTTATGCTTGCTGTCCTGTTTTGCCGTTCAAGGGCTCTTTAGGCAGGCATTGGGGGGGTCCATCTCCAAACAGAAGTATAAATGTCCAAGGGGGGTTTCTGGTAGCATGGCAGCATCTTACCTGATCGTCGGGGGAAGCAGTGACATCGCTTTGGTTCTTGGACAAAAACTCCTCGATGGCGGTGCCTCAGTAACCCTTCTCGCCCGCGATGTTGGCCGTTGCGAGTCTTTGAAAGATCAAGGTGCACATATCATTGAAGGCGATGCATTGGACGCTGAACGGGTTGTGGAAGCTGTTGAGGTGGCCAAGGAACACGGTGATGGCGCCATATCGGGCGTGGCCCATCTTGTTGGTTCGCTTCTCATCCGCCCCCCACACGCTGTGAAATTGGATGCGTTCAATGATGTCATTCATACGAACCTCTCGAGTGCTTTTTTGACCCTTTCAACCGCATGCAAGTCAATGCTTCGCACGGGGGGTGGTCGTTTGGTGTTCACCTCGAGCGTCGCAGCCACCCTGGGGCTCATCAACCACGAAGCAATTGCCGCCGCCAAAGGTGGGATCGAATCGATGGTTCGGACCTCTGCGGCCACCTACGCTCAACGCAGCATCCGTATTAACGCGGTTGCCCCCGGATTGACAGAAACACGTCTCGCCCAGCAAGTTTTGAAATCGGAGGCGATGACGGAAGCGGCGGTCGGTATGATCCCACTGAGACGAATTAACCAGCCAGAAGAAATCGCTTCGACCATGCACTGGTTGCTCTGCGATGCTCCAGACAATCTTACTGGCCAAGTGTTCCACCTCGATGGTGGAATGGCAAAGGTCCGAGTGTGAGGTGACCCAGATGGCTTGGAAAAATGCGATTAAACACAAAAAACTGAAACCCGAGAAAACCAAAATGGTCACGATTGGGACAAAGGTCCTGATGGTAGGGCTGATTGAAGGCGATTACATTGCCACGGAAGGCCTCTGCCGACATATGCGCTGGCCACTGGCGATGGGTGGTAAAATCAAGGATGGCTGTGTTCGCTGTCCACTTCACCAATCCACCTATGATCTGGAAGACGGCTCGGTGCTGGAATGGTCTCCATTCCCGCTTTTGCCATCCTATGGGAGGTTGCTAGGCAAGCTGTCGAAAAAGAAGGACCTTCATATCTATTCAACCCGAATAGAGGGCGAGTACCTCCAAGTCAAATTCTGAGTCGTACCATCAGATTTTGAGGTTGGCTTGGCGAGCCAACAGCACGATGCGCATGCTGTGCTCAACCATGGCTGCATTGGCCCATGCTTGGTCGAGATCGGCTCCGACAGCATATGCTCCACGCCCACGTACCACGACGCATCGCATACCGCCTTGTTGAAGGGCTTCTGCAATTTGCCGGAGGAAGTCTTCTGGATTGTCGTCATCAGGATCGACGATGACAACTTTTCCGATGCTTTTCTTACCAATTTCATCAATCGGCGAAACGACAACGAGGTCCTTTTCACAACTCGCCGCGGTGGTGTATGCTCCATGAGAATGAATCACCGCAGCTGGGCCGCCGGTTGCTAGACTTGCCGAGGCAAGGACGACTTCGAGAATTCGCCAGTCTTCTGGTGCAAATTGCGGAGCGCCACCGCCAAGAGGCGCTGCACACAATCCCCGCTCGTCCAAGCGAGGAAGCATGGTCCTGTTTCTGGTTGAAATCATCACGCCAGGTTGATCTGGATGAAGCATTGCAATGGTTCCCATTGTAGCCCGAATTAACTGTTCGCGGTCAAGCTGACGAGCAAGTCGAGCAAAATCACTGACGATGTGCGCACCGATCACGATGTCTTTCAGTACGGCGGGTGGCATTGGCGGCGTTTCGAGTTCCTCGATGACCTCAGCAGCCCCAGCCATTGATTGGCGCAGGCGTGCCACTTCAGCAGAAAGGCGAGCCACTTCCGCTTCAGCAGCAGTGGTACGCTCGGATGAAGTTTCAGTGTTCTGAATCAGAGCAGGCTCGGGCGTTTCGATCTGCTCGGGCTCTTCATTGGTTGCTTCAGGTGGTTGCGAATCGTCTTGCACGGGGTCTTCAGGTTCTGCTTCAGGAATGTCTGCAGCAGCCACTTCTTCGTCATCGCCCTCGGCTTCGACATCATCCAAGGATTCAGGTTGTTCCTCAGGTTCCGGCGCTGCTTCAAGAGTGTCTTCCACAGGTTCTTCTTCGGCTTCTTCAGGCTGCACCTCTTCTTGAGTGGACTCTGGTGCCGAATCGTCAGGAGCGTCCGATGGGGGATCTGAAGGTGGACCGGATGGAGGGCCTGATGGAGGACCAGTTGGAGGGCCAGATGAAGGACCAGATGGAGGACCGGATGGAGGGCCTGATGGAGGACCGGATGGGGGACCGGATGGAGGACCAGAAGGTGGACCAGAAGG
>DAFX01000033.1:9705-13156 GCA_002495535.1 Euryarchaeota archaeon UBA433
GGACCAGATGGAGGACCAGAAGGCTTGCTTGTCTCCTCAGCGGGTTCGTCATCAGCATTGGCGGTATGATCTCCCTCTTCGAACGGATTCTCAGGAGCAAGTGGTACGGGGTACTTTTTATCGTTTGAGGGTTCTTCTACGGGATCCTCAGTGGGTTCTTCAGTTTCAGCTTCGACGGGGGCCTGCAGACCTCCTACATCACCAAAAGCAGCATCGAGCATGTTGCCCACTTGTGCTAATTTTTCTTCTTCCCGTGTCTGTTCAACAGATGTTTTTTTTCCCGCCATGGAGGACTCCCCATTCGGGCCACACGGCGCGGCTTAAATAGCCGTTCCGTACCGGAGGGTTTGCATAAGCCCGCTTGGTGTAGAGGTTATCATGCAGGATTGTCATTCCTGCGACCCGGGTTCAATTCCCGGAGTGGGCGCCACACTCAAACAACGAGATGCCTCACGGCTGAATCTCGTCTGATGGACAAAACAGTTGTTGATATACTGACGGTCGTAGTTCTTGACATGGTCACAAAGCCAAAGCTTGGTGTTTCAGCGTGTTTGCTCGGGCACAAGGTCCGTTACAACGGCGATGGGGCAGAGTATCGCAACCTGACCCGTTCATGGTCGCACCACCTCGATCTCGTGGGCGTTTGCCCGGAAGTTGGCATTGGCATGGGTACGCCCCGCCCAACAATCCGCCTCGTCAAGAAAGGTGACCAAATTCATCTGATCAACCCCAAAACAGGCGATGAATTCACCCAGCAAATGATTGAGTACGCCCAACTGCAATCCGATGCCCTAGTCAATGACGGCATCTGTGGCTTCGTGTTCAAAAAAGACTCACCAAGCTGTGGGTTAGAACGGGTTCGTGTCTACAAAGAAGGACAACCGCAAGCCCGACGTAATGGGACTGGATTATTTGCCCTGGTGTTTACAACCCTCAACCCGCACATCCCTGTGATTGAAGAAGGCAGGCTGAGCGATCCGTTGCAGGCAGAGCATTTCCTCGCACGTGTGGAATTCTTTTCGTTATGGCTCGAAGAAGGCCGAGGCGGCTGGACTGCAGACAAATTGATGCGCTTCCATAACACCAACAAACTGTTTCTCCTCAGCCGTTCCCCTAGCGCAAAAAGGAAACTTGGTCGATTGGTTGCCCATGCTTTTGAGCGCGGCGATCACCCTGAAAACGCAGCACTTGAGTACATGACCTCGGCTCAACAATCCCTCGATGTATTGACCACGCCCGGGCCGATTGCTCATGCAATGGAACGTGTGCTTGGACGCGTGAGTTCGAAATTGACAAGCATCGAACGCCAAGAAATGCTTGATGTGATCCATGAATACCGCCGGGGTCTGTTGCCCCGCTCGGCGCCACTTACCCTGCTCCGCCATCTGGTGCGTAGGTGTGGAATGGAAAACGAAACTCATTCCAGGTTCATTTCTCCAACCCCTCTTAGTTTGGGTTTGATGGCCAAGGTTTGAGCGACGATTCGGCGTTCTTCATATACCCTGAAGGGTTCAACTTGTGAGGAGTTCCACATGAGCGAAACATTGTACCAAGTAAAGATAGCAGACGAGACGGGTCACACCGTCGCACAGATGACCAAACCGGAGATCGTTGCCAAGGCAACAGAAACCCAAGGAGCGTGGGTGTTCGTTAACGACCGCCTTGTCTCCACGGCAGAACTCAAAGGCATGGCCTTTGAAGCAACAGACCAGTTCAAGATTATGCCAGGCCTTGTTGGCGGTAGCGACGAACAATTTGAAGTTGAAATTGCGGATGAAACCGGCCACAGCGTCGTAAAGATGAGTCAAGCAGAGATTGCAGAAAAGGCCACCAGCGGCGATGCTGCCTGGGTCTTTGTTGACAACACCATGGTTGCTGCAAAGGATATTGCTGCAATGGATTTCACCGGCGTCCAAAAGATTCGCATGGTGCCTCCTTTGGTTGGCGGCATGGTAGAGAGCTGCGTCTGAGCGGCGAAACACCCCCCAAATCCGACCTTCTCGCGACGGACAGGTTCAAGAGAGGGTGGTCGGTCGGGTGAAATGGAGTCGAACATTATGGTTGAACTCGTTGATTACAAATGCGCAGTTTGCGGCAGTCTAGAATCGTTCCACCGCGAGCGAAACGGAATCAGTTGCAAAGCATGCGGGTCCCGTATTTTCATGAAACTTCGCCGCAACGGCAACAAAATCTTGATCGCAGAGTGAACCTCTGTTCCGCGCAGGGTTGAAAGACCGCTGACGACCAGTTGATGACGATGTCGAGCTGGCTTGTCACCAAAGCACCCGTTCGTTTCGACGAACTGTTGTATCCGGATGCGGTGAAGTCGACGATTGAACGTACTGCTGTTCAAGCCAATCCCCCCCACCTCCTTCTCTCCGGACCATCAGGCATTGGAAAAACTGCAACCTGGAGGCTGATTGCCCGGCAAGTTCTCGGTCCATCATGGAACGCACGAACCCACGTATTGCAAGCACGAGATTTGGCTCGAACTTCCGGTGCTATGTCCAAGTTCGAGGAATTTTTGCGCCCCGAAGGCTCTTCGTCAAAAGACACACTTGCTGGAAGAACCAGCCTCGATGCCTACGACGCTACCTTTTCAGGCACCATAGCGGAAACGCCAGCACCAGCAGGAAAAGAATCAACACCAGAGCGCAGCGATGGCCGAGCTCCAGTTTCCCGATTGATTGTGATTGAGGATGCGGATTACCTCGGCACGATTCGCCAATCATACCTGCGTAGAATGATGGAAAACGCGAGCGGAAGCGCCCGGTTTATTTTCACATCCCACACGCCTTCAAGGATCATCGAAGCCCTTCGCAGCCGAACTCAACACATTCGCCTTCCGCCACCATCCCGCAAAGAAATTGAAATGCGATTGTCCGCAATCGCTTCACAAGAAACAATTCAACCCGCCAGGGGCGTTCTTGGCGACATTGCTCACATTGCGGACGGCAATCTGCGAAAAGCGATTTTTGTGACAGAACTTCTTGGGCAGCGAGGTATGCTTCAAGATCGAAAAAACCTCCAACATCTGATTGCAGCAACATCCGTTCGGGAAATGCAACACGTGCTCGAAGAGGCACTTCGTAATCGAGTGCATGACTGGCGATGGGAAAAGCAGGGTATGAAAAATTCCCGTGTCCTTAAAGGAGCAATGGGCTCACTTGACCAAGCGATGGGTGAGAACAACATGGAACCCGAAGATGTGGTTGTACAGTTCCACCGTTTGCTGACCGCTGGCCGGATGCAGTTGGATGAAGCGATGTTGACCGACCTGCTTGTTGAACTGGCTCAATGCGATGTAGCGCTCCACAAAACCACACAAGGACGAATTGAACTTGAACGCTTTTTACTCAAGGTTGCCCAAATTGGGCAACAGCATGCCGGTGCGAAAGCATCTTGATTGGTGAGCCAACCGTTCACACTGGGCGTGTAGCATAGCTGGATA
>DAFX01000013.1 GCA_002495535.1 Euryarchaeota archaeon UBA433
AAAATCCGCCTCATGAAGGCAGGCAAGCAGAATCGGCGTGTCCCAGTTTGGGTCATGCTAAAGACCGACCGAAACACTGTGTCGCATCCAAAGCGACACCACTGGCGCCGTAGTAAGCTCCAACGCTGAGGTGAAGAAGTATGGTACGACCTAATGAATCTGAACTCACTGTCCCTCTCCGAAAGGCTTGGGCTATCACCCGATACAAGCGTGCACCACGTGCTATGCAGATCATCCGAGAACACGTCATTCAACACCTTCGAGTCCGCGAAGACGAAGAAGTTTGGATCGACCCGTCTGTCAACGAGCACATCTGGGCTCGAGGCATTGAAAATCCACCACGCAAGATTCGGTTGCACGTCACTCGTCACGACGAGCCTGACATCCCAATCGAAGTCAAACTATCAACGGAGTGATCATTTATGGGAAATATTCGACCAAGTTTTATCAAAATTCGAGCCATTCACCTTGTTGAAGATCACGGAGAGAAATTCACCGACGACTTCGAACACAACAAGCAAATGGTCATGCAACTCACAGATGTTGAATCCAAGAAACTGCGCAACTGGATCGCCGGCTATGTCACGCGATACCGACAACGCCGTGTCGATTGAGCAGGTGAATCCTCGTGGCTCTGCGAGTCAACTGGGACCGCACGCCCGTTTCGGTTCACCACCAAAGCAAATCCGTTTTGGAAGCACTCATTCTTCATTTGAGATCCAAACATGGTTTGCGTAAGCGGTCCATTGTCATGGAAGACCGCGAAGAGGGTTCCGGTCATCTTTTCTTTCTTTATCAGGCATGCGACCCACGTTGGATTGCATCCTTTGATGTGAAATCCAGCGAGGAGGAATGAGCATTATGGGCGATAGGAGCACCCTGCCGTTACCAAGGTCATCGTTTCAACTCAGCATCGTCCTCATTGGCGTCTCGCACCCAGGAAACCTCGGAGCGGTGTGCCGCTCGATGCTCAACTACGGGTTTGTTCATCTTCGTCTCGTTTCCCCACGTTGCCAACCAGACAACATTGAAGCTCGGAACAGAGCAAAGCACGCAGGGCGTGTCCTCGATCAGTGCACAACCTTTGATTCGTTGGAAGAAGCAACAAGTGATGCATCCATGGTCATAGGAACATCTGGTAAACGTGAAATTGGTTCGAAGACCAACTTCCGTCATTTTGTCTATCCCTGGGAATTGTCCGAACGGTTGGAAGGATTCACCGGGAATGTTTGCTTGGTGTTTGGTGAAGAAGGCAAAGGAATGTCGACAGAGGATTTACAAAAATGCGATTATTTAGTGACGTTGCCAACTTGGGAAGGGTACCCAATTGCCAATTTATCACACGCCGTTAATGCTTGTGTCTATGAGTTGCATCGATATCGCGTCATCAATCAGCAAGGCAAAGAAGCCGGTATACCGGATGTGGTCCCCCTTGAGCGCTCGTTGAATCCTGAATTGAAACACGTGCTGATGCAAACTGTTCGCGAACTATCGGAAGCTCTTCCAGGTAATGACGAACGACGCCAAAGTTTCGGCCAATCCCTATCGAGGTCAATCATGCGGTCAATGCCAACACAAGGCGAAGCAACTCGAATGATTGGGGGGCTTTTGGACGCAACCACGGCCATTCAATACGTCGAAGGGAACGAAGAATGGCGCAGCCAAAGGCGACGAAAGATCAGTCCTGAAGAAGAATAATGCTCGTCACGCATACCAAGATGCGACACTCTTTGGTGTTTCACGGACGTGCATAGCGACCAAACGTAATCGATTGCCGTATGTGGAAACAATGTGGGGCTGGATTTGTTCAAATGCCCACTTGGCGAGGTTTTCTGCCGTTGGAATGAATGGCACCACAACAGTTCGGTGTCCGTCATCCATAGCCGAAAGAGCTCGAAGAGCTTGTTCGTCGTGTTCATAGACCACAAAGGCGTGATCGACGATGTCGTGGATATGGATGGTGAGAATGGTACTAATGTCTGAAAAGTCCATGAGCATTCCTTCATCTGAAACTCCAGACTTTTGAACGACATCGCCTTCAATCTCTGCTTCGAAACGGTACCTATGCCCGTGCATATGCCGGCACTTGCTCTTATGATTTGGCACTCTATGGCCCGTATCAGTTTCGATGTAGCGTTTAATTCGTGTTGTCATTCTTCCAACTCCTCAAAATTGATTGATGCTGAATTGATGCAATAGCGCATGCCACCATGGGCCTGCGGTCCGTCGTTGAAAATGTGGCCGAGATGTGCATCGCACTTGGAGCACCGAACCTCAGTTCGTACCATTCCATATGTTCTGTCCTCTATTTGCGATATATTGGCCATGGGATGTTCGCTATGGAAAGAGGGCCATCCGCAACCAGAATCAAACTTCATCTCTGATGTGAAGAGGAAATGATCGCAGCAAATGCATGTGTATCGCCCCCTTCGCTTTTCATCCCAGTAGATGCCAGTAAATGCTTGCTCAGTACCGCTGTTCCGTGTGACATGGTACTGGAGTTCGGATAGTTTTTCCCTGTAATACTGGTCTTTGTGTTCGCGCTCAGTTTGCAAGGCTGCTTCCAAAACTTGCTCCCACGGCTCGACATATTCGATCGGGTCGACAAGGTCAAGAGCGTGAAAAGCAAGGATACGTTCCACATCCGAGCCGCTGCGACCAGAGCTTCGTCCTTGTTCATCCGGGTTGTAAGACGTGATGGTGTTCTCGAAAATCCGATCAAAATTTAGACCTATACGATCGCAAGAATCGAGGGCGTCTTTGAGAATGGTGATTTTATCTCCATCGATGAAAGGCAGATCAAACTTTACGTTCTCACTGTCCCAATTTCCAACAGCGAAAGCGTGTTCAAGTGATGTGTAAAATTCTGGACGGCAATCTGGGTAAATGGCGTGGTCACCTGAATGAACGCCCAATGCAATTTCGACCTTTGTGGTTTCTCTTTTGGATATCGACAGGGCGTATCCGTAAAGAATGGATGCGAAAATAGCGTTTCGATTGGGCACAACCGTGTCCTTCATTTGGTCCTCTTCATAGTGCCCCTCTGGAACATCTTGGTTTCCTTGAATCAATGCGGAATCAAACAGGTGCATAGCGCTTGTGAGATCGACAACGTGGTGCGCAACATCAAACCCTTTGGATTGCAAATATGCAATGTTAGCGCTCGCTCGTTCGAGTTCGACGCTGTGCTTTTGTCCATAATTATAGGATATACAACTCACAGTGTGCTCCTTAGCTAGGGCGTGAAGGAGTACGGCCGTGGAGTCCATTCCACCGGACAAAGCCATGACGGTTCTTCCAGCCATCAGTCCACGCCCATCCATTTGTGTGTTTGCAAACTAAGGCGCCAGGACGGGTTCTGTTTGACAATCGATTCGGTTTCAGCGAAATTTTTACCATTCCATTCCACCGATTCAGTTTCCATATAACATGGCTGAAGGAAGATGTGCTTGAACCCTTGTTGCAGTTCTTCATACATCGATAAATCCTGACCAACATACACGCACTTGAGCTCATCGCCTCTCCTTTGTTCCAACCGGACATTCGGGTACATCTGGTCCTTAGGCGATACACAAACCCAATCGATGAGTCCCTCTGGGACCGGGATTGTCCCGTTTGTTTCAACAGAAAGGTTGTACCCGCGTGCTTTCAAAAGTCGGTGAAGTGGCCACAAATCGTGGAGCATGGGTTCACCACCCGTAAAGATCACGCGTTTGCAATCAAACTTCAACACTTCACCTAAAATATCAATCGTATTTTTTGTTTCAAACGTCAAAAAATCTGTATCGCACCATTCGCAACGCAAGTTACAGGTGCCAAATCGAATGAACACATGGGGAATACCAGCGTGATACCCTTCGCCTTGGACTGAGTGGAAAATTTCCACAATTGGATACTCAACGGCGAGGTCTGATGGATGATCGGTCGGTATCACACCAGAGATGTTGCATGAATCGCTTTGAGTCAAATGAACCACCTTAAAGAGGAGGGGAATGGATCAACTGCATCAATTCCTGTCGTGCTTCTGGGCGTTCAAAGAATACACCCCGCATGGCTGAAGTCGTCATGACGGAATTTTGCTTCTTGACTCCGCGGCATCGCATACATCCGTGTGATGCCTCGATGATGACTGCTGCACCAAGAGGGGATAAGTGAGTTTCCAAATCATCAGCAATTCCCTTGGTGATCCGCTCTTGGTTTTGGAGCTGGCGAGCGTGAAGGTCAACGATGCGTGCCAATTTGCTGATGCCAACAATTCGCTCAACAGGAATGTATGCAACGTGAGCGCGACCGTTGAACGGTTGCAGGTGATGTTCGCATGTCGAATGGAATTCGATATCTCTTAGCAAGACAATTCCATCATAGCCTTCCCCGTTAAAGGTGGAATCCAAGAGTTCTGATGCATCAAGATTGTACCCGCCAAAAATTTCATCCCAAGAATCGATCACACGTTGAGGCGTCTTGAGCAAGCCCTCCCTTGTTGAATCCTTTTCTAGATACCCTAGAAGGGTAAATACTGCCTGTTCTGCTTCTTCGCGTGTCGTCATATCAATCACCCTGTCGCCCGTGCCGTGCATCAATCTCGTCCAACTGGTCAAGCAACTTGCGGCATGCCGTACGCACTGCATCTGCTAGGCTGACAAACTTCCGTTCATCACCCACATGTTTGCGGAGGTCATCCACGAGTTCGGCCGGCATATCAAGAGATATTTTGGGCATGGCCAAACCACTTGTCGCCTCTGTATAAGTATTACTCTAGTAATACTGTGCGAATATTAGGAATTGTTCACTCCCTCGTATTATCTATCATTTTCAAGACTCAGTACGCCAATGTTCAAAGCATTCCGCAGTCGACAGTATGTTGATGACAGTATCCATCCAGCCACAAGATGCCCTGGCGCACCTCCACGCCCTGCGTTCAAAGACCGGAGAAATGGACACCGTTGGTCTTTCTGACGAAGTAATTTCTTCCTTCTGTGTTCATGATCCAAAACTTGGAATGGCCATTGTTGAAGCGACGGCGAAATTCGAAAACATCATCCAAGAATTCGGAACTGAACTTCTCCAACATGACGAGGCAAGTCTCGTGAAAGATCTGCAGCATGATTTCGTCAATTTTTACGCACCAGCTACCGTCAATCCATACATTGCCCTTGCCGGTCGGGGCCCGTGGATCGTCACTGCTTACGGCGCCGTCGTTCATGACAATGGCGGGTATGGTATGCTCGGAGCAGGTCACGGCCCATCAGATGTCATCGATGCTATGTCTGGAAATTGGGTTATGGCAAACGTCATGACTCCCTCTTTCAGTCAAAAACGATTGGCACAACGTTTGGAGCGCGAATTGGGTCACACACGCGGTTCTTGCCCGTTCACTCGATTCATTTGCATGAACAGTGGCTCTGAATCTGTGACTGTGAGTCTGCGCATTGCAGACGTCAATGCACGCCAACACACTGGGCCCGGTGGAAAACACGAGGGGAAGGAGATCAAATTGCTTGCGATCGAAAAGGCGTTCCACGGAAGAACCGATCGTCCCGCACAAATTTCTCATTCTTGCAAAGGCTCCTATGACAAGAATTTGGCAACCTTCAGAGACCGCGATAATTTGTTGTTGGTCCCTGCAAACGATGTTTCTGCTCTCGAAGCTATGTTCAAAAAAGCGGAGGAAGAAAATTGGTTTATCGAACTGATGGCAATTGAACCGGTCCAGGGTGAAGGCAACCCTGGTGCTTGTGTTGAGCGGTCATTCTACGACGCTGCACGCAGACTTACCCTTGAACACGGCTCGATGCTCCTCGTCGATTCCATTCAAGCAGGTATTCGGGGTCAGGGTTGCCTGTCCATCATCGACTACGAAGGCTTCCAAGATGCCGAGGTTCCTGATTTAGAAACTTGGTCCAAAGCATTGAATGCTGGCCAGTACCCTCTTTCGGTCTTAGGTATGAACGATAGGGCGGCTGAAAATTATGTAGTCGGGATTTACGGAAACACCATGACCACAAATCCACGTGCATTAGAAACCGCTTGCGCAGTTCTAGACAGCATGACGCCAGAGCTTCGAGCGAACATCAAAGATCGAGGTGATGAATTCGTAGCAAAATTGAAGGCGCTTGGAGAGGAATTGCCAGGAATCATCACCAAGGTCCAAGGCACTGGGCTCCTGTTAAGTGCTGAACTTGAACCGTCGAAATTCCCCGTTGTTGGTTTCGATGCTGTAGAACCCTGGTGCCGCCGTCAAGGGCTGGGTGTGATCCATGGCGGAGTGAATGCCCTAAGGTTCACCCCTCATTTCGGAATTACATCTGAGGAAATCGACTTGATCATCGATGTCGTACGAGCCGCTCTTATCGAATTTTCACACCGGTCATGATAGACTGGTGACGATGTCTTCCCGGTTGAATTGACGGCTCGCATAGTAAGCAGCTAGCCCTGCATAGAAGATGCTTGAGCCCGCCCAAATAATGATGTGCTCTGTGATGACACGGTTCATCAAAAGTTCACGGAGTGCTAAGAGAATATTGACCACTGGTATGGCGAACCAGAAGGATTCGATGCCGTCTAAATTGATCACCTGAGTGAACAACGCTGGGAACACAATCAGCAACAACATGGGTGCCAAAATCGAGCCTGCTTCTTTGACGCTATGTGAACGCATCGCCAATGCGAGTTCAAGGGCAACAACCATGATAGCGAACAAAAGAATCGCAGTTGCTAGGAGTGCCACAGTTCCGATGGACAGTTCTGGAAGGCCAATGACACTTGAAGAGGCCAAGTAGCCAATTGCAAACAATAGGCCACATATTTGCAATAGAACGCCGACACCCGTGATCGTCGCCACAGCAACCCACTTGCCAAGTAACAATTCGAGTCGTGAGCATGGCAGGCATAACAGGGCTTCTAACGTGCCGCGCTCCCTTTCACCTGCGGTCATATCGATCGACGGTTGCAGGGCACTAGAATAGGTCCAAATGGCTAAAACGAGTGGAATGAACAACGACAACACCATGCCTGCTTGTTCTCCACTTGTTGCCACATCACTTTGAGTCACATCCCCGTCCCAGCGAAGAGGATCCAAAGTGGCGTTCACATCCATTCCAGAGTCCGCAATACGTCGCTCAACCTCTTCTTTTTCCCAAGTGGATAGAGCGTCCAGCAAACGATTCCAGGCTTCATTTGAACGTTCAGAAGTGGACAGGTGCAAGATCGCATAATTCCATGTGGAATTGTCTTGTTCGAACCTGAGGATTGCATCAACAGAGGAGTTTCGTACCCGTTCTAAATCCTCTCCTGGCTCTGAAAGCTCTGTGAGGTTGGCTAAAGGCTCGATGGAGAATTCTATTCCGGCCGTTTCTATGGCCATCTCGAGCGTGGGTTCCATTTCATTGGTTTGAATGACAATGGAGAGTTCTAAGGCGTCCAATTCAGCTGCCTCAGATTCTAATAAAATTGGGAAGAGAATGAACAAAAGTGGGAACATAAGGAGTGGAATCACGATGATGGCCATGATGGTGCGCCAATCCCGAACAAATTCAACGACTTCCTTTTTGGCGATCGCACGGATACGATGAGTTGAAAAATCACTCACTTTCTTTCACCTCCTCCATCAGATGCACGGGTGGCTTCGGTGTGAAGAAACGGCGCCACCAACCTGTAAAACGCGCTTCCTTCTCATCATCTTCCTGCCTCGATCGTGCCGCATCTTTAGTCAGTGCAACATAGGCTTCTTCGAGGGTTTGAGTTTCAGTTTCCTCGAGCAATTGATGAGGTGACCCATCCGCTCTGATATCCCCGTTGTGGACGATGACGATGCGGTCACACACCTGTTCAGCCTCTGCAAGTTGATGCGTTGAATAAATGACTGTCCCTCCCTCTTGCTTGAGTTGCTCGACCAACTTCCTTACCGTCCGAGCACTGGTAATGTCCAGTCCAGCAGTAGGTTCATCCAAGAGGAGAATCGACGGTCCGTGGGCTAATGCACGCAACAATGCCGTTTTTTGTTTCATACCACGGCTGAACCCTTTAGTATGCCGTCCAAGGTTTTCACTCATGTCCAAATGATGAGCAAATTTTGCAGTACGCGCCCATGCTGAGCGATCCGATACTCCGTGCATACGGGAATGGTATCGGATGTTTTCCCAAGCTGTGAGCCGGGAGTAGAGGCCCGTTGACTCTGGCACAACACCCAAGGCTTGGCGCATTTGGGTGACAGGTTGTCCATCAGACAGGAGAACGGTTCCCGAACTAGGCGTGTACACGCCTGCCATGAGGCGCAGAAGGGTTGTTTTTCCCGCACCATTGCTACCTACCAGGCCAATGACTTCACCCGAATTGATTTGCAAATCAATTTGATGCAATGCCTTCAATTCACCGAAGGACTTTGAAACACCAGTCAAGGTAAGCAGAGGTTCCATCATTCCCACATCTCATGAAGCACGGCCAGATTCCACGGCGGAATCAAGGCCGGGATGTTTTTCTTCAAGCCTACAAGCGCGAATCAATTGTTGTTTCAATTGACTGAATATTTCTTGTTGTGGCACGCCCATTTCAACCAGATTGCCGATCATATTGAAGGCGCCTTGAATCGCACCAGCATCGAGAAAAGCATCGTTTGTGATTTGACCAGTTTGTCGCAGGACATCTAACCTGTCAGCGATAAATTGTGCTTCCTTTCTCACGCTTGGCCCATCAATGTGGGCACGTGCGATTAGAGTGTCAACACAGGTTCGCATGGTTTTTGTTTTGGGCACGGACAACTATGAGGGTTCCCCTCTCAGGCAATGGAAAAGCGCTCACCGGGGCGTTTCCGTAAGTTCAACCAAAACGCCACCAGTGGATTTTGGGTGAACAAAAGCGATTCTTTTTCCACCAGCGCCGCGTCGTGGAACCTCATCGATCATTTTCACTCCATGTTCTAACAAGTAGGCGATCAAACCTTCGAGATTTCCTACTCTGAAGCACACTTGTTGTACACCGGGTCCACGCTTTGCCAAGAATTTTCCAATGGGCGTATCTTCTGACGTTGGTTCAAGCAATTCCACCATTGGCGGATGGCCTTCTTCATGTTGAGCAGGGGAAGTCGAAAAAAAGCGAGTTTTCACACCTTGATCGGAAATTGTTTCATCTTCTGCAGTATTTTGCAGCCCAATCAACGTCCAGAACGTAGAAGCGTCGTCTAAATTTGCAGTAGCGATGCCGATGTGATCGATGTGTATTGGTCCGAAATCCATTCTACCACCTCAAAATCCACTTGGTGCCATCCAAGTGCCGAACTCATCCTTCATCGCGTTCATGATTTCACCTAGGGTGCAACCTGATTTCACGGCCGAAATCACATGTGGGAACAAATTATCTGAGCCAGCTGCTGCCTCACGAATGGCCAAAAGGAGCAGGTTGCAATTGTTCTGATCTCGTGTGGACCGTAATTGTTTCAATTTAGCGCATTGCGCCTCGCCGACACTTGGATCTAACTTCATCACTTCTGGACTGTTCAACTCTTCCATGGTTCCGTGGTTGACGCCAACAATCTTTCTCGTACCCGATTCTACATCGTTAAGGTGAGCGTACGCGGCGTTGTGAATTTCTCGTTGCTGCCATCCTTGTTCAATTGCCTTCATTGCCCCTCCGAGGGATTCAATTTCCAAAATCTGCTTTTTAGCTTCATCATGAATTCTTTTTGTCAATTGTTCCACATGGTAAGATCCGCCAAGGGGGTCGACGACGTCGGCTGCACCGCTTTCTTCTGCAATTATTTGTTGAGTCCTGAGCGCTACAGTTGCAGATTTTTCGGTTGGAAGTCCTAAAGCTTCGTCGTATGAATTGGTGTGAAGACTCTGTGTCCCACCACAAACTGCTGCAAGGGCTTGTATTGTGACGCGAGCAACGTTGTTCAGTGGTTGCTGAGCTGTAAGACTAACTCCAGCTACTTGAGTGTGGAAACGAAGCATGCTGGATTTGGGATTCTTGGGTGCGTAACGTTCCGTGATGAGTTCGTACCACAGGGTTCTTGCTGCTCTGAACTTTGATGCTTCTTCAAAGAAATCATTGTGGCAGTTAAAGAAAAACGAAAGACGTGGACCAAAGGTATCTATGTCCAAACCAGACCTTATGGCAGCGTCTACATATTCCAAGGCATTTGCCAGAGTGAACGCAACTTCTTGAACTGCGGTGGAGCCAGCTTCACGAATGTGATAGCCAGAGATTGAGATGGTGTTCCATTTTGGAACATGCTCCGCACAATATTCAAAAATATCTGTGATCAATCTCATGCTTGGTTTTGGTGGAAACACGTAAGTTCCACGTGCAATGTACTCCTTCAAAATATCATTTTGGATGGTTCCGAGTACTTGATGGGGCGCAATGCCTTGTTCTTCAGCTACGGCTATGTACATGGCCAGTAAAACCATGGCTGGGGCGTTTATTGTCATTGATGTGCTCACTTTATCCAATGGAATACCTGCCAATAATTCCCGCATATCGTCCAATTGAGAAATTGAAACGCCGACTTTTCCAACTTCACCAAAGGAGAGGTCATCGTCCGCGTCCATGCCAAGTTGAGTTGGTAAATCGAAAGCAACTGAGAGGCCTTTTTGCCCTCTGTCAAGTAATAATTTGAAGCGTTCATTTGTGGCTGAGGCACTGGAAAAGCCAGCATATTGTCGCATGGTCCAGAGACGGGAACGATACATTGTGGCGTGGATCCCCCGAGTGTAGGGTGGGGATCCGGCATTGCCAATTTCATTGACACTGACGCCGTTCGTATCCAAGGTTTCTTGGGTGCTTTGTAGAGGCAACTTCAACCCGCTCAGGGTCTTCCACTCTTCCTTGCGTTGAGTGACCATGCTTCGCCCAGGAGGACGGGCTTCATCAACACTCGCCTTGTTCAGTGGGTATGTTCACCATCGGGGCCGTGTGCGTGGCCGTGTTCGATCTCATCTTTTGAAGCGGCTCTGAGTTCTACGATTTCCACTGAAAATTTGAGTGATTGACCTGCAAGTGCATGGTTGAAATCAGCGGTAACCATATCATCAGTGAGGCTGGTAATCCGAAACGGCGAGGGGCCATGGGGCAGTTGTGCAACGAGTTGCATACCCACTTCTAGGGTTGCTTGCTCTTCTAATTGCTTGAATTGTTCGCGTGGAATATCCATCACTGCATTATTGTCTCGATCGCCGTATGCACGGTCCGATGTCAATTCAAATTCGACACGTTCGCCCACCTTGGCGCCCATGATTTCTTCCTCAAAGCCAGGAATCATTTGCTTGTGACCAACCAAAAAAGTCAATGGATCTCGACCCTCACTGCTGTCAAAGACTTCACCGTTTTCTGGTAGGGTTCCAGTATAATGTACGCTTGCTACCATGTTTTCAGAGACTGTATTTTCTGTCATATCTTCACCTTCTTGTTGTCATTTTGTTGACGAGATCACGGAGTTTTTGAGCCACAGACTCTGGTAAAATTTCTTCCATTACCTTCTGTTCAATAAATTCAATTGAATCTGAGACCCCCATGCGTTCGCCCTTTGCCCAGACTTGGCCCAGAATATTCGAGCGGTGCTCCTCTGCAATCTCTGGATTGTCGAGAATTTCACGAGCGGCGTACTTGTATTCCAAGTACTTTTGACGGTTCAACTTCTTTTCCTGCTTTTGTCGACCGCCGCCTTTCTTATCATGACGACGTCGTTTTCTACGTCGGTCGCCACTCGGTTTTGCCACGGTAGTTTCGATGGTCTTGAAAACATCCTTCGAACGTGGATTTTGTGAATCAGATTCTACCTTTGTTGGACTCGGGGTCGTGAGTGTAGCCGCTGCCTTGACTTCAGTAGGTTTTGCTTCGACTTCAGCGACCACTTCCGGAGGGGCGGGGGTGGCGGTCGGTTTGGCATTCGCCTTTGCATTTTGACGTGACAGTTCTGATTTCCGTCTCAATTCTGCAATACGATCTTCGTGAGAAACTTGAGGTTTAGCCGCTGTGGGCTTAGCGACTGAATTGGTAATGGTTGCACCCGCCTTTGCTGGCGTCTGAGTTGAAGCAGCTGGTTGTTTGGCCGCTCCACTCTGTTGGTTTTTCATCCGCTCCATCGCTTCTTTCTGCTTTTTAGCTAGTTCCGTCATGCCGCTGTTGACTTCTGGCACAGGGGTTGCTGGGCGTGCAGGAGCAGCCCGGCGTTCGTTGTTTTTCCGTTCTGTTTGACGCTTGTTGCGTTGGGCGGAAGCATTTGGGGCGAACGGGTTGAACGGCTCGTCCCGCTTTTTCCTTCCATTTCGGTCTACGATGCGTGAGGCCCCCACTTTGTTCCCGCTGGTAACCGTATAAAAACAATGAGTGCGATATTAGCGACTCATACGGGCCATGTCACGGGTGTTTGGTCCGTTCGCAGGTATTGATCAACCGCGCTATGACTTAACTCCGTACGCCTACCATGCCTTAATTCAATCATGCCGAGGAGGGCAATCATCGAACCATTATCGATGCAATACATACGCGGCGGGGCATGAGATGTCGCTTCTCGTTCTCCGGCCATGAGTTGGCACATTTGTCGCAGACGGTTGTTGCATGCAACCCCACCACCAAGGAGCAGTTCTGATTTCCCAGTATGTGCGAGTGCCCGTTCAGCAATTTCCACACAAGCAGCGAAGGCGTGTTCTTGCAGTGACCAACAGACGGCACCCAATTCAGCCCCATGATCCAATAAGCGTTGAGCCGCTGTCATGACTCCAGAAAAAGCGAGATCCATGCCACGGACGGCAAATGGCAATTCCAAACCCTCGAGGCTTGCCCCGTCGTTTTCTGCAAGCCATTCTTTGGCGAGTTTTTCAATGACTGGGCCACCAGGAAATGGAATGCCTTGAGCTCGTGCGAATTTGTCGAGCATGTTGCCGATGCCAATATCGAGCGTTTCCCCAAGGACACGATACCGTCCATCCAAATGAGCGATCACTTGGGTATTGCCACCTGAAACGTAGAGCAGAATTGGGTCGGTGCATCCGCATTGCTGCCGTCCGATTTCGATGTGAGCAACGCAGTGATTGACCCCAATAAGGGGTATGTCAAGCCTGCTAGAGATCCCTCTAGCAATTGCGGCCCCAACACGCAAACAGGGGCCTAACCCAGGACCTTGAGAGTAGGCGACGGCTCCAAGATCAGATGGCGAAAGTGAATTATCTTCCAATAATTGGGCGAGAAGACGTTGCGCAGCGTCTTTGTGATGATCTGCAGCTTCCCTTGGATGGATGCCGCCTTCATCAGGCGATACTGTGGATGAACTTGCTGCTGTTGGCTCGCCATGTGCATCAACCAGGCCAAACGAAAGAGTATGTGCGGTTGATTCGATGCCTAGTGTCCAACTTCTTGACATGTTACGCCCACAGAGCCATTGTTCTTCAACCCTCAGCCTTAGCCCTCTACAATGCGCACAGTTTTACTGGATGTTGGGCCGATGGCCCATCTTTCTGGAAAGGGGTCATTATTGGGTCTCGAAATGTGTAATTATGATGCACTGGTTAGTGCCGCTGGAAAAGGGATTGTCATAAATGGCAATGTAATTGATAGAATTGAGGAATCAGCGGTGCTGAAAGAGGAGTTTGGCTCTCCGGCCGAATCAACGACTGAATGCAACATTGTATCACTGGCAGGGAACGCCGTGACCCCCGGATTGGTCGATGGCCACAACCATCTGATTTGGGCGGGAGATCGCTCGAATGAAATCAGTTTGAAGCAGCAGGGCATGACCTACCAACAAATAGCTGCAGGAGGTGGCGGAATACAGCATACGGTTCGTCAGACCGCTCAAGCATCATTCGATGATTTGCTTCAATTGGGATACCAACGAGCACGCATTGCCTTTGCCAACGGCACGACGCACTTAGAAGCCAAGAGTGGTTATGGACTGACGACTGAATCTGAACTAAGATTACTGAGTGTTGCGAAGCAGTTGAGTCAAATGGAACATTTACCCTCCATGGAATTAACGTGGTTAGGGGCGCATGACGTCCCTAAGGGCCACACGCGTGAAGGGTATGTCGAAGAAATTTTGAGCCAACAACTACCAAATGTTCTCGATCAGGGCTATGCCCAAGCAGCGGATGTCTTTTGCGAACCAGGCTGGTTTACCGTTGATGAATCAGAGCAAATTCTCTCCGCGTCAGCCCAGGGCGGGCTTTCAAAACGAATTCATATCGATGAATTTCAGGATGGGGGTGGAGGCGAACTTGCCGCTGAACTCGGGGTTGTCACAGCCGATCACGCCCATTACACCAGCGATGAAACGAGGGTGAAAATGGAGGCTTCCGGGGTGAATACGGGATTCTTACCAGGGACACCATACACAATGGGGGCGGCGTGGCCTTCGTTTAATCAGGCGATCGAACAAGAATACCGATGGTCGATTGCTACAGATTTCAATCCTAATTGCAACATTCTGAGTTTGCCATTCATTGGATCTCTCCTCGTTCATCGAAATCGCGTGGATCCACTGGCCACGTTGGTTGCAGCAACCCGGAACCCTGCCGAAACATCGCCGCATCCGTCTGGTTTG
>DAFX01000077.1 GCA_002495535.1 Euryarchaeota archaeon UBA433
AACAGCAGGTTGTCTTTGTCAACACCAGTGACAACGGTTGCTTCCATGAATGCTCCATCGCCTTCAATCGCTTTACCACCGCAGACAACAGTGCCGCCCATCGCTAAGCCAGCCTCGAGCTTCTCAAGCACTTCAGCACGGTGCGATTGGTGCACGAGGCTACCGATGCGCACACCTTCTGACATGCCCGGTCCAACCTTCCATTTGCCCACTTCAGCAACAACGGCCTCGACGAGTTCGTCGTGCACGTCTTCATGGACAATAAGGCGAGATCCCGCCCAGCACATTTGGCCGGCGTTCATGAAGATACCAAAGCAGATGGCCTTAGCAGCATAGCGAAGGTTCGCATCGGGGAAGATGATGTTGGCGCCTTTTCCACCGAGTTCAAGCGTGACGGGCGTGAGGTTCTCACTCGCCTTTGCCATGACGGCTTGCCCTGTTGGCACACCGCCGGTCAAAACCACACCGTCAACGCCGGTGTGTCCAGCAAGAGCATCACCAATCAGGCCACCAGACCCGGTGATCACTTGAAGCACGCCAGATGGGAGGCCAACATCTGCTTCTTCCATTGCTTTGGCCCATGCGATCAGGGACAGAGGGGTCCAAGAGGCTGGCTTTGCGATCACGGTGCATCCCGCAGCGAGTGCTGGGGCAATGGAGCGCAGAGCGAGTTGAAGCGGGAAGTTCCACGGCACGATGTGAACGGTTACACCGAGCGGTTGGCGCAGGGTGTAGTTTAATCGATTTCCAGGCACGGGAATGGTTGTCCCCTCGATTTTGTCTGACAAACCAGCGAAGTATTCCAACGTCCATGCGCCGTAGCGGATTTCGGACAGCGCTTCACGGAATGTTTTGCCGTTGTTGTTGGATTCTATGGCGGCAAGTGCCTTTGCATTGGCGTAGGTTGCCTGTGCCATTTTGTTGAGAATGCGCCCACGTTGTGCAGGGTCCATGTTCTTCCATGAGGAATCATTGAATGCGGCCCGGGATGCTTCGACACAACGGCTGACATCAGCGATGGTAGCTTTTGGAGTTGTGGCCATGACTTCACCCGTAGCCGGGTTAAGAATGTCGGCTGTTGCTCCATCTTCTGCGTCGCACCATGCTCCACCAATCCACATTTGTTCTGCGCTCATGTTCACCTCCAAGCGTTGTCCCCTCAAAGGCATTCGGTTGACCACATGTCAAGCCAAACTGCACAAAGGATGCTTACTGTGGCGCAAAGACTCATCAAGGCACCAGCACCACAGCCACTTATGGCTCGAAAGGTCGGTTTGGGGCAAGACGCTGCTCGAACGCTTGCTGATCGTGCTCCACGTCTGCTTGTGATCGCCGGCGCCACGGGAACTGGAAAGTCCACTGCATCGGTTCAACTTGCGGCGGATTCTGGCTTTGCTCGTCTTTTGTCCACTGATGCAATTCGAGAAATAATGCGGGCGTGCGATGAAGAAAGGACTCAAACCAGTCTTCACCGCTCCTCCTTTTCCAAAGGAGAGTCAGGCGAACCGGTCATCGACTGGCTCGACACCTGTCAAGCGGTCGAGCGGGGCGTGGTTGCTACCATCGACCGTGCCCGTCGAGAAGGCATTGATTTGTTGATCGAAGGCGTTCACATCAACCCCAGTGAACGCTTACTGCGAAGTTGGCGGGAAGCCGGAGGTATTGCCGTAGGGATCGTCATGGCCGTGAGTGAAGAAGAACGGCACAAAGGAATGCTTCGTAGCAGAGACGCCCATTCTTTCCGAAGAGCAGACCGCTATCTTGCTGGTTTTTCAAGAATCCGAGCCATTCAAAGTGGTCTGATGGACCGTGCTAAAATAGCATCCTGGCCCATTGTAGACCTCTCGATGGTGAGCAGCGACACCGACCGAATCAAACATCTTCTCGATGTAGCGTGGAACGATCATCAAAAGCGCTAATCACTCATGAACGATGTTGTAGTCGATCGTTATGGTCAGCATTGCATCACCATCTGAAACACCTAATTCTCCAGTGATTTTGATCGTCGAGCTGTCCAATTCGGTGATTGCTACATCGATCATCTTGACTTCTATGCCCCTGAGTTCTCCATGGTGGAGCATGTCATTGTGAATACCATCCATGGCGATTTGAGCTGCTTCAAGCGGTTCAAGTCCTCCATCGATCCAGAGTTGAGTCCGTGCCTGAGAGAGTTCAGGTAACCCATCAGTGACTTCCTGTGCGGTGATGATGACACCATCGGAGGCCGTGTCATGAGGGAGGGTCAAACCTGCGACTTTGACCCCGAAGATGGCCATTGAGAGCAGGGACATAAGCAGCACGACGCCCGTGGCTAGGAGCATCTGTGCTGCGTCTCTATCTTCTGATTCGTTGAGTGGGTGAGTGCGCATCAAGCAGCACCTCCACGAGCCCAGACATCGAGGGTGACGGTCCACGCGTCCGCATCAACAACCACGAGGTGATGAACGGTTACTGTGCCTCCAGCAGGCGTTCCGGTTCGCCCGTAAGGCGTTGCTACGCCACTGTTTTGCGTCAACCAACAATTGGCTTCCTTTCCAACAGCCATGCTGTCTTGGAGCAGGGTACAGACAGCATCGAGTTCTCCACCGTCAAGCAGCTCTTCCATGCGGTTGTCGCCTTCATTCACCGCCTCGAGTCCAAGGGCAAAACGGACTGCATCATCGCCTGCAATTTCAAGCGACGCATCGTGAGCGACCGATGGAGCATCGGGAACATGCACCCGAATGAGGAAGGTTGCTGACATAAAAAAAAGCCAAAACAACGTCAACATCTCAAGGATGTGAACCTGGGCATCATCATCGTGCTTCATTCAACCACCGAAGTACAGTCCGGAAGGTACGAATGCACCTGAGGAGGGGTTCAAGCCAGGCACTTCAGTGATCCCGATGAGGTTTGGAGTGAACGCCAAGAAGTTGAACACGAGGAGTGAAACGATGATCATCATTCCCGAAATTTTGAATCCAGTGGAGAACCGACCAGTGGCCATCAAGCCGGCCATGGTTCCGTTTCCTACTGCCTGCATGGTCACGCCGTAGTAGAATACGGTTAGGAACAGCAACGGGTCAATGTTGCGAATGGTCATGTTCCCGATGGTCTGGCCACCGCTGTCACCACCATCTTCACCGCTGGAGTTCGAACCAGCAATAGCAGGAATAAACACGACCGCCATGGTGACGATGACACCCAGGAAAACGAAGTAGGATGTCCAAATGACAGCAATGTAAGAACCAATTGCGCGCCGACGTTCTCCTTCAAGGAACTTCAATTCACGTGAATCGTTCGCTGCTGTCACTAAAATATCTGAGATTTTTCCACCAGCACGGTCCGCTTCAGCGATGAGGGCGATCGCTCGTTGGACAAGTGGTGTACCAACACGGTCTGCGAACTGTCGAATCACATCACTGAATTTGATACCCCAGCTGAGTTGATCCGACATTTTCTTGACTTCGTCATTGAGGGCACCATATTCAGAAGTGGCAAGCGTTTGGACGGCGACCGTCATGGAAAGACCACCTTTCCAGTACTCGGCTAAATCTCGCAAAAAGTCAGGGAACTTTTCTTCGACCTCGTTCTTTGCTCCTTCGACACGTTCCCAATAGTAGGATGCCGGATAGAGGAAGAAGAAAAAGGTCATTCCGAAGAAGTTGAGGAAAATGAACGGGTGAATGGCTTTCGGTCCCAAGTTCACCTCCGGGCCGATCCAGTACGATTTGTTGTTCATGTTTGCAGGGATGCCATCAAAATAGTGAACGGTAACGTCGAACGTCACCTTGGATAGGAATTTCCCCTCTTCGTTTGAATAGACGAGGAATTCATACCTCGTATCTGCAGGAATGTTCTCAACCATCAAACCACAATTGTCGTTATCGGGGTTGTTATCATTGTCAGTCGTGCCGTTATGGTAATCGATGATGTCTCCATCTTGGGAACGAATGGCGATGGTGTATTCGGTGGGGACATCAGCGCTGACGCTACAATTCGCCCAAAGTGGCTGAGCTATAGCGACGCCACCCGTTTGTGATGAATCCACGCCAGGCACATCGAAATTTTTGCCCCGCTTTGATACGGAGGTCCACTCTTCATCGGTCCATTCCACCACATCGGGTTTGTCCTTGAGAATTGAACATGATTCATTCGCGGCATAAGACGGCTTCTGGTTGGTTTGGAATTCTGCACCCATACCGTTACCCATGCTGTCTTGAGCGGTGGCCCCACAGTAGAGGTTCGTAAACATCGGTTCCCCGTTTGCAGTTGCAATGAAACCAGAATTTGTTGCCCAGATTGCTCCAGCACCAAGACCGAGAAGGATTGACACAAACAGAATGGCGTAGAGTTTCGTGAGTGTCGAATCGTCCTTTGGCAAGTCAAGTTCAACAACAATCTTGTTTTTCTTCTTCTTCGCCATACTTTTCACCTCCTCACATGTCTTGTTCCTTGCTGCTCGTCCACACTAAGATGGCGTAGGCAATGTGAATCATTGGGACGAAGCCCAGCACGATACCATAGAGCATTCCTTCTGACATCTGAGCACCAGAACCTGATACCCAGAACATGATGACCAGCATGACGATCAAAAACAGAGGCATAGCCACTGCGACCACAATGTAAGATTCTGCTAGCAGGGCAATGGATTCCAAAAACATCTGCAACCGGGTTCGGTTTTCACGCATGTAATGCTCTGCACGGTTGAGGAAAAACAACTTGAGTTGTCCACCAGCAGTCAGGGTTCCGACCATGCCTTGGAAAAATTCGGTCAACCAGACGGATGCCGCTCTGTCAACGCTCATTTTCATGGCGGTGATTAAATCGTAACCAAGCAGAACGACGTCCCGGTACACGAGTGCAGCGTCGTCCGCTACATCGCCATAAATGTCCTTGTTCATCGCAAGCGATCTGAAAATTTTGGAAGGGGTGGCGTTTGCTGCAGACATTGCTGCGGTGTAGGATGCGGCGTAAGGAAGGTACTTTTCGATCATAGCTCCACGTCGGTCAGCCTCTCGCTTTGCCCCACCCTTGTTGTATCGGAAAGCAGCGTATGGAATGATGACGCCACCAAGGGCGATGATGATGCCTTTCAGAGCAGGAGGGAACACTTGGTAGGCGAATTCATCGCATCCATTTCCGGGTCGTGTTGGATCGACCAGGTCTTGATTCCAATATTCCCATTCGAAACAGTAGTCGAGGGTTGCAGGGTCTTGGATCGATTCCCAATACGCAATGATGCCAATGTCCGGAATGAAGAAGATCGACACGAAGCCCCAGCAAATCAGGGTGATCGCCAAAGTGGTCATGATGGCTGTTGCCAAGTAGACCTCTGGCATCATCTTCATTGAACCCTTGACGAGGTTGTCAGAGAGTTCCTTGTCGCCTCGGGCTCTTTTCTTGACGACGCGACCTAGGATTCGATTGCAAATCCTTTGCCATGTGGTCAAGTCCATCGGTGCTCACTCCTTCCTTTTGCCTCAACGCAATCCGTCAACACGAGCGAGGATTTCGTTTGGTCGCACGTAATATTCAGTGACGATTTGAGACACTTGGTCTGCCTTTCGAATATCGTTGAGCACCATCCATTCGAGGATGCGCTTCCTGGTTCGAAGTTCACGTCGCATGTCG
The DNA here is from genome assembly GCA_002495535.1 of Euryarchaeota archaeon UBA433. GTDB lineage: Archaea > Thermoplasmatota > Poseidoniia > Poseidoniales > Poseidoniaceae > MGIIa-L1. Next base: position 5,614 of record DAFX01000077.1, read on the forward strand.
TCTTGTGAATAGTTGATTTTCACCATGATTTTCTCCAAAACGTAGGACTTTCCACTGAAGATGAAGTCGTCTGATGTGACGTCCCAGCGGAACACTTCGTTGGTGATGATCTCCAGAGAGTTCGGGTCGATGCCGACAATCTCCACAAGTTGCTTCGTTCTTCGAACACGCTTTCCATTGATACGTGTTTGAATCTGAATTGCACACGCCTCCAATGCAGGCAGAAGAACACGCGGGATGTCAATTGGCTTGTTTTCAAGTCGGTGAACCAGCGATGCGACCGAGTCGGCGTGGACTGTAGAGTACGCGCAGTGGCCGGTTGCCATCGCTTGGAACAGAACATACGCTTCTGCACCACGAATTTCACCGACAATGATGTATTCCGGTCGTTCACGAAGAGCTGCTTTGAGCAATTCGAACTCACCGATCACGCCGTCGGTTGATTCACCACCGAATCCTTGCCGTGTCAGACCTGGGACCCAGTTCGGCTGAGGGATGTTGACTTCACGGGTTGATTCAATCGAGACAATTTTCATTTGCCACGGAATAAAGATGCACATGGCGTTCAGGGTTGTGGTCTTTCCAGATGCAGTACCGCCGACGAACAGCATTGGGACTTCGTTTTGGAACGCAATCCAAAGATAGGCCACCATCAAGGATGACATGGTTCGGAAGGCAACGATGTCGGCAGGGGAGAACGGGTCGTCCTTGAACCGTCGAATACAGAATGCCGATCCTCTTGTAGAGACTTCTCTCCCCAATTTCATGACAATTCTTGAACCGTCCATCAGCGTTGCATCGAGCAACGGGTCGGCAACGGAAATGTGCTTTCCACACCGTTGTGCCAATTTGATGACATAGGATTCCAATTCTTCATCGGTTTTCCACACACAGGTGGTTTCTACAGATTCGAACTTCCGGTGGTAGGCAAAGATTGGAACGTTTGTTCCGTCGAGTGAAATATCTTCGACGTTGATGTCATTCATCAAAACGTCCATTTCACCATAGCCGATCAAGTCCCGGCGAAGATAATAGAAGATTTTCGACTTGGATTTCTTGTTGATTTTCATGCCATAGGCTTTGATGACCTTGTCCATTGCGGTGCGAATATACGCCTCCGGGTTGGCATCGATTTCTTCGATGTTGGCCGTAAGTGACCGAATGAAGATGTCAAGGATTTCGTCCCGCTGCTCTTGTTCTTTTTTGGTCATCGGGGGCTCGATGATTTGGTAAATGATGTTGAGCGTTTGCTTGTCACGAACAATCCTTGCGAAAGCGTGGGGTGGTAGGACGGGGTACTTGTCTAATTCGTCGTACTGAGCGCGTTGTTTGGCTCGCTGACGCTTGCCACCGCCTTTGTTGTTCTTTCTCGCCATACGCGTACCCCTTGCCGAAGCAATTTATCACAAGTTGTGGCCGACTATAACACTTGGGTGAAAATCAAACCCAAAACCGCAGTCCTGAGCGCCGAAATACCCCCGCCATGAGGTGGGGAAAAAAAGGTGCGAATTTAGGCGTTAAAGGGCGTATTGACGGTACCAATTTTGGCAATCTAGTTTGAAAGATTCCAAGTCTTGGTTGTTATCGATTGTGTGGTTTGCTTCATCGATGATCTGATCCAAACCCCAACCTATTTCTCGTGCGTCTCGAACTTCAAACGACGCTCTATCGCCATCTTCTGAGCGCCCCCGATGTTGAATTCTTGCAAAACGCACATCGGCTGACGCCTGCACTGCTAGGGACTCAAAGCGTTCACCCCAGCGTGCTGAAAAAACAGTCCGTTCCGCTGTGCCGCGCATCCCTTCGATCAGCACCAACCGATGTTTCTGGAGCAACTCATCAACGGCATCGGCAAGGCGAACAGCAAGCACATCTTCACCATACTCGGCGCGAAGTTGAGCTGCAATTTCGCCAAAGATCCCCGGACTTTCTTCCAAACTTCTACGACGGACTTCAGCGCGAACCATATCGCCCATTGAGAGCACGGGAACGCCTTCATTGGCAATGACATCGGCAAATTCACCTTTGCCCGAGCCCGGCATTCCGCAGACGGCAATGACTTGACCCATGTGTGTTGGGCGCTGCCCGCCGCTCATCAAGATACCTCATTGAACGTTGAGTTCACGCTTAATTTGAGAACTCTGCTTTGCCCCATCGTCGGTCCATCAACTTCCAAAGCAAAGCTGAGGCAAAGAGCAAACCGACAGAAATGGCTAGCATGCCCTTGTAGCCTTGTTCCACCATTGTTTGATCGTACATTGTTGAGGTTGCAGCCAACCCATCTTGGCTCGCACGCTCCCACCAGTTGCCGTAGAGCGAGACATCGCCCTGGGTGAATGAAAGCAAAAATAACCCGAGAAGAGGAAGAACGGTACCAAGCCAGAACCAAATCATGATCGAAGCGTCGAAAATCGCCTTATTGGGCCTCAAACCCATCAAAAACGCAGTGAGGGCAACAATGTAAATCGAATTTGCAAACATAACAACGATGCTTGTTGGCAGGGAGGCCCATTCATTGAGTTGCCATGCCATGAGGACAATGAAGATGAGTGAGATCCATGAGGTCGCAAGGAAGTAAACGATGACCTTTGCACGGATGAGTTGAGGGACACGCAGCGGCAAACCGTTCATGAATTCCGGGGAATCGAGAATGGTGAGCCATGAGTAAAAATTGAACCCGAAGAAGCCCAAAAATGGCGCATATGAGAGCAAATTGATTGGAATCGGGGCCTCGGCAAAATCAACCAACCATGCCATGCCGAGCAACACAACGAGGGGCACAGCGTAGGAAACGGTCATCTTCTTGATGGAGCCCGAGCGAAACAAATCGACAAATTCCTTTGCCACAATCAATCGAATTTCACCATCGCCCAAGAAAGCGAGACGCTTGTGAATTGGAAGAAACATTTCCTTCCGCTGCACGACGGAGACATCAAAATCATCGATGATCAATGCGCTCGCAGCAAGCCCGATTATCAGGCACCCACCAAGGGCGCTTGCGGCGATGAGGATGCTTTGGTTTGATTGCACATACAGCCCCCAAAGCACAGCATCCAAATTCAATTGTCCCAGACCTGCAGCCACTCCAAAAGCGACAATGACCAGCGGTCCAACGATGGTGTAAGGTCGCCCTCGCATCCATAACGAGGAACCTAAAAAGGCCACGGCGAGCCCTTGGCCCAAAGTGATGATCATCGCCACCCACGTCCAAGGCAGGCTTGACCATTCGAGCGGGGTGTTGATGCCTTCCGCGCTTTCTAATGCGATTCCCAACGCCATGCCTGCAATCACTGGCGTCAAAATCAACATGACATAGAAGCATAAATCCTTGACGAAGTAGGCGAAATGAGCCACAGAATTTGGAAGGGGTTGGAGTGCTGGAGCGGCGAGAAGGTAATTTTTTGTCCCTGCCCTGTGAACAATTGCATCATGGCCGATAAATGCGAACGTGCCCATGCCCAAACTGAACATCAAAAGAGGAAGGTGTAGAGCGAATCGTAATTCACCCCATGTGAATGTTTTTTGATCAATATCGCTCACCTGAGCGGATGAATCTCCAACCAAAAATTGTAAACCAACAGTGGTTAAAGCGGTGATTAAGGTGAGCAAAAGCGGAAACAACACAATTTGACGTTTCTTTGCAAACTCAATGCTCTTTCGTCCTTCTTCTTTGAACATCACACGAAAAGTTGCGGAAAACGACGCCCACCCTCGAAGCGGCTCATGCAAAAACTGACCCTGAGAAGAGGTGCCTAGAGATGTTCCATCGCCGCCGATGCCTTCGGCAACATCGTCCCACTCGCGAGAAACAATGCTGGCGCCGGGCACGGTTCATTCCTCCTCGCTGTCCTCGTTTTCTTGTGCTGAGTCCTCGGAGCGTTCAACGTCTTCGATGGAACGGCCAACAAGACGGATAAAGACGTCTTCGAGGGTTTCCTCTTCTGACGTTTTGAGCCCTTTGACCGTACCTGCAGCGAGCACTTTTCCATCGTTGATGATGGCCATCCTGTTGCACATTCGCTCGGCCATCTCAAGGACGTGAGAACATAGGAAAATCGTGCCGCCTTCTTTGACATGATCGAGGAGCCATTGTCGGCATTTTCGCTGGTAAATCGGATCAAGGTTGGCGAATGGTTCGTCTAAAAACAGCAACTTTGGCTTGTGGATGAAAGCAGCAGCAAGCATGACTTTTTGCCGTTGCCCCTTTGACAAATCTTTGCACATCGTGTCCCTTTTTTCGTCCAATCCAAACCAGTCGAGCCAATGTTCCACTTTGTTTTGAATGTCGTCGACTCGACGAAGGCGAGCAACAAATTCCAGGAATTCTGTGGGGGTCAAAAACGAAGGTGGCGATTCTGATTCTGGTACGATGCCAATGTTTGCCTTGACCTTTTGAGGATCGGATACAGCGTTCACCCCGAGGACCTCAATTTGGCCTTTGCTCGGGCGGAGTTGTCCAGTCAAGAGTTTGATGAATGTGGATTTACCAGCACCGTTCGGCCCAAAAACACCGAAAAATTCCCCCGCATGGACTTCAACATTAAGCGGATGAAGAGCAATGAAATCGCCGTATTTTTTGGCCATGTCCTTTGCCATCACAAGGGGGGCTTCTGATTCAACCATGCGTTGAGCACGCGGTCATGGTCTTTGTATTCTTGGTTTTGAGTTGATGGAATCGATCTTTGAGCGGTCGGTGAACTGATGAACCTCGGAGCCCTGCCCAAACCATGAGCGCCCCAACAAGTGAAGTGATCCTAATCGAGGAACATCCAATCAATCCGGACCAAGACGTCGGTTCGATTGCACTTGTCACCATCGACCGGCCTGACAAACTTAACGCCCTCAATGCCGATGTCATGTCCGCGCTCAAAGCAATGGTTGCATGGGTCGAATCAACGCCCCATGTACGAGTTGTTATCATCACGGGCGCTCAACCAAACGATCCTCCTGAAGGAAAGCGTGCCAAGCCGAATGCCTTTGTTGCAGGTGCAGATATCACCGAATTTGTCGGTAAAAAAAGCGATGATATTCGTGTCATGTTCGCAGATAATGCAGTTGAGGCATTATGGAATATAAGCAAACCAACAATTGCCATGGTGGATGGTTTTGCTCTCGGCGGTGGGTGTGAAGTGGCATGTTCCTGTGATGTTCGAATTGCCAGCGACCGTTCTCGCTTTGGAACTCCGGAGATCAACCTCGGGTTGATTCCTGGTTATGGTGCAACCCAACGACTGGCTAACCTTGTCGGGTATGGAAAAACAATGGAAATGATCTTCACTGGTGAAATGGTCAGTGCAGAAGAAGCACATCGAATTGGTTTAGTCAACAAAGTCTGCGCTCCTGATGACTTGTTTGAAACTACGATGGCGATGGCACGGCTCATAGGCAGCAAGTCATCGAACACACTCGGTGTTGGAAAAGCGACGGTGCGCGCTGCGCTCGATTCAGGGTTGACAGAGGGCGTTGCGATTGAAGCGGAAGCGTTTGCTTCCTTGTTTGATTCAAAGGACAAAGAGATTGGAGTGACGGCATTCCTCAACCGTTCAACACCTGAGTGGAAACACCAATGAATGGTGTGAGGGGAAACGAGGGCCGAAGCCCCCGAATCCCCGGCTCCCCTCGTCTAGAGGGTGTTTTACGTCAATTGACGTCAGAGGGTGTCGTACTTCCGCCAGTGGCGGCTGTAGCCCTTTTCCTGAGCGAAGGGCCAAAAGTGCCTCATGTGCTTTCGCACATCAGCTCGGTTCTCAAAACTCTTGGGTATGACATTGATCACTGTTCTACCAGTGACATCGTCAATCACAACGTCGCAACGAACTGCCTTGAGCTGGGTTAGCAACCAGGTGTTCTTGGCTGCCTTTGCGTCATCGTCTGCGCAACACGGCTCGCAAGGTGCTTGCCTTTCAGCAAGATAGCCCGCACGCACCTCGTTGGCGTAGGCTGCCCGCCTTTGCTTGAGCTCTTCCCTTCGTTGCCTTCTCTTATCCTCTTTGGCTTGTTCAACCTCCGAGAGGAAGGTCTTGGTCTGAGGTACCGTCCTTTTGGTGTTCTTCTTTTTATTCCCATCGCCGGGTTCGTGGGCCCGGGTATTCACAACACGCTTACCGGTGTGTCGGTTTCGGTTGTTATGTCGGGGCTTGTGGTGTTTCATAGGTCTCTTTCTGTTCATTTATCCTCCAATCTGCATGTTCCGCAAAATGCCGGGATGGCATTTTACGCCCTGTACCAAATGCTTCGGGCTTGCTTTTTCGAGCAAGTGCCCTACACTCGGCATGTTTTGGGCGCAGATCGGGGGGTCAATTTTCCACGTGAGTTCACCTATGTGTGCTCCTTGAGCACTATGATTACTATTCTACAGTACTTAAAAGAGTCAAGGGGGCTCCCCGTTTCCAGAGCCAAAGACCGTCTTTTATTGTTCAAAATCCAATGACGAGATGCCATCCAATACCGAACACTGCGACATCAGCGCATGCATGTGCAATCCACGCGACCCATACGCTGCGGTAGGTGATGTAAATCCAAGAGAAGATGGCTCCACCAATGAACACCCCTACCGAAGCAATGAGCGCCCCTAACGGGCTAATGAACATCATCAATGCAATCGAATGATGAAGTGTGAATACTCCGGATGAAAGCAGGATAGAGCGCCACTTGCCGCCGATAAGTTCTTCGAATTTTGAGGTCACGAACCAGCGGAAAACGTACTCTTCAAACACCGAATTAATGAACACCCAGAAGAAAATCGCTCCGGCTAAATTCGTAGCGTTTGTCAATCCAACAGGTTCCAGCAATTCAAGCAAGGTCGCTTTGTCAATCATGAGGTCGCCTAACAACAGGTAGGTTCCAACGATGACAACGATCATCCC
>DAFX01000080.1 GCA_002495535.1 Euryarchaeota archaeon UBA433
TCATTGTCGTGATTGCCATGGTGATGATACGACCGAAAAACCCCGCTCCTGGGGCGATATTGTATGCCGCTCTGGAAGGTATGTTCGTTGGCGGTGTTTCGTTCGTCTATGAGGGCGCATATTCAGGTATCGTCATGCAAGCTGGCCTCGGCACCGTGTGTATTATTGGCACCATGTACTTCCTATGGTCGGCAAAAATCATCAAAGCAACACCTGCATTCCAAGCCGCTATCATCAGTTTGACAATCGGAATTGGATTACTGTACTTCATCTCAATCATGCTCTCAATGTTCACAAGTTTCGAGGTCCCATTTTTGCATTCGTCTGGACCAATAGGCATCGGTGTGACCTTGTTCATTCTTGGTGTAGCATCGTTGAACCTTATTCTTGATTTCCATTTCATTGAGCGTGGCATCAGCAACAACTCACCAAAGTCAGGAGAATGGTGGGGTGCGTTTGGTTTGCTAATCACCGTAATATGGGTTTACATTGAGATGATCCGCTTACTCTCCAAGATCAGGAATCAGTGAGTGATGTGGTGCGGAAAATCCCTACCGTTGATTTTGCGGACATGCTTGGTGATGAACATCAACAAGAGCGTTTTGTCAAAGCGGTGGGAGATTCTCTCAAAGACATTGGTTTCTTTGCCCTAAAAAACCACGGCATTGACTTGGATTTGATCGACCAGGCTTACACACAAGGCGATGCTTTTTTCACCCTCCCAAAGGCGACGAAACGCCGTTACCTCCAACCAGAGATCGCTCATCAGCGAGGCTACACTGCCTTCGGCGTTGAACATGCCAAAGACAACGACGCCCCGGATTTGAAGGAATTCTGGCAAAATGGCAGAACACACACGGGACAAGGGGCACCCCCAACCTATCCAGCCAATGTTTGGCCAAACCAAGAAGTCCCAGAATTCAAAGACGTCATCGACGGTTTGTTCAATCGGATGGAATCACTTTCCCAACACATCCTCTCTGCATGCAGCCTTTACCTCAACAAGCCACCAAGCTGGCTGGGTGAGATGAGTCAGGAAGGAAACACAATCATGCGGATCATCCACTATCCACCGGTAGGTCCCGATGCTCCAACAGGCGCAGTTCGTTCAGCCGCCCATGAGGACATCAACCTCATCACGCTTTTAGTCACGGCAACAGCCGATGGCCTTCAGGTCATGGACCATGATGGCAGTTGGATCGAGGTTGAAGGTGATGCACGCTACATCATTGTTGATTCAGGCGATATGCTGCAAAACCTCACCAATGGTTTGTTCCGCTCGACAACCCATCGCGTGGTCAACCCAAAAGACACCTCAAGCCGACGCTACTCCATGCCGATGTTCGTGCACCCAAGAAACGAAATCGATTTGACACCTCGGCCAGAATTCGTTGCTATGACGGGGGGCAATGTCCAGTTTCAGTCGATCACAGCCGGTGCTTACCTCCACCAGCGCCTGGTCGAAATTGGTTTGGCCGAACCCGAGGGTGAACAATGAGCGGTGTTGTTGACCGACTGTGCGCCTCTGTTCGCAAGAGTGAACCAATGGACGCATCCGATTTAGCGACGTTCATCGCACAAGTGGCGGATCGAACCCTCCCTGTGGAGTCGATCACCTTGTGGCTAAAAGCCGTGCACAAGCATGGCATCAGTGTCGAAGACACAGTCACCCTCACAGAAGGCATGATGAATTCGGGCGCCGTCCTAAAATGGGACTCAAAACGGCCCATTGCGGATAAACACAGCACCGGTGGTGTCGGCGATAAGATGTCGTTGATGCTCGCACCTGCTTTGGCAGCGTGTGGCGTCGAGGTACCGATGCTTGCGGGCCGAGGGCTTGGCCACACCGGGGGCACCATTGACAAGTTGGAATCCATTCCAGGATTCAATTGTGCATTAGACCCCGATCAAATGGAAGCGCTTGTGAACCAAATCGGATGCTGTATTGCGGCTCAAAACGATTCGATTGCTCCGGCTGATGGACTGCTGTATGCCATCCGGGACGTCACCCACACGGTTGACAGCATTCCGTTAATCACCGCTTCGATTGTTTCCAAAAAAGCCGCAGAGGGGCTCAAGGCTCTGGTGTTGGATGTCAAGTGTGGCCATGCTGCTTTCATGAAAACTGAGGAACAAGCGACCTTGTTGGCCACCTCAATGGTTGAAACGGCCAAGGGCTTGGGCATTGAAACAGTAGCGCAAATAACCGAAATGAATGAGCCAATCGGGACCCATATTGGCAATGCGTTGGAGATCATCGAAAGCATCGAGGTGTTGAACGGAAAGGGTCCAAGCGACACGGTAAACCTGGTCGCACTGCAGGGTGGAGCGCTGTTGAACCTGCTCAATCTTGCATCCAGCCCACAAGCAGGTGAACAGAAGATCCTCGAAGCACTCAACAACGGTGAGGCTGCCAAGAAATTCGAAGCAATGTGCGTTGGCCAAGGCGTCGATGCTCAAACTGCAAAGCGTTTGCTCGCTGAACCAACAGCAATCCTCGCTCAACCGTCGTTGAAAACGAAGTTCCGGGCTCATGAAACCGGGTGGGTCGGCTCAATCCGTTCCATGGCTCTCGCAGAAATTGCAAGAGCACACGGGGCTGGCCGCTTTCACATTGAAGACACAATTGATGAAGCGGTGGGTTTCATCGTTCATACGGCAAAAGGTGCGAGGATCGAAGAAGGGGATGTGTGGATGGAGTTCCACCATAACCAACCCGTGACAGCGTCTCAAAAAGACGCACTTAGCTCCGCATTGCACATCACATCACACTCCATTAAGCCAGTTGAACGGCTCATCAAGGTCGTTGAATGAGAGTGAGGGCCCCGAAGCCGTCATAAAGGGGAGGCGATTGGCCAATGATGCCGATTTAGCTTAGCTGGTGGAGCGTGGGACTGTTAATCCCAAGGTCGAGGGTTCGAACCCCTCAATCGGCGTAATTTCAAACCCTTGAGGTTCATTCCCACTCAATTGTGCCAGGAGGCTTGTGAGTGATGTCGTACACCACACGGTTGACTGCCCCTTTCACGGTGTTGGTGATGCGTGTGCTGATCTTCTGCAGAATGCTGTGTGGAATTTCGGAGTAACGAGCGGACATACCGTCCATTGACTGAACTGCACGGACCACAATAGTTTCACCGTAAGCTCGGACATCACCGTGGACACCGACGCTACGAACGGGGAGAAGCGCAGCAAAATATTGCCACGGAATTTCCATTTTCCCTTCAGCTGCTGCCGCTTCAAATTCTTCTTCGACAATGGCACATGCTTCACGAACTACGGCCACGCGCTCTGGAGTGAGTTCACCAAGGGTGCGAACCGCCAATCCGGGACCAGGGAACGGTTGACGCTCTGCGACGTTGATTTCGAGGGCTCGAGCCAAATCCCGTACTTCATCCTTGTACAAGTCACGCAATGGTTCGACAACAGTGAGCGTCATGTCCTCTGGCAAGCCTCCAACGTTGTGGTGTGACTTGATGGTGTCACGAACACCGCCGCCTGATTCGATCCAATCTGGAGCAATGGTGCCTTGAACGAGGTACTTTGCACCTACTTTTTCCTGCTCGTCTTCAAAAATTCGTATGAATAATTCACCGATGACCTTGCGCTTTTGTTCAGGTTCAGTCACACCTTTGAGGGCCTCAAAGTAGCGATCAGCTGCTTTGACAGTCACCAGATTCTTGATGCCTTGAGCGGAAAGGAGGGCTTCAATTTCCTCAGTTTCACCTTTGCGCATAAAGCCGGTATCGACGTACACACAGTGCAGCATGTCCCCGACCGCCTGATTGGCAATCACTGCAGCGACAGTGGAATCAACACCGCCAGAACATGCGATGATGGCAATGTCGTCGATGGTGTTGCGGAGGTTTACGATGGATTCCTCGATAAATTCCGAGGTATCAAACATTCACTGTCCCCCATTGACTTCTGCGTCTTGAGCCTTGACCCTTGCAATTTGGTCAAGTTTGTTTTGCTTCAAAGCAGCCGCATAGTCTGGGTTCTTGAGGGCGAGAATTTGAGTGGCAAGGTAGCCGGCATTGTCACCTCGATCCACTCCAACAGTAGCAGCGGGGACGCCAGGTGGCAATTGAACGATGGAAAGAAGTGAGTCATATGGAACACGACCGCCGCAAGGCACACCGATCACAGGTTTTGTTGTCAATGCTGCAACCGCACCGGGAAGTGCTGCAGCAAGACCTGCCATAGCGATGAACAATTGGCAGCCATCTGCCTCTGCTTGGTTGATGATTTCTTCAACGAACACTGGGGAGCGATGAGCGCTTGCAACACGAAGTTGGTAGCTCACGCTAAAGTGGTCGAGTATTTTCGTACATTTTTCGGCAATCGGAAGGTCAGAAGACGAGCCCAAGAGTATGGTAACATCCATGCATCCACCCCGGCGCGGGTGGTTCATCAAGATGCCTCTTGAGAAATCTGCTTTTTGGGCCCTGAAAAACTTCATTCTTCCGCATCAGACATTGCTTCTTCAAAGCCATCAAGATCGATGTCAAAGTTCAGCGATTGGAACTCAGTCTTGTCTTTACACCCTAAGAGATCAAAGCAAAGAAAAGGTTCTTTTTCGACAATCCGCCCATATATTGTGACAAATTGATTCGAGGCGAAGCGTTTCGAGGCCATGGCTTGTTGGTCGAAGCGGGTGGTCTTGATGTCCCAGCCAAGCAGGGCGTCCACTGGCAGACGAACCTTGGGGTTCCAAGGGCGTTGGAACACGTACCCACCATCTTTGAACACGACATCTAACCCCTTCACGAGTGCGACGACAGCCAGTGAAGAAAACACAAGCCCACCGACTTCGGGAATGTTCCCTTGAGCGACAAGAGCCCATGCGACGATTGAAAAAGCGACACAAAACAAACCGATTCCAACTCGAGTCGCACCCAACGCCCCCATTCGGGAAGAGAGACCGGCTAATCCCCCCATGAGCACCAACAACATTGCTGCGACACCAAGATAGGGGATCAAATCGATGTTGGTCCCGGTGAACCACATCAGCCAACCAAAGGCCAGTGGGAGCAGCCCCCACGCCATTGGAAACAAGGCGACCCCAGCACGGGATTCGATCTTGACTCGCGTCCATCCCCTTTTCGAGAAGTCACGCAGTTCCATACCCTCGCCAATCGCTTGGCGTATTTACGCATTCGCTTGCAACTCAATCATCGTAGGGATGACGCAGGCACAAATTGCGAGCTGCATACACTTCATCCACACGTCGAACTGGCGTGGTGATTGGAGCCGCATGGAGGGTTTCAGCATCCACCTGGAGGACCTTAGCGAAATCCTCTGCAAAGGTATCTAGTGTTTCTTTGCTTTCAGTTTCGGTTGGTTCAATCATCATGCATTCAGGCACAACGAGGGGGAAGTAAACGGTTGGTGCCATGTACCCCATATCAAGCAAGCCCTTTGCAACATCCATAGCGGAAATGCCATGGCTTTCCTTAGCCGGACCAAGCGAAATGGTGAACTCGTGTTTTGCAACATCGGTTTCCGCACCATCGACGATCATGTCAGAGACGCCGGCTGCTTCTGCTTCTCTGTGCAGTGCATGGCGAAGGTAATTTGCATTCAAAACCGCATGCTCAGACATGGTCTTCAGTCCATTGCCGTATCGACGATAATACGCCCAGCATCGAATGACTGCACCGGCATTCCCGTGCCACTGCTGAACTTTCCCGATGCTGTGTGTCGGTTGGTACCAGCCATACCACATGTCCTCGATTGCGTGCTTGGATTCATCACCCATGATTGGGCGCTTCTTGACAATCGGGCCGGGTAAAAACTCGGCCAGATGAGCCTTGACACCGATTGGACCAGAACCTGGCCCTCCACCACCGTGTGGTTGACTGAAGGTCTTGTGCAGGTTGAAGTGCACCGCATCAAAGCCCATCAAACCAGGTGAAGTGATGCCGAGAATGGCGTTGAAATTCGCCCCGTCGTAGTACATTTGACCGCCCACACCATGAACAATTGCTGATGCCTCAACGATGTCTGCCTCAAACAACCCAAGGGTGTTTGGATTGGTGATCATCATCACTGCAGTCGTTTCATCTGCAACTGCTCTGAGTGCATCGAGGTCAATTCGCCCGTCAACTCGACTTGGGATTTCAACGATTTCAAAACCGCACATAGCGGCGCTTGCTGGATTTGTACCGTGGGCAGAGTCTGGAACGATCACTTTGGTACGTTGGTCTTCACCGCGCAAGCGGAAGTATTCCTGAACGCAACGAACTGCAGTAAATTCACCTTGCGCCCCTGCTACAGGTTGTAAGGTCACTTGATCCATGCCCGCACAGATTTCCAACATGTGTTGCATTTCGTGATAGATGGAGAGCAAGCCTTGCAGATGATGCTCTGGTTGATGCGGGTGAATGTCCGCAATACCAGGCAGTTGAGCGATGACTTCGTTGATCCTTGGGTTGTGTTTCATGGTGCAAGAACCGAGTGGGTAAAACCCGGTATCGATACCAAAGTTGCGCTTGGACAGCCATGTGTAATGGCGAACCATTTCCGGTTCTGAAATTCGAGGCCAGCGAGGTGCTTGCTTTCGAACAAGCGAAGAAGGCACGCTAATTTCCGATGCTGGGAGCACTGGAGCGGGTTGTGAATACCCTTGGCCGGGAGCGCCGTGGTGGTCGAACAGGTGGCTCATGCACTCACCCCCTGATGAGATGCCCATACTTCCATATGTGCTGCGAGCAACTCAATCTCATTGGCCCGAGTTTGGTCGGTAAAAGAGACGAGAAGCCAGTTTGGACGGTCAGCATACCATCGTGCGAGGTCAAAGCCGCCGACGATTCCGACGCTGTCCAAGTACGACAAACAGTCGCTGGCGCTGCCGGGAAGTTCGACGACAAATTCTTGGAAATGATGGCTTGAAGCGTGGGGCAATGAAACTCCAGCGATCGCAGAAATCTTTCGCTTCCCGAGTTCGCACGCTGCCATGTTGCGAACGGCCAAGTCATGCAGGCCTTCTGGACCCAAAAGTGACATGTGCATGGCCCCCATCAAAGCGATGAGCGTTTCATTGGTGCAAATATTGGAAGTTGCACGGTGACGGCGAATATGTTGCTCCCGAGTTGACAGAGTGAGGCAGTATGCTTCCTTACCGTCGACATCGATGCTCCGACCGACAATTCGGCCTGGCATCAATCGAAGGTATGGTTTACTGCAGGCGAAGATACCGTAAATTGGGCCTCCACCTGTAATCGGACTGCCAAGCGGTTGGCCTTCACCTACAACAATATCAGCGCCATAAGCGCCAGGGGCTTCAACAAGACCGAGGGAAATTGGTTGAACCGCAACAATCAGTGCTGTGTGCTCACCTACGATCTCCTTGAGCAATGGAAGTCCACCATCGAGAACGCCGAGAGGATTGGGTTGTTCGACGTAAATACCGCAGGAACCTGCAGCCTCTTGCGCAGAGGACAAATTCACCGTACCGTCTGGGTTATGCCTCAGCATTTTGATCTGAATTTCTGCACCTTGACAGTAATTTTCCATGACCGACAGGCGATCGGGCGGTGTCAGTTCTGAAACGTAAACTGTGTTCTTCTGAGTGGCTTTTCGCCCGTGAACTCGAACCGAGCAGGTGATGGCTTCGGCCGCTGCCGTCGAGCCGTCATAGAGGGACAGATTCGCAATCGGCAACCCAACAAGTTCCGAGATGAGCGTTTGGAATTCCCACATGGCTTGGAGCATCCCCTGACTGACTTCAGGTTGGTAGGGCGTGTATGAAGTGAGGAATTCACCCCGAGTGATCAGTTGGAACACGGACGCCGGGACGTAATTTCTGTACAGTCCAGCTCCGAGGAAGGACACTCGATCGCCAAGAGCAACGTTTGAGCCAAGCAAACGGCGTGCATCAGCAATGATCTCTTCTTCGGATTGTGGGCCCCGAAGTGGAAGGGTTCCTTTCATACGAACTTCCTCAGGAATATCGGAGAACAAGTCTTCCATTGAGGACATCCCCATGGTGGCAAGCATTTCGGCCTCGCGGCCCAGATTTGGGAGTTGGTCAACCATAGCAATCGAACCTCGGACTTGGGTGTAGTATAAACTGAGCGCGGAACGGCCATAATAATCGCCCTTTGGGCCTCAGGGATTCAAACGCCGAATACCTCATGTTCTCGGGTGGTATGGGAATTCCATGGCGAGCGTTGCAATGGTGGTTACCAATGCCTGTTCTCCAGATCCGAGGGTGCTACGCAGTGCCAAGTTATTGGCCAAAAACGGACACAATGTGACCATTCACGCCTTCGACAGAACCCAAGGCTCCCCAATGAGTGAAATTGATGATGGGGTGCGAATCATGCGCTATCACATTGGAGTGTTTTCATATGGTGCAAAATGGAAGACCGTTTCTGGTCTTCGGGCTTTTAGAAAAACCGTGACGTCATCTTTAGCCAACAACCCTCCTGATTGCGTGTACTGCCACGATGCGGATACCCTCGAAATCGGAGTGAAATTGAAGTCGAAAGCGGGGTGCATCTTGATCTTTGATATGCATGACCTTCAGCACACATGGGTCATGATGGGCCGCCCAAACTCACTGGTTCGCAGGGCAATCGCTCATAGGTTGGAAAAACGCAACCTGCAACGAATAAAAAAATCAGATCTTGTCATTACGAGTTCGGGTGCAGCAAAGGGTGGAATGTTTCCAGGGTTCAGAGAATATTTGTCCGAACAAAAGGTGGATTCCATTGTGGTTGAAAACCGTCCTGAAGAAGTTGAGCGAAGGCAAAAAGTGATTCCAAACACCGAATGGACCGTCGCCTATATCGGACGAGTCCGGGAGATCAAGAGTTTCCACTTGCTCACAAAAGCCCTCGAACTTCTTCCAAAGAGCGAGCGCCCGAACATAAAAATTGCAGGGGATGGGACTGCTACTGAGGACGTTCATACTCACCTCTTGAAGGAATCAAGCCGACTTGGGATTCATCTCAACCTTCATCCAGCCTTTGATGCCTCAACCTTGCCATCGCTGATGGAGGATGTCGATGTGATGTTCGCAATGTACCCCCCAGAACGTGGCAACATCAAACAAGGTGCGTTACCGGTCAAGATGTTTGATGCAGCATCCTTCGGCATACCAAGCATCGTCAATTCGGATTGCTTAATGGGAGAGGTATGCACCAATGAGGGCCTTGGTTTGGCGGTCAAATGGGACGACAGCGAAGCTCTCTCGGCTGCCCTTTTATCTCAACGAGAAGCGGTTATTGCTTTGGAGGAGTTCGGAAAAGAACAACATTCAGCCTTCCTCAATGCCTTTGAGGGCCTTTTTTGATCACAGGAAAGGTGGTCGAACAACCACTGCCTTGACGGATTTACGGGGGCTTGCGACGATGAGCACTTCATCGCCTTCCTTCACAGAATGCAAGTACCCTATGCCGATACCGAGGTTGTCAAGGCTCGGTGCTGGCGCGCCTGATGTGAGTGCCCCAATCGAGGTCCCATCGGCCAGCGTCACTTGTTTGCCTGGTCGTGGTAACGGGCCTTTCTCAGTGTAGCGAATACCCCACCAGCGTGCGTCATGTTCATCGTGGCTGACCACGCGGTGTTTCCCGATGAAATCGTGTTCAAGGTCAAGGCCAAAGGGTACGTTGGTTTCCCACGAATCACGAGCTAAGAAGGAAGCATCCTCACCCTCTGCAAGAGGGGGCCAGCAAAAATCAACGCCTGAGAGCAAGAAGCCTTTCTCAAGTCGAAGCGTGTCTCTGGCACCCAGCCCAACTGGCACTGCTCCGGCCTCAATGAGTGCCCTCCAGAGTGTTGGAGCCTCATCGTTGGGTACAAAGATTTCATATCCTGATTCGCCCGTGTAACCAGTGCCTTGAAGGGAACCTGAAACCCCCAACGGATTGTCACCGATCGCTTGCCACTTGAACCGTCCTACATGGTTTGATTCGCCCAAAACTTTTGTCAAAATTGTTTTTGATTCCGGGCCTTGAAGGGCCATAATGGAAGTGGCGTCGGAGAGGTTCTCGAGAACGATTGACCCATCAGCTGGAAGATGTGAATTGAACCAATCCCACATCACACCAATCATGGAAGCGTTTGGAACGCCTAGGATTTCCGTTTCTGAAACGACGGCGAAAATCATGTCGTCGATCAGCACACCATCTTCATCAAGAAAGTGTGTGTATGCACAACGTGGTGCTGCGATTGCGGTCACCTTTTGAGTTGCCAGACCCTCAAGCCATGCTTTCACATGGTTGCCAGTGAATCGGAACGACCCCATGTGGGAGACATCAAAGAGGCCTGCTGTGGCTCGTGTTGCCAAGTGTTCTTGCTTGATGTTCGAGTACCAAATTGGTAATTCAAATCCGTGAAAATCAACCAAGTTTGCATCGAGCGCCACGTGCTCATCATACAGGGAGGTTCGGACAGGGGCACCATCGCTCATGTCTCTTGGACAGCGAGGCGCTCTTTAAACTCAATCAAAGAGCGTTCGAGCCAACTGTGTGGGTTCACAACTCGCCTACGAAAGTCGAGCAGTAGGCAAACTTGTCGCTGGTGTTCAATGCGTCTTGATACACGAGCAGTGGCAACACTTGTGTGCCATCGGACCACTCACCCATAGAACGCAACTGTTCACCATCGATCAAATGGGCGTATGCCCAGTTCTCAGTGATGGAGTCGCCTTGAGACCTGGCGAAAACCCAATCTGCCTGAGCATCAATTCGTCGATAAACCCCAAAGTCAGCTAAGCGGTCATGCACCGAATCAGTTGGCAAGTAATGCGAACCAACAAGCCGTGGGAATCCATAGAGGTCACTCTGTAATTCGATGTAAAGCACGTGTTCGTCGGGCAACATATCGTACACCTGTTGATGGTGCACGCTGTAGCAAGCATCAACCGTCATGTCGTCAACACCACGAGCGATGTGAACCATCGCATCCTCGGGCATCCTGGAAAGGTTCGGCTGGAGATGCATTTGATTTGGTCGCGTCCAACCTGATTCGATATCGATGAATAAGGTCTCATTGCCCCACCCGCGCTCCATCGATTCGTAGAGTTGAACAAAGGTGTAGGCTCCGCCGAGGCTGTGACCCCCGATCCAAAGGTGGCTGGTGTTCACGCTGACGTTCCCCAGTGCAGTGTCCACGCTGCTGTGGCGATCCTCGCCAAGGGCGACTTGTTCCAAAGTATCGAGGGCAGACGCAATGGCCAACGCTCTGTATTCGTGATGCGGGTAGTTTGAGGCGCCCTCGATATCCACACCCTCCAGACCTTCTGGAATCGGAGGATCGATGTGAGACGGGTACTGAACAAAGGCTACTGCGATGCCTCTTGCCGAAAGGTGTTCGATCCAGTCGGTGTACTCTTCGTACACAGGATAGCCCCATCCATGACTCAAAAGGGCAAGTGGGATGTGTTCAAGCGGCAGATCTTCAGTAAGGATCGGAAGTGTGAGGTAAACCGAAAAATCAATGTCTTCCTCCTGAGCAAGAATCACGTCGTCAACTTTCACTGGCATTTCGTAAGCATGAACAGTCATTGTCGTGTCAAAAGGCCCCGGGTCCGCCCCGTAGCCAATTCGGGGCGCATCGGGTGGCGAGGGTGCTATTCCAATCATGGCAGGGATACCTGGCATGAGCAACCATGCGGCGAAAAAAATCATCACGAGGTGAACAACACTCAGGCTCATTGAAGCCTTTGCCTCTTTTTTTGGGAGCGTGGGTAACCCTCCTACCGCTAACAGCAAGCAAAATAAAATCACTCCATAAGCGGTTGGAAGCAGGAGAAAGGCGCCTCGAAGATAAAACACATCAAGAAGAAAGTAGAGGCAGGTGAAGCCACCTACCAGCCCAATCAGGAAGAGGAAACCTCGTCGTACATTTTGACTCAATGGTTGGCCTTTGATTTGATTTTGAACGATGACAATGGAGGCGAAAAAGAATATGAGTGAACAGAAGAACATCAGACCAATGTGTTCACGAAGCCACATCGTAACTTGCAGAGCACGGTAAGCATGGGGCCAGATGGCATCGCTCACGTCCTTACCAGCCAGCAAGAGGACAACGGGCTGGAGGATTGAGGCAATGAAACCCAACAAAAGGAACCAAAATCCCTTCACCGAACCGAGTGGTGAGGTTCCTCCCATTCTTGGCTCTGCCTCCTCCATGTTTTTTTGGTCGAGAAGTCCCCTCAAAAAGGGTCGTATATCGGCTTGCCCAAGGAATCACATGGTGAGAAGAGCATGAGCAATCAATAGATCGATTCCCTTGGCAATCCATTTTCCACATCTTGGCCAATTCGTAACACTTCATCCACAAAAGCATCGAGTGTGCCTTCACTAATACCGGGGTTTGAGATTACGGATCGAATCACGACATTTTCCCCGATGTTGGAACGGCTCACCATGAAATCTGCGTTTTGCATGATCCTCAAGCGCAACTCCGAGTTAAGTTCATTCAAATCCATTCCACTCTTCGATGGAACATATCTGAAACAAACATTGGTCCACGATCGTGAAGACATCATTTGGAGATTAGGATGGTCGTCTATTCGCGACTGCAGGTGATCGGCAAGAGCGACATAGCCTTCGACCAGAGAAGCCCACCCGGCATCACCACATTCACGCCATGCCAACCAGAGTTTCAAGGCATCATTACGACGTCCACACTGGAGTGAATAGCGGCCAAGATCGTTGTCTTTGCTGCTCTCGTGGAACAGGTAATGGGCGACATTCCCATGCGCACATACCTTAGCGAGAACATCCGCCTGCTTCACGAGAAAGGCACTGCAAATCAGGGGCAATCCCATCATCTTGTGAGCATCCCAGCACACGCTATCTGCAAGTTCAACACCTTCCATCAACTTGGAGAGAGTGCTTGAGAACATCGCCGAACCACCCCAAGCTGCGTCGACATGGTGCCACATGCCCTCTTGGTGAGCGATCTCACCGATTTCTTTGAGGGGGTCAAAAGCACCACGAACGGTTGTTCCCGACGTTGAAACGACACAAAACGGAACGAGGCCCTCTTTTCGAGCTCGCTGAATTTCGTCTTTGAGGGCTGAAGGTTTCATCCGCCCGTCCTCGTCGCACTGAATCTTGAACAGGTTCCTGTGCCCGATACCGATTACATTGGCTGACATGAGAACCGAATAATGAGATTCAGCTGACACAAAGGCTGCCATCTTGGTGCCGTCGATTCCTCGATGTGTAGAAGAAGGGAAGGCCACTTCTCTTGCGCACAACATCCCGAGCATGTTGCCGTTTGAGCCACCTGTGGCTAATGTCCCAGCGCCACCAGAAAAGCCAACCAATTCGCCCATTCGCTTCAGGATCGCCTGTTCGATGAGGGTTGCGAATGGAGCAAGTTCATAGGTATACATGGATGTGTTTGTGAGGGCTGCGATCACTTCCCCAGCAAAGCCGGTTGTGTTCAATCCGCCCCAAAGTGGATTCATGAACTCAGGACGGTTGGTTTTCACACACCTGCGAAGAAATTCATCGATATCATCGAAAACAGCTTGCTGCCCTCGACCCTCAATCGGCAAACCCACATCGGTGATCTTGGAAAGTGATTCTGCCGGAACAAAATCGACCACCTTGCCTGGTTCCTCGGCCTCTTCCAGGTAGGATAGGATGCGCTGACACAATTGGTTCACGAACGCTTCGAGTTGTATGCTCCACCCCTCCTATGATGATGGCACCGCGGGGGCTCTTAGAAGGCTATGGTGTGAAAGAGATGGAAGTCTTGTGCAAACTAGATGATGGTGTGAGGCCTCGTTCAAGCATGCCCGCCTATGGAGCGAAATTGCCCAATGCAGGACGGCCTCCTTGCCACACCATCTTTGTCGGCCACAATCCATCCCGTGCCACATGGGAAAGCGGCCACTATTTTGCGAACCCGTCGAATCGGTTTTGGGCTCTGCTCGAAGAGGCTGGACTGGTTTCAGAATCAAGACCTCATCTGGACGACGTATTGGTCAATGAGCACGGATTTGCTTTTTGTGACGTGATCGAGCAACCCGGTAATGATGCAGGGTCCATTTCACCCTCTGAATTCAGAGCCCACACAACGCCATTCCTACATCGGATAGAAAATTATGCAAAGAGCATGAACGGCTCACTCAAGCGTATTTGTTTTGTAGGGAAACGCCAGTGGAAGCATCTTTTCACGCCTTCGCTCACCAAATGCGAACATGGCCATCAAGAGATGGATTTTAGGCCAGATGAGTGGCCTGTTTCGATCCGAAGTGTGAGCGTGTGGGTGCTGCCCTCACCCTCGGGCCGAGCCGTCATCTCAAATGAGAAAAGACAAGCCCCGTACAACGAATTGGCCCATGAAATCAAAAGGAATCGTTAGGTGAACGCCCCCTCGCACCGATTGAAAAGAACTCATGCAATGTGCATATTTTCCAAGTAACATTGAATAGGAGTGCGCTCAAGGGAAGAACATGCTCGGCATCATAGGCGACAAGTGGCTTGAACGGCTTCACCAACACGTGGCGAAGGACCTCAGAACAAAAGGATGGTCTCAGACTGAAATTGCGGAAATAATGGGGTCGACTCAAAGCACGATCTCTCGTCAGATGCAAAAATCACCGCGACAACTCGGTGCAACAGCTGATGAAGCAACCATCGACAGCTGGGGCAACGAACTTTCTCAAGCCCTAGCATCTATGGGACCAGGGACAAATGTCCTACGTCAGAGGCTCATTGTCGAACTTCAGTTCACTGGAAATCATACGCTCAGGTTTGATAAAACCCTCACAGGAACAGACCTGGATGCGGGACAAGAGCAACGAGCCCTTCTTCGTAGGCTTGAATGGGCTGCTAGCCGATTGGATGTCAAGCGAATAGGTGATGCAATTCCTGCAGTTGGCCTCAACATCGCATCGTGCACCCACGGCGCGTTCGCGCCAGAGGAGGTAGCGGCTTTCCCGGGTCGAATCACCCTCGTCGATGGGGCTCTGCGTCACCATGAAACCCCTGCATTTGGTACCTCAAAGCATCTTGCGGGCCTTCTGCTTGCCGTTCATGAGCAAGACGAGGGAAAAGTTTCAGCCCTGAACATCAAACCACCACTGACCGATGATGGCGTTGACATAGAGCGCATTAAACAGGCCTGTGAACAACTTGGCTACACCTTCGGACTGGCGCCAAAAGGCAAATTGAGTGGGCGAAAACCAAAGCATGATGTTTTGTTGGATGAAGGCGCATTTGGCTGGGAGCCATCGCTTTACATCTTGGCTCACAACCCTCTGGAATTGGTCGATCGGACCCACCAAATTGCAGGAGTCCTCTCGGGGGTATCTGCGTGATGTACAGAACATTTCTAGTGTTGGTTCTGTTCATGCTGACGCCCCTTTCGGGGTGCCTCGAACAGGCAACCTCATCAGACGAATGCGTCGTTCTTCCTGCAGGCCACCAGGACGACGGTGTTTTGCGAATTCTAACCTACGACATCACAGCACTTTCCGAGGCCTTAACCGACGAATTCACAAATCAAACTGGCGTTCCCGTGGAGATGATTAAAGTTGATGATGCAGGAGGAATCCTCGACCAAATGATGCTGACAAAAGACGCTCAGCAAGCCGATTTAATGATTGGACTGGATAACACATACCTTCCAACCGCCGTTGCAAATTGCCTGCTCCAAGCCCATGAAGTATCAGCTTCGAATCTGTCCACAACTGCTCTTTCATTCTATGATGGGCCGCTGGCTTTGCCCTTTGACCAGGGCGATGTGTGCCTCAATTATGATGAAGACGCACTCAACGAAGCAAACATGACGGTGCCAACAAGTTTGAACAACCTCACCGAAGATGAATGGAGAGGAAAAGTTGCATTCCCCTCACCCGTCACATCATCGCCGGGACGAGCCTTCCTCGTGGCATCAATGGAATACTTCAGCACCGTCGACGACCAAGACGCCATGGCATGGTGGAGTGAGATGATCGACAATGATGCAATCATCACAACAGGCTGGACCGAGGCCTATGAAACTCATTACACTGGGGGCTATGGAGAGTATACAGAGGGGTATATTGGCGACGCATGGATGACGGTCTCGTACTGCCATTCACCAGGAGTCGAAGCGTTTTATGCAGACAATTACACACACTCCACGTCCCTCATCATCGACCACACGAGTTTCCATCAAATCGAGTATACGGGGATCATCAACGGGGCAGCTCAGGTTGAAGGAGCGAAACTTTTCATCGATTACCTGCTCTCAACAGAAGTCAACACCAACATGCCGGAAAATAACCTGATGTACTCGGTTCTAGAAGGGACGGATTTACCAGAAACGAATGGCTACCGATACCATGCTGACGTACCAAGCACAGGAACAACAACCACGTATGAGGAAGTTGAAACAAACATGGACGAATGGTTAGAATCCTGGAAAACTGCGACTCAACAAGCATGAGGGGCATCTGTTTCATGCTACGGAAATCAATTTGGACCGGGAGAACGATTGCGGTTCTTGCCTATTTGACGTTGGCCAGTTTACCGTTCATCTATGCACTCGGGCGACTTCAAGTGGTAACGGGGCATTCCCCATGGGAGGCATTTTGGCGGTTTAGCAGTGCATATGGCGCTATGGATGCCCTGTCTTACACGCTGCTCGAGGCAACTGCTTCTGCACTGCTGACGGTGTGCATTGGTTTGCCCATCGCTTGGTATCTGGGTCGATATGAATGGCGATACGCAGGTCTATTCCGCGCACTGTTTTCCGTTCCATTCGTCATGCCCGCCATCGTGGCCGCAATGGGCTTTCTGCTGATGATTGACGATGAGGGTCCTCTGTATTTTATTGGTATTGATTTGAGAACTGAAACGGGCATAATTGGTCAAATTTCAAGTTTGACTGGTTGGGAGCACCCAGGTCATTTCTTGGCGCTCATTCTTGCTCATGCGTGGTTCAATTTGTCCTTGATTATACGCTTCGTGGAGCCAACTTTGGCACGCCTTGATCCTGCATGGGAAGAGCAATTGAGTTTGTTAGGCCAGGGCAAAAACCGCCTTGGACGAATTCGTCATTTGTGGTGGCCAGTGATTGGACCAGCGGTGCTCTGCGCCGCTTCTTTGAGTTTTCTTTTTTCCTTCACCTCTTTTGCCCTCGTCAAATGGCTCTCTCCATTCAATCAAACCTTGGAATCGTTGATGGCTGCTTATGGTGGTTCGGCCGGGATTGAAAACTACAGGGTCGACACCAGTGAAATCGTTATGTCAGCATCGCTGGTCCAATTCCTCATTTTGCTATGTGCACTCTGGATGACTTCAACGTTGCAACAGAGGCACTCATCGCGGTTCTCATTGATTTCGGAGGGGGGGGCCAGAGCGGCAAGAGGGGCACCTCATTGGCGAGCAAAAATGGTGGTCTATTCGGGCGTCATCTTTGCAATGGGCCCTTTGCTTGCAGCCTTATTGGCATCATTTAGAGTGAGAGAAGGGAATTTTGCTGACGGCTTCACCTACAATTGGAGCCTCGAAGGATGGGCGGCTGCTTGGTCGGGTGATTTAGCGACCATGGGGATTAACGATGCGCTTGTCAACTCATTGGGCTACGCTTTCTGGACCTTATGCATCGCTTTACCCACGGGTTGGATGTTGGCGTCAACCATCCATGGCCTGGAAATGGAGGGGCGGACAAGACTGGCTAAGGCCCTCGATATTGCGACCCTGCTCCCACTTGCAGTCTCTGCAGTCATGGTAGGGCTTGGGATCCTTTTGGGCGTCCTTCGTTTGATGCCAGAATTATTCCAATGGCATTACCTTCCAGTTTTGCCTCATGTGATCCTCACCACTCCATTTGTTGTACGGATTATGTTGCCAGCCATGCGCTCGGTTGAGCCGAAATGGAAAGAACAGGCAGAAGTACTGAAGCTCAATGGGTTTCGAACATGGTACCACGGCTACTTTGCCTTCTTGCGTGGCCCCGCAGTGGTTGCTTCCTCCCTCACGCTCGCCTTTTCTTTAGGCGAGTTTGGAGCATCTTGGCTCCTGGTCCGTGCAGGTTCATGGGACACACTCTCTGTGGTGGTCGATCAGTTGATGTCAAGACCTAAATTCGATCCGTTGGTTCAACCAGCAGCGATGGCTGCTGCGTGCGTGCTGATGTTCACGACATTTGTGTTGTTCTTATGCGCTGAAAAATTCAGGCACGAGGGAGAAGGGGGAGGGTTCTAATGAAGCAAAAATCGGCATTAAAAATCGTGGGCTTGTCAAAGAGTTTTGGAGAAAAGAAGATCATCAATAGGCTCAATTTGGAATTGAAGGAAAAAGAAATCATCGCCATATTAGGTCCGAGTGGATGCGGAAAATCGACCCTCCTCAGATCGATTGTTGGACTCGAAACACCTGATGAGGGAACCATAGAAATCACAAATAAGCGAGATGCTGAAGCCATAGGCTACCTTTTCCAAAAGCCAATCCTTTACCCACACCTCAACGTCGCTGGGAACATTGCTTTGGGCATACGTAATAAAATCACAAAGGCAGAGAAAGAATCCCTGATTGCACAAGAACTGGAATTCATTCGAATGCAAGGCTTCGAGAAGCGAAGAGTGGAGTCGCTCTCTGGTGGTGAAGCCCAGAGGGTCGCGCTTGTTCGCGCCATGCTCGGCCAGCCGTCTGTGATGCTTTTGGACGAACCGTTCTCAGCGCTTGATTTGGAAACTCGACGTGCCTTAGCCGTTCAAACTCGCGACTGGCTAAAGCAGCGAGCAACTGCAACCATACACGTCACCCACGACCCCGAAGAAGCAGTTCTGATCGCAGACCGTGTGCTCTCATGGTCGGAATTGTTCGATTCAACTGAAGAAGAATGAGTGGGACCCCAGTGGGCCCCACCGTGACGGATGATATACTTCCGTAACCAACTTCATTATGGTCTCAAAATGGTGTTCACTCCGATCGATGCTTTGCCTTATCTGCGGGGCTTGCAAGCGGTCCTTGCAGGGTATGAAGGCTACACCAAAGGGAAACGACGCGCCGCTGACCAAGCGGTTCGGAATGAACTTGTACGTGCTGCAAGACGCACCAGAAATCACATCACGAATATCCATGATGCAGCATTTGTGTTGGGACGACATGAACTCGCTCAAAGCGCCAAGCGTTGTTGCTCTTCGATCGACGCCTTTGTCGAAGACGTATCGAAGGCATCTTCAGGCGTGACCCACTCCTTTTTATCCGGTCAACGGGTCATGAAAAATGGAGATCAAAAGCGGTTGATTCGCCATGATTACGAGGTGATCACCCTTGTTACGAAAGCGACAAACTTAGCCAATGCGGCAGAACGTCAGTTGGGCAGCAACCAGGACCCTGTCGAAGTAGAGCAATTGGTCAAGCGATGCCAACAAATGGTCACGAGTTCTGCGGGATTCTTTTCTGAGCGCACGATGATGCTCGATGGATTAAGACAAAAAAAGAGGAGGAAATGACATGGCACAAACATACAAATGGAGAAATACACCTGATATTCTTGCACGAATAATCGATGGAAATGAAATTACAACTTGGCGCTCCCAACGGGTGACGCTCAAGCCGAACGAAGCGTGTATGTTCATCATCAACGGCCAATTAAGCCCCGTTTTTTCTGACCAGAACATCAATCAAATCGGTGGAGGTTTCCCTCGATTCCTTGCTTCCATTCTAAAGGCAACAGCTGTTGATCGAAGGGTCGTGTTTGGAATGACCGGCCCATTTGACCTAGCGGTCCCTTTTAGCACCCAAAGTCAAAGCGGTCTCAAGTTCCAAGGCCATGTTCGAATGCGTTTACAATTGATGAAGGAAGACTTACCCAAAGTTCTGAATTACTTCGTCAATCATTCACCCGTTTTGACAAGAACCAGCCTGGCTCGCTTGCTGTATGAGCATGTGAATCAGCGTCTCATCGCTTCGACGTTCTCGGCGTGCACGGACGAGACCTCGTTTCGGGATGAAGCGTTTCAGTCGCATTTTGCCATGAAGGCAGAAATGCTTCTGCGCCCGCAACTCGCTTCGCTTGGCCTGACCCTCTTGGGTGCCTACCTTGTGCCTCAGAGGACGTCCTTAGAAACGGTGAACTTGCACCGCTCAAATCAAACCCACGCGCTGGAACAAGAACGCATCAATGCAGAGGTCACACAACACGCTATCTCGTTGCGACAAAGTACAGCCTTGCGTCAGATCGAGTGTGAGGTGGAAGTGGCACGGGCCAAAATACGGGGCGACCAAACACTAGAGGCGGAAGCTGCATTGACTTCTCTGCGTCGGCTTGAAGCGGTACTGCGAAGTGAAGATGAACGAAAGATTAGACTCAATTTGGAGAAGGAACGCTCACACAGCATCCGAATGAAAGCAGCAATGGAAATGTTCCAACTCGTCCAGGAATCGAAGAGGTCTAGAGAATCAACAAATTGATTCCCCTTGCCGGCATCATATTTACACACTGAGTACCACAGCAGGGCCCAATGTACGACAAGGGAAGCCAACCGTGGTGGTTTTGGAAATACCATTGGGCAAAGCGCTCCACTTGGGGAAAACGTCGCCTTACAATCATCATCGTCGTGATGATGGGCGTCATCAATGCTATCCCTTATACTTCCATCAATCACCTCTCAAATTACTTGCAAAGAACGGCCTTCGACCCGACCCTTTCTTTTGATACAAATCTAGCGTTCTTGCCTTGGATGTTCATCCCGTACATCACGCTCTATCTGTACTACCCTGCAGCAGCGTTCTTGGGCAACAAAACCGATGACATGTGGCGTCAAAACATCATTTTTCATCAAATGATGACGATCAGTTGCTGGTATGTGTTGATCATTTTCTTGGTGTTCCCGGTTGAAATTGATTTGCGAGGCCCAATCCAAAGCCAACTCCAGGATGGTGATTTTTGGCACCCATTCTATGTCTTCATGCATTCTGTTGACACGCCATGGAATTCTTGGCCGTCCTTGCACGTCGTACAGAGCACTCAAGTCGTCTTGGTGTTGCGCTACTGGTATCCATCAGAGACGAGAAAAACGCAAATCTTACAGTGGGCTCTTTTGTTTGCTTGGGCCATGTTGATTCTATCTACAATGTTCACCAAACAACACTACCTTTGGGATGTGATCACCGGCCTCGCCTATGCTTATGGAACATGGCGTTGGTGGATGCGCCCTGTTCTTGACCGAGTAGCAACCAAAGAATACGCAGAAGATTTCGAGCAAAAAATGCTCCAGTGATCAACTGAAGAGTCCGCCGATGAGCGCCGGATTTGTGAGGTATATGGTCAGGCTTATGCCAGCCATGATCATCATCCAAGAACCAACCATCTTGATCATTCCAGTGGAGCGGCGGAGGAAATTAATCATCACTTGACGGCCCATACCAACCATCACTGTGACGACGACCATCAAGAACAACAGGCCAATCATCAAACCCCCGATTCCGACCCCGGTTGCAGAGGGACCAAGGGTGCTCAAGTAAAGAACAAAGGGAAGCACTGCTGCTGCCGTACAGTCAATTGACGCAGCTGCGTATCCAATACCGTAAAGGTACATGTTTCTACGAGGCGTAAAGGTCTCATCCGCTTCTGTCGTGCTGTATTTTCGCACCAAACGATCGACAAAGCCCATCAGGTGTGAAGTGATTCCAAGCAGCATCATGCCCCCCAAGACAATCAGGAGAACGGCAATGAAAATTGCAATGTAATGAATCAAACCTGATGCTGCAAAGGCTTCACCCATAAGCAAAGCCACAATGCCAATGGCGCCGAAGAAGGTCCACATCCCAACACCAGAAAGCAAACCAATCACCCATGATGACGGCATTTTCGTCTTTAGTTTCCCAGATGCGATGAGCTCATCTTCCCGAGCCCCAAGCGAGAGGTAATAGGAGATGAAACCAGGCAAGACCGGGAAAGCGCAAGGAGAAAAATAGACCAAGATCGAGAGAACCATGCCGAGGATAAACACAGCCACATAGGAGGTGTCAGGTTCTTCCCAAGCAATACGGCTGCCCATGGTGTCTTGTGTGGTTCCAGTGAGAGCAGTGTCAAGGACGCCATCGAATTTGGCCCATCCGTCAGAGGGTGTCCCAGTTGCCTCCTTGGCAATGATGTACCCTTCTGCATCGAGGATCATTACCACCGGTATCTGCCCGCTACCACCGGTTGTGAACAGACGTACCGGGTCTGCTGTGGTTCCGTTTGACATCTCGGCTGCAGTCAAAGAACCGAGGCCTGTTGGGTAAGCTGGCACGTGGTAGGCACCGGAAGTTTCGTTGAGGTAATCGAGTGTTTCAGAATACCAAGCACCGTATCCAAAAATCTTGAGGTTTTTGCCAGACGCATTTGCAGTTTCCATCCAAGCATCCATTTCCGCTTCGAGGTGCTCTTGAACTGCATGGCAATTGCTGCAATCATGGGCCATGAAATCGAGAATGATGATGTCACCTCTGTGATCATTGAGGTTGATCCAACCCGTTTCATTGGTCAAGTTTGATTCTATACCGGTTCGGTTGAGGGATTCAAACACCATGTTTGGCACTGGGGCGGGTTCAGCGTCTGAAGCAAACACTTCGTCCATGCTGTCAAACATTGAAAGTGCAGCGAATGAAATAGTAACAAACATGAGGGCTGCGATGCCGAAGGCCTTCCAAGTTTCACCCTGTTTAAAGACGGAAAAATCAGCCTGTTTGAGGCCATTACCAACAGACGACCCGATGCCAACAAACCATGAAAGGGCCCCCATACATCCAAAGAGCGAGGCGAGTCTCTTCAATATATTGCCCCTGCGCCAATAAATCAATCCACTCCAATTGGCATTTGTGACTGGTGCAATTCCGCCTTAG
>DAFX01000054.1 GCA_002495535.1 Euryarchaeota archaeon UBA433
CACTTCACCATCGCTGAAGAAGAGCATCACGATTACTATGCACGTAACCCTGCACAAGGCTACTGCATGGCAGTGGTCGGTCCAAAGATCAGCAAAGTACGCGCTAAGCACGCTCATCTCTACATAGCGTGATGTTGAAAGGGCGGCTTCTCCACCGTCGCTGCATGGTGAACAATGTTCCACGCCCACCGACCCCAGTAAACGAACCAGTTCTTGGCTACCTTCCGGGCAGCCCAGAGCGTGCAGCACTCAAGAAAGAGCTTGACAGGCAGTCCTCAGAAGTGATCGAAATTCCATGCATCATCAACGGGAAAGAAGTGTTCACCGGCGATGTCGTTGAACAGGTCATGCCCCACGATCACAGCCACGTGATTGCTCGAGTGCATATGGCAACCAAGGCCAACGTCGAGGAAGCCATTCAAGCCTCACTTGACGCCCACGACATGTGGTCAAGCATGCCATGGGAAGCCCGCTCAGCGATCTTCCTCAAAGCAAGCGAATTGCTTCGTGGCGAATACCGAGCGAAAATCAACGCAAGCACCATGCTCAACCAGTCGAAAACCTGCCACCAGGCAGAGATTGATTCTGCTTGTGAATTGATTGACTTCTGGCGTTTCAACCCACATTATGCTCGCCAAATTTACGACGATTTGCAACCGCCGGTGTCGCCTTCAAGCATGTGGAATTCAAGTGAAGTGCGTCCCTTGGAAGGCTTCATCTTCTCCGTCACTCCATTCAACTTCTCCAGTATTGCGGCAAACCTTCCATCGAGTGCAGCGATCATGGGCAACACTGGTGTATGGAAGCCGAGTCGTAACTCGTATGTTTCCAACTACCTCTTGATGCGTTTGATGATGGACGCTGGTCTCCCAGCAGGTGTCATCAACTTCATTCCTGGCAAGGCAAGCATGGTTGGCGACACGGTGCTCGCGCACCCAATGCTTGCAGGCATTCACTTTACCGGTTCGACCAACGTGTTCCGCAAGATGTGGCGAGATGTTGCAAACAACCTCGAGGACTACCGTTCCTATCCGCGCGTTGTTGGAGAAACTGGAGGCAAGGACTTCATCGTCGCCCACCCAGACTGCGATGAGCGTGCATTGGTCGTTGCCCTCTTGCGAGGTTCATTCGAGTTCCAAGGACAGAAGTGCAGCGCAGCAAGCCGAGCCTATATTCCAGCATCCGTTTGGGGTCGCATCAAAGAGGAATACTGTGCTGAAGTTGCCAAGATCACTGTGGGTGATCCTCGTGACTTCACCAACTTCATGTCGGCCGTGATCGACAAGAAATCCTTTGACAACATCTGTGGATACATCGACAGGGCCAAGGCAGACCCGGGCTGTGAAATCGTAACGGGTGGCGGTTATGATGGCTCCAAGGGCTACTTCATCGAACCGACGACCATTGTCTGCAGCGATGCGCACTACGAATCGATGGCGGAGGAAATCTTCGGACCCGTCTTGTCCATCCATGTCTACCCTGATGAGGAATTCGAAGCCACTTTGGCCACTTGCGATGCAACATCTGAATATGCCTTGACCGGATCTATTTTCGCAACTAAGCGGGAAGATGTGCTCACAGCAATGAAAGCCCTACGGTACGCATCTGGAAACTTCTACATCAATGATAAACCAACAGGCGCAGTTGTTGGTCAACAACCATTCGGTGGAGCTCGAGGAAGCGGTACCAACGACAAGGCCGGCTCACCGCTCAACTTGTTGCGATGGGTGTCGCCTCGTTCGATCAAGGAAACTTTTGCACCACCTCATGAATGGGGCTATGGATTCCTTAGTGAGTGA
Source organism: Euryarchaeota archaeon UBA433 (assembly GCA_002495535.1). GTDB lineage: Archaea > Thermoplasmatota > Poseidoniia > Poseidoniales > Poseidoniaceae > MGIIa-L1. The sequence goes on from DAFX01000054.1 coordinate 1,800, forward strand.
ATTCTTACTTCCGTGGCTTGACATTATTCACCGCATCGGTGAGGACTTTTGCAGGGTATCGTGCACTGACCAAGGAGATGAGCCACCAACCAACACTGAGCAGGGGAGTGGAAACCAACATGGTCAGGCCAAACCACATGACGATGTTTCCAGAAGTATTCATCCACGCCCAAAACCCAACTGCAAGCATGGTGATGATGAAAAAGAGCCGTGCAGCCTCGCTTGGGGTTGACCAACCCCTGTGATCGGTACGAGGAGCAAAGAAGGATTCGGCCCAACTCATGGCCTGCCGTTGAAGATTCCATTGATGAAGGGATGTTTTTTTCCATCAGTGAAGGCCGGTGGTTTCTTGTGTGTGCGGTTCGAGCGTCCACCCCGCAATGATGAGTGCTTTGAGCCGACTGCTGATTTGTTTTAGTGACGAGTGATGGGCGAACTGAGCGGGACCTTCGTAGGGTAAGCATTGAAAGGCAGACCATCTATCCACCGATGATGCAAGGCGTACCGGTCATTCCGCTATCGCCAGCCCCATCGGGCCTCATGCTCGCCCACACCTCCAAACCATGGAAAACTGTTCGTTCCATGCTTGCTTTAGTCGGCCTGTTGTTCCTGATTGCCAACATGGCTCCGCTGTTTTTGTATGGGCTCTTAGATGCTGATATGAACGGCACGCTTGGGCCCTCTGATCCTTGGTTGATTGTCGGAGCATCGTTATGTTCGGTTCCCATTCTTGCGGTTCTCGCCTTCCTTCGACGTCCCCGTTTGACGCATTTGATTCGAGCTGTCGCTCATCCGCAAGGTGCTATGTTCTTCAAAATGGGTCTGGAGGACGCGCTTCAATCCCCAACGCCCATTCAGGTTGTGCATCACGTCGTGCACGACTCAGCCCCGTTGGAAATGCCATCTCGTAAGGCGCTTTGGGGCTTGTTCTTCGGTGGCGTTTTCGCCTCTTGTATCTGTCTTTTCCCGTTGCTGCTCTTTGGTTTTACAATGGCGACGACACTTCTGTTTTTAGCCATCCTTCTTCCGGCGTTTTTGATCGGTTTTTCAACACCTGTGTTTGCTTGGTGGGCCACATTGACACATTATTTCGGCTTGCAAACTTCGAGACGCTTAGCTGAATGGATGTTGATTGCCGGTATGATTTCAACCGTTCCAGCTATCATGATCAACAGCAACATCGCTCCTCTGGTATTGGGCTTGCTCGGCTTGAGTATGGAAAGCGAAACGTCCCTTGGGTACGGACTGGTGCTGATGGTCAGCGCTCCTGTCGGTGAGGAATTATGCAAAGCAGCAGCAGTGTTCGCACTGGCACGCTTTATCGATTCACCTCGCAGAGGGTTTCAGATTGGTTTCACGGTCGGCCTCGGTTTTGCCCTGTTAGAAAACATGAATTACATTTTGATGAGCTTTGCCAGCCTTGAAGCAAGTTCGATCACGTTCGGCTTCACCTCGATCATCCGGGGGATTGGCAGCATCCCAGGCCATGGCGTATGGACGGCCATCTCAGGGTATGCGATTGGATGTCACCTGACGTTGAGGCGACCAGCGCCTTTGCTCCAAGATCATGATAAAGCCACGACTCAAGAAGTCAAACAGTGGATGCTTCTCGACAAAAAAAGCGGTCAAATCCTCTCCGCTTCGAATGCACCTTCCCCTCCCAAGGTGTTGCCCAGATGGCTGTGTACCCCTCAGAGCGATGGTCTTCAACTTCCAACCACCCTCCTCGGTGGCGTAGGTCTTGCCATACTTGGCCATGCAATGTGGAATGGTAGCCTCTGGGCCATTGGCGTGGTGAGTGTGAACCTTCATGTGGTTTTGCAACTTTTTTTGATGCTTGGCTGGACCTTATTCCTAATCTTCGCCCTTTGGCAAGTCTCAAGACGCATCCTTGCTTCTGTTTTGCTTGACAGCCGCTTCTAAAGGCCATTCAAACCCCGTTTGGGAGATGTTGTTGAAGGGAAGCACCTTTGAAGGGTGTGGAGCACCAACAAAAAGAGGGACCCCCTATGGACGTGCTCGAAGGTGGCTTGAATCAAGGCAACTTGATGGTCACGGGTCTCATCATTCTGGGCCTTGCAACCGTTTCATCGAGGGCAAAAATGCTCGATCGTGCAGGCGTTTTCGCCGCAGCAATCCTCGGCCTTGTGGTCGGTGGCTTAGGCCATTGGACTTGGCTTTTGATCCTCCTTGGATTCCTTTTATCCGCTCACAAAGCCACAAAGTGGCGCTTTGAAGAAAAGCTACAACGGGGTATGTCCGAATCTGAAGACGGTCACAGAAGTTATGGTAATGTGATTGCAAACGGTGGCTTGCCCGGTCTTGTGGCGCTCTATGCTTACTTTACTGGCGATTGGGCAACAGGTTTGTGGATGTTTAGTGCTGCGGTTGCCGTTGCAGCCTCAGATACCTTTGCGAGTGAAATCGGTTGTCTTGATGATAACGTGCGAATGATCACGACCTTCAAGCGTTGTGAAGCCGGTTTGAACGGCGGTTTTTCTCCAAGTGGACAACTGGCTGCTCTTGCAGGTTCTGCTTTGATCGGAGTTCTCAGTTTCCCAGCATGGTACTTGACCACTGAAGCACCCGTCATTCAAGATGGACTCACGTTGAGTTTTGCAGTTCTGGTGATTGGATGGCTCGGCTGCCAAATGGACAGTCTTCTCGGGGCTGTTCTGGAAAACCGTGGCTTCCTGACCAAGGGTGGCGTCAATGGAATTTCCATCACCTTTGGCTTTATGTTGATGAGTTTCTTCATCAATTCCTGGTTTTGATTGACCTTCGGAACGAATCACATTGGGCCATCGGCTTCATGAACCAAAACCGGTTGCATCACACATGCGCAAGCGCTTGGCGGCCGTGGCTTTGCTTGGGCTGTTGGTTTGTGTAACCCTTGGAGGCTATGCAAGTGCGATTGAGGATCCGGTGTATGCGCCCGGATACGTGGACTGGCAAATGGATCAAACTGAACGCTTGTTTGTCGAAGGCCTAGAGGCTGAGGAAGCCGTCCTACAGCGCGGCCGTACCGACAACGCAGTGGGTGGTTTTTCAGTCAATGCCAATGCAGGGCCGGTCTCGGTTTTTACCATCTCAAGTCCTCCAATCCAATACCCGATCAACGCCACGGTGAACATGAGCGTGTTTTTCTCCGCCTACATCGAAACTGGACCCCTTTCGCACGAGTCATGCACCCGCCAAACCCTCATCGACAGCAGCACAACCCTGACCTATTCCGTTGATGCAGGAGGTGTGCCAGTGTACGATGCGACGGTCACCCAAACGGTTGATACAGCAATTTCCAATGCAGCCATGAACTTCAGTGGTGACACCCAAGAGGCCTTCATCAGCATGCAAGCTGGCGACGTGTTCACACTTTCACTCACCGCTCAGAACAACTGCCAGAACACCGTGATTCGAGTCCAATGGGGCGCCTTTGAACAGAACAGTGGTGGCATCATCATGAAGGGCAAGTTGTATGAGCCACTGGCTCGAATCAACATTGATGATGAGCGGAGAGCACACATTGAGGTTGAACCGTTGTTCCCGTGGGGCGCAGATGATGTCAAGTCGGTAAAATGGGAACTCTGGGGCCCGTTGCTCCCTGATGAAAAACAACTCAAGAGTCCAGAATACATGATGGAAGATTCGACCGGACGGATCCAAATGGACCGGCCCATGGCCGGGAACCAAACCAGTTGGGCTTGGTCAGGCGTTGAACAGTTGAAACTTGGTGAAGCCAACCTGCAAGTTTGTATTCAGACCGTCTCTGGTGATCTCAACAGCGATTGTCACGCCTTTGGAATCGTTCGCTTTGAGGTGGAACCCGCAGACAAAGGCTTTGCCAATGCCGCATTATTCTTGACCCTGTCAACCTTTGCAGCGCTCATTGGCTATGTTGTCACTCTGGTACGAAACGAGGATTTGCCACCACTTCCAATCCTGGGTGCCCTCATTCTCCTTGCCATCTTTGTCATCCCAACCGCTTGGGGTCAGGCTAACCTCGGTTCCGATGCCAGCATTGGCGAAAATGCCCGTGCCTATGATGGGGAATTGTATGATGAATCGATGAATCCGGTTCAAGTTTCATCGTTCCTTGATGGCAACAAAGCGATTGTTGTTGCCGTCACCTTGCCGGGCTCTGAAAACGCCTTCCAACAGGCTCTGGAGTTGAATAAAACTCTTGACACAAAGGCCGATCAGATTGCGGTGATTCAGGTGATTGCAGGCATGGATGCGCAGCAAACTGATGTTGCTGCATTGAAGCAAAACCTCAACGTCAGTTGGCCGATTCTATTGGACATGGACGGTACCTTTGCCAACAGTCTACCTACGGGTGTGGCCGATGCAGTTTTGGTCCTTGATCCGGCGATGCGGGTGACCCATGCGGAGGGACCCTATGCCCCTCGTGAACACATTGACGATGCGGTCGACAGCATTTCTCTTGGTGGAGGCCAGTCTTTCACCCAATACTTCTCTTTGCTGTTTGGTCCGGGCTTGTTTTTGCTGTTCATGGCGCTGCCTCGTCAAGGATGGGTCGAACCAGAAACGCCCCTCCCTCCGGGCACGCTCTGGGCTTCCATTACCATCGCTGGTGGCGTGGGTGTCCTTCTGGTCAACCTGCCTGCAATTGTGCTCACGTTGGCTCCAATCGACAGCAATCTGCTGTTCTTTGTTGACACCCTGATGTTGCTTTGGATGGTTGAAATGTGTGTGGTCACCGCACGTAATGGTGCACCGTTCGAAGCTCAATTCGTTGGTAAACTTCTCCATCGCGCAAGCCCTAAGGCCTTCAGAGATTGGAGGGAGATGGAAGATCTGCAAAGAGACGTGCTCCTCGGAGTTTGGCTTGGATGGTTCGGCTGGCTTTCCTTCCCTGCCCTCTTCCCTCAAGGTGTTGGGGCAACGATACTAAGCGGTGTTTTCGGCATTGGCTTTGGAGCGTTCTATGTGCTTTGGCTGGCCCTCTTTGCTGGTATCGTCGTTCTCTTTATCCGCTTCATCGCCTCATGGGGAGGTTCAGTTTCCAGGCTCTTCGGCGAGTATGGTGCAGAGGTCTTTGCACAATTTATCGGATGGTGCATGTTGCCAATCGCTCTTTGGGTCACCATTGATTCAGTGTTGACCGCCCTAGAACTCGGTTTGTTCTGAGCGTAGGTTTGACAACCTTTGAGCCAAAAGGCGTGGTTTATGCCCCATTATTGCCCAAGCTGGAGTCGAACCCAACGTGACCTTTTTTTCAAATGCCCAACATCATGGGTATTGACCTACGCAAAGCACGATCGACAATCTTCATTCAAATCCCTTCACACGGTGAGCGAGTGGAACTTGATGTTGCGTTCGCTCAAGGCAACCATCGTCGACCAATTGGAGGCGCTCCGTTCAGGAATTGAGTGGTCAGAATCGGTCGCTCAGTTCACCCTCCGACAGCACCTCAAAAACCACATACGCTTGGCTGGAAGAATGGTTGGATCTGTGAGGGCCGAGGCTTTGCTGCTGTTTGCTCAGCACCGAATGAGGTTGTTTTGGCGAACCGATGTGATGGTTGAGTTGGTCGGTGGTACGTACCCGCAATGGTCAGTCTTGGATCGAACAGAATCGGAGCACGTAGATGGCTATGATTTGTATGCATCACCCGATATTGCTTACTTCAATGGTTCGAAATGGTGCCTCGTTCGCTTTGACATGCAAGGGGCTGATGAGAGCGAAGGTGAACGGCTGGAAACGCTTGCTATGGTGGTGTGGTCCTTGCAACGCCAGGGATTACCCAATTTGGAATCGAAGTACCATCTGCAAACGATCGGCTGGCGAAAAGGAGCGTGGATCACTCTCTCAAGGCCCGTGACTGAACAAGAGGTTCAGGTCGCCAGGGACTTGATTGCCAAAGACGTAGCAGCGATGAGCGTTTGTGCAGAAGCATCTACCCGCAGCATGGCTGGTGTCGCCCTAGCAAACGACCCGGCTGAATGCTTGGATTGCAAACACAAGGTTCGTTGCTTGAATGGAAACACGCTCGAGCAAAAGAAAAGATTACGTGTCGCAAAACTGTGCTCTGAAGATGATTACTGAAGCAAAGAAACGAGATCATCCAAGACCATGGCTACATCTTCTGCCTTTGTGACTCCACTTGCAAGAAGAACGCCTTCTGCGCCGAGTTTGATGGCTGTAGCGACATCTTGTCCGTTTTTGACACCCGCGCCACAGAGAACCCTGACGTAAGGATTGGTCGCTTTCACGACGGCTACAGTATCGCTCACGATCGATGGATCTGCCGTGGTCACTGATATGTCACCGCCGATCAATTCCGGTGGCTCGACTGCGATGAAGGTTGGGCCGAGTGCTGCGAGGCTTTTCGCTTCGTTGAGGTCAGCAGCACAGCCGCACATTGGGAATCCAGCAGGAAGTTGAGCCATCAACGACCCCACATGCTCCATTTCGACCTTATGTTCTGCATGGTTGATGATGCAACCTTGCGCGCCACGATGAATCGCCGTATTTGGTTCAAGCCAGCCGGTAAAACTCCCCTGGCCAACGGGGTCAAGGTGTTGTGCCCACACTTCCAGGGAAGGTGCGGCTTTTCTGACTGCAGCCAAATCAAAAGCGGATACGACTGCAACCATACGGGCGGGGCCATCGGTGTGCTTTTCCATGGCAACAGCGAGGCTTTCTGCCGTTTCACCACTCGCAGTTGCGTAGGTCTTGAAATTGACAACAATCAACGGTTTGTTCATGCTTCTCCGAGTGGCTTAGGCCATTTGACATCTTCCGTTCGCACAACACGAGCAATTGGATTTAGGGCCATTGGCCACCGACTTGGACCGTATCATCGGGCACGGTGCATTCGTGGTCGACCACCACTCCATCAAGGGATACATTTGAGCCAATGCTCGCATTCCTGCCAACGAGGCAATTTTTGAGGTGTGAATTCGCGCCGACGCGCACTCCACGTAGCAGCGTCGAGGTGTGAATCTGTGCGTTCATCAATGCAACATCAGCCTCGATCATTGAGCCGGTGATGGCTGAGGTCGGAAAGTCTGACTGTTGGGCATACCAGGTGCCATCAACGGCTTCACCCGCGTTGAATCGTTTCTCAGCAATGCAACGCTGAACCCCCTCCATCCATGCGGTTGGGGTCCCTGCATCGATGAAGTAACCGTCGAACCTTTTCCCATTCAGCAGGTTTTCATCTGCCAATTTTGGAAACACGTCCCTTTCTATAGAATGGCGGCCATGAGGCATCCAATCGAAGATATCGTCTTCAAAGATGTAGGAACCAGCATTGATCAGGTTGGAAAACACTTGTTCCGGCGTAGGCTTCTCCATGAACCGAGTCACGCGATGGTCTTGGTCGACCCCCACGATTCCAAAACGGGTTGGATCTTCGACTTCCCAAAGTGCTAGCGTCCCAACTCCGGCATTCTTGCGATGCAAGTCCAACATTGGCTCAATGCTGAGCGATGAGATGACATCTCCATTGAAGCAAGCAAACGTTCCGCTCACCACGTCTCGACAATTCCCCAACGCTCCGCCCGTGCCAAGTGGTTCATCCTCAGGGACGATGCGCACGTCAAAATCAACATCTTTGTTCTTGAAGTATGCTTCGATCATGTCGACTTTGTATCCGCCAGCGACGATGACTTCATCGACGAGATTTCCGGGTACTGCTTCGACGACCTGTTCCAGCAACGTCATGTCGAGCATCGGCAGGAGTGGTTTTGGGATGCTAGCGGTCCAAGGACGGAGCCTTGAGCCAATACCGCCTGCTAGGACCACAACTTGCATTGTCATCCCGAACCGCACCCATCCTATGAAGGCACCTCTTGGTGCGTTCCCTGGTACCAAGACTGGCCAAGACTCCCCTCATCAAAGGAGAACAAAGTGTTCAAAGACGGTCGTTCTTTGGAAGGTTTGGAGAGACCTATGAACATTCACGAATATCAAGGAAAAATGCTGCTCAAAGCGGCCGGAGTGCCCGTATTGGAAGGGGTTCACTGCACCACTGTTGACCAAGCTCTCAACGCCTACGATGCCTTGGGCAGCAAGGTCGTAGCTGTGAAATCTCAGATTCATGCGGGTGGACGTGGAAAGGGCACCGTTTATGATCCAACCACTCGGGATGTTGTGATGGAGGGGGGCGTCAAAATTGCGTTCTCTAAAGATGAAGTAAACACCTACGCTGCCAACATCTTGGGCAACCTTCTGGTCACCATCCAAACAGGTGATGAGGGCAAGATTGTCAACAACCTCTACATCGAAGCAGGTTGCGATATTGCACACGAATACTACCTCGCCCTCTTGGTCGACCGAGACAACAAATCTGTGTTGATTATGGCCTCGACTGAAGGTGGAATGGACATTGAAGAGGTTGCTGAACACACTCCTGAATTGATTCACAAGGTCGTGGTCGATGCGAATGTCGGGCTTCTTGGTTTCCAGAAGCGAGACCTTGGCATGGCACTCGGTCTAAGCGGAGTTGCGCTCAAGTCCTTTGGAAAAATGCTCTCTTCAATGTACAGCATGTTCTGCAAAGAGGATTGCGCAATGGTGGAAATTAATCCGCTTGTCCGCACCGGGGCAGACGAAATTGTCGCCCTTGATGCAAAGGTTTCTTTTGATGAAAACGCAGAATTTAGACACAAAAACTGGGACGAACTGCGTGACCTTTCAGAAGAGGAAGACACCGAGATTCGTGCGAAAGAAACGGGTCTTTCCTATGTCAAGTTGGATGGAAACATCGGATGCTTAGTCAACGGAGCAGGACTTGCTATGGCGACGATGGACGTCATCAAACTCTACGGTGGTGAACCCGCAAATTTCCTTGACGTCGGTGGTGGCGCAAACGAAGAACAGGTGAAAACAGCGTTCTCGATCATTCTTGAAGATCCTAACGTGAAAGGCATCCTCGTCAATATCTTTGGCGGCATCATGCGCTGTGATATTATTGCTCGAGGCGTCATTGCGGCAACAGAAGCGCTTTCGCTTCAGGTTCCGTTGGTTGTTCGCTTGGCGGGTACCAACGTCGATGAAGGCAAGGCCATTCTTGCAGCCTCGACCCTCAACATCCACCCTGCTGATGATTTAGCAGAGGGTGCACAAAAGATTGTAGCACTTATTGGGGGTGAAGCTTGATGGCTATTTGGATTGAAGAAGACGCAAAAGTACTCGTGCAGGGCATCACTGGTAAGCAAGGGATGTTCCACGCTGATAAAATGGTTGAATACGGCACCAACATCGTTGGTGGTTGCACACCAGGTAAAGGTGGTCAAACCGTTGAATTGCAAGGCAAACCCTTCCCTGTCTGGCACAGCATGACCGATGCAATCACCGCAACTGACGCTGATGCAACCGTCATTTATGTCCCACCACCATTTGCTGGAGAAGCGATTATGGAAGCCGCAGAAGCCTTTGATTCGATCAAGGGTGAGGGCGTTATTGTCTGCATCACAGAAGGTATCCCAACCCTCGACATGGTCAAGGCCGTGGCTTATGTGAACAACCGGCCAGGCGTCCGTCTTATTGGGCCAAATTGCCCTGGCATCATCACCCCAGGTGACACAGGTGGCGCAAAGATTGGCATTATGCCAGGTCACATTCATGCCAAGGGCCGCATCGGTATCGTTTCGAAATCGGGCACCTTGACGTATGAAGCAGTTGCACAAACTATGAGCATCGATGAAGGGCAATCGACTTGCATTGGAATTGGAGGCGACCCTGTCAACGGTACGGGCTTCATTGAATGCCTCGCTGCATTCGAGAACGATCCTCAAACTGAAGCCATCATCATGATTGGTGAAATTGGCGGAAATGCCGAGCAAGAGGCAGCGGCTTGGGCTGCAGATCACGTCACCAAACCAATTGTTGGTTTTGTCGCAGGAGCCACTGCGCCTCCAGGAAAGCGAATGGGCCACGCCGGGGCAATCATTTCAGGCGGTAAGGGGACTGCGGAAGAGAAGTTCGAAGCGTTCAGGGCAGCAGGTATTGCTTGCGCCATGGATCCTTCTGAATTAGGTAAGGTTCTGCTTGAGTCACTCAAAGCCGCTGGCTTGCGATGAAGCCAATAACCTGCAACACAAAGGTGCAGCATGGCCAAAGTGGATTCCTTCGATGCCGAAGTTCTCCACGAGCATTACCAGCAGGCAGCGCCGCTTGACCTTGGCTGGCTGGGAAAAGCCTCTCGGCATCAGTTTCGCTGGCGCTGCACAAAAAACAGATGGCATACATCAAGCCGTCAGATTCGCAGTGGAGAGGTCCTCGCTAAGCAAACGCTCCTCTCGACACCTCGGGACATGTACGTTTCGACAAGCGCATGGTTGAACCCCGTGAATTTACCGAAAATAAAGGACACACAAACGCCTCACCCCGTTTTGATTGATCACCTCATTGTCTTCGACATCGACATCCCCCCGTTCTCGAAATCAAACATGGAGCGGGCAAGGAGGTCAACCGTTTCACTTCTCGATTGGGTTGAACAAGAGCACGATTTCCAACGCATCCACATCGTGTTTTCCGGCAGCAAGGGTTTCCATCTCGTGTACCGTGAAAAAGACCGTTCGAGGTTTAGCATCCCAGACCCCCGCGAACGTGAAATGGCTGTCCGTTCAGCGCGCAAAGCGTTGCTTCAATCGGCTCTTGATGCGGGTCATCCAGTGGATGCTGGGATCACTGCAGACACCCGTCGAATTATTCGTCTCCCCGGTTCAATCCACGGTTCCACTGGCTGGGAATGCACCATCTTGACTGAAGATCAATTGCGCAGCCCGTTAAAGAAATGGGTCAAAGAACTTCCAAGACATCAAAATGCGATTCGGATGCCAAGGCGAGCAAAGTCGTCAAAAAAGAAAGTCAAGCAAGTCAACACAAAGCCGGACACCATGGCCTTTACTTCCCTTGAATTGAGCACTCATGTTCCCGGAACAAAAGATCGTAACGCACTTGTCGCTTGGTTGCCTCGTTCCTGGGGCTCAATGAAAGACACGGTGGACAAGGCCACAGAAATCGTTGAGCAAAAGCAGATTGGGCCAGCTTGGTTTTGGACGGACCATCAGCGCGTGCTGATGATGTTACCACGAGCTTTCCCCCGACAGAAAGCCGCAAAACTTGCTCGAGCCTTCGGCCTCGAAAACACAGCCCTCTCAATTGAATCAAACGACCATGATTGGGTCCGTATCGGGCCTCGCCAGTGGGAATCTGAGGATTGGGACGGGGCCATTGAACCACTTGCCATCCTTGGCCGTCCACCCGAACATCACGCTTCGAGCCCATGGTCCCTAGCCCATCTCGAAATGGCAAGCCGCCTGAATTTACCCTATGATGCCGGACAGGATGTGTGTTCTGGCAGCATTGATCCATCAATCCGCGTGGTGAATCGGAAATAATTGGTGAAGATTATATGCTGGGCGAGGCAACGTCGTCATGTCCCCGAGAGAGCCGAATGGCGATGACCAAAGTCAATTTGACGAGAACACACACCGGCTGTGGCGCATGGGGACTGCGCCACAGTCACCTTCTGGTATCTTTCAGCCCATTTCATCCGATAAAGGAGTGAAAGATTATGTGCTCAAGGCATAACATCGAACTGTGGTTCAGGGGAGGCATGATGCCTCTTCTCACTCTTGATGAGAAGGAGGAATGATTTCGTGAACATTCTTGGAACCGTAGTTTTCGTGATTTTATCGGGCGTTTCCGGTATTTTTCTCATCCTGGCCATTTCTAGCGATGTGTCATACATGACCGCTCAAGGCTCCATCATGGAGGGCACGACCTGGACTGAATCTGAATCCGAACGTAGAGAATGTGCACAAATGGGCTACTACTATGATGAATACGGTGAGGAGTATGAGGAATGTGAAGAATACAGATACATCACAATGTACAGTTGTTCCTCAAAAGTCAATTTCAACTATACAGTCGAAGGCGATCCTAGTGGTGAATTGTATCTACGCTACGACAATATAGGGTGGGCCGAAAGCGAATCTCCCTGCCTTAGTCAAATTCAGGAAACCTATGCCGTCAATGCATCGGTCACCGTTTATTACACCGAGGAAGCTATCGATGAAGGGAAGTTAACCCCTCCAGTCGATCCTGAGGCTTTCTATTACTGCTGTGCCTTTTGCTTCGGCCTCCTTTCAATTCCTGCCTTGATCTTCATGCTCGCACCTACTTCCCCAGGTGTGAAAATGAAAACTGGCGGCTTCATGGGGCGATTTAAGCCACAACGGATTCAAGTCAATCCTTCCGGCCCTGGCGGGCAGATTGCGCCAGTTGTGAACTATGGCGCTCCTGTTACCCAACAAGGCAGTCAATCAAATGCAGGCGCAAGTCAAGGCGGAGGTATGTTCGGTGGTGGAGGAATGATGATGGTTCCTGGTATGGCCGGGGCGACCGCAGGCTACGCAGCAGGCTCTCAACAAAATTGGAAGCAAGCGTCCGGTTATTCCGGCGCACCACGGGCGCGATCGAATAACTGGAAGGCACCTTCTCGAATTCGAGGGTACAATCGTGTTATGCAGATCATTGGCGTGCCAAACAACGAATTGAAAACATCAACTCAAGTCAGGGATGCGATCATTGGATCGGGCATGATGGATTACTCAACAGCATCTAAGTTCATGGAAAACCAGCACGTAAAGCAAGTTTTGGGCTTCACCGGCGCCGCAGCAGGTGGCGCCGCAGCAGGCGGAGCAACATCTTCGATGTTGAGCAGGAATGTCCCAGATCCAGTCGACCCAAACGCTTCGATTCGTCCCGCAGTTTCATCTGCTGACCGTCTGAAACAGATGCAAGAGGAAGCAGAATCATTCTTCGAATCCTCTAAACCGGTGATAAGTACGCCTACATCCCGCCCAGTTTCATCAGGGGAATCAAACCAATGCGCCCACCCAACCTGTAGCGTTGGAGTTTCTGCTTTCGACTTCAGATGCTTCGATTGTCGACAAAGGTTCTGCAGTGCTCACAAAGGCATGACGTTCCAATGTGAGAATTGTGCCAATTGAGTTTGATCCATTTCAATGAATGAACCACCGAGAAGTTCGTCAAGGGCCTTCGCTATGGTGGTTCGGTCGTGAAAGCAAAGGCGCTTCACTCATAGATCGTTTTCTGGTGAAGAGTGAATGCGGGCACCATACCGTTGACTTGAGCACGTTCAACCAATTGTTTACCGTTCGCACTTCGAACATAAGTGATCTCACCGGGGCTCACATATTTGTTCCAATGCCGTTGATAGACTAATGCCCGCTCTTTGCTGTTCGCTAGACATGAGGGGACTGCATGATACATCATCAATGAAACTCGTTGTTTTCTCAAATAGACCGCTAATACTTCAGGCATCAATTTCGAAAGCCATGTGTCGTCAAAGAATTTGGACGAACGAGCAATAATGTAGCGAGGTTTATGCAGCGGCCCCAGAGCTTCCCTCAAGGCTTTGCTGAACATTTCTGCTTCCTCAGGCGTTGAATTTTTCAAATGGAAGCGAACCCATCCACCGCCACGATCACCGCCTTGGGCGCGGGCAACATGAGTCATCTCGCCCAATTCACGAAGAGAACCAACGATGGCATTGCCGATGGCCTGTGTTAGAGAAGCATCGGTCCAGACTCGCTTATCCTCACCAAATTGGAAACCGTTGGAGAAATTAATCCCCGGTTCTGCTTCGATGGCTGGCTTCTCTTCGATTCCAAATGGCTCTCCAATCCTCCAAAGTTGACGCGTATGGTCCCGACTCATTGCTCGGCGGATCATCTCTTCATTGAACATACCCATTCCTTCACTTATGCCCTCTGGACGCACGTCGTTAAAGGCCGCATGAACGTGGCCGACACCTCGCTCTATAGCACCATCATCACAGACGCCATACAGTTGCTTGTGCTTTTCCTTGAACCGTTGATAATCATCAAAACCTTTTGTGAATTCATCTGCAACGCAAACGATATCCCAGTTATTGGCAACTTTTTCCTTCCACTCTTTATCCAAGCGAATCGATCGTCCACGCAGTTGATTGATGCTCATGCTTGTCGTCACAGTGGTCATATCGACGAGGACATTAATTCGAGACGCGTCCCATCCTTCACCTAGCAATCCACGGGTGCCGACAAGACATTTGGTGAACCCTTCTTGGAACAACTCAGTAATCATAAGAGAATAATATCGCGGGACCCAATGCTTACCTCGCCCATGAATCTCATGATATCCATCATGGACTTGATCTTTGAACGTGACCTGAAGTCCTCTTTCTTTGACCCACTGGACTGCACGTTCTAAGAATCGCTCCGACAGATCATCATCGACCAAAACTGTACTTCCTGTCATCAAAATAGGATCGAGGCGATCGCTTGCCTGATGCTTTACAAGTGACCTAAAGACTGCTATTGCACCACCTGCTTCCTTATCGAGCACGCCCTCCACAAGTGCTGTTGCGGAGGTTTTCTCAAAGTCCGTGACAATGACTGCACGTATCGATGGCCCAAGAGCCTGCATTTCAACGGTAATGATTTCATTGAGAGCCTCGACTTTTGAGGAAGCATACGCCATTACGCGTCCAACCGGGGAAGCGCATGGACGAGAACCTGTTTCTGTAATTTGAACGCCTAAGAGTCGTAAGCGGTCGATAGCTGATTGAGCGCGTTCATGGTCGGCCTTATTTTTCGATAGACGTAAGCCGTGACGGACATAGCGATCTAAAACGGATCGTAGCATACTCATTCTGCTCCATGATTCATCACCCTCTAGTATCGGCACAGGAGGGACTCCGCTTGGCAAGGGTCTGTCTTTGGATTGCAAATATCGCCGAGCATTGTTAGCATAGTTCTCATTTTTGGTGAAGAAATCCGTCCAAGAGAGTGATTCACCTCTATGATTCATTCTATTTTGGAGGCTGGAAAAAATCCAATCATCAAGGGGCTCAATCCTGTTCTTCTCGTCCTCCTCAAGGGGGCTGCATAAGTCAACAAGGAGCGTCTCGAATTGTTCATCAACACCAGCAATGTACTGGAGTTCATGTGGTGCGGGACGTACGAAGTAGCAGAGATCTTGGTAGGGTGCTAGATTTGAAGCTCGAACCAATGCTGGAACTGGCACTTCGTAATCAACGGGTCCAAAAAATTCCTTGTAGCGTTCTGCATCAACACCTTGGAGATCCTCTGTATCAGGGGGTGTGGCGGTAAGACCAAGCACAACTGGGTCGTCAAAGAACTCCTTCACCTCTGCAAGAATACGTCCCCAATGATGCATCAAATGGTGGCACTCATCAAGAATAATCAGGCCAATGCCTACATCTTTGAGGCGCATCAAATTTGCTTTTGCACTTTCATGCAAGGTCCAAAGAGCATTGCCTTTTCTGGCAACATTATCGCGGACCTTTTTCCTGTATGTACTTAATCGCGAAGTGTAGTATTTGGGATTGGAAGTTTCAAGGCTTTTCTGCCATGCTTCTGCTGATTCATGACCGTCAGCCTGCTCTTCATCAATCAATTTCTCCGCCCACAAATTCAATGCGGCTTCGTCCAAATCCTCGCCACCTTTGCGGGGCATGGTCACCGACTGATAGGTGAG
>DAFX01000073.1 GCA_002495535.1 Euryarchaeota archaeon UBA433
AAACGAGGGCTTCGTCGCCGATCACATACGCCGCATCCGGACCAGATGCCGCTGCTGGAGTCGCTTCTTCACTTTCCCCAGTGGTTTCTGCATCAATGCCTGCAAGTTGTAATGCGTGGCGTAGATTTTCTCCAACTGGTGCGAATTTGATGGTCTCAATCAATTTCTTCAACTTTTGGTCGACTTCATAGGCCTGCTTTTCGACCATCGCATGATGATTTCTGAACACGATCAAGGCTTCAGCTATTTTCGAATTGGCGGATTGTAACGGTGCGATGTTATCATTGTACCATCGAATGAACAACAAATATGGCGAAAGGGTGCTCAATCGAACGAAAAACACTGATTCTTTCTTTGCATCGGCTCGCTTCTTACGGTACTTCGCCTCCTCGTCGTCGGGGTAAGCAATGATTGCGAAGGGTGTTGTTTTGGTTCCATCAGCGTATGACCGGCCGATGTATTTCTTGATTTCATTGAGCACGGCCGTTGGCTGCTTGTTGACTTTACTGTCGATTGGGAGGTAAATGATGCCCCCGTCTTCAGTGGTGCCAATCACGGATGCAAAGTCCATGCTTTTTTTGTCAGCAAGCGATACATCTTGTTCTAAGATGCCAGCGTCAATGAGGTCGCTGGTGACTGAAGCAACGAGTTGTTCCCCCGCTTCACCCTTCTTTTGAGAAATGTTCAATTTGCTGAGAACGCCATCATTGGCATCCTCCAAGTCGGACACTTTTTTCATGATGAGCAGAAGAACAATCAGTAAAAGAATCGTCAAGAGAAGGAAGCCTCCCCCTATTGCATACATCATTGTCAATTCGCTTCCGGCCATGCAGTGGCTAAGCATTCCGTTGATTTAGTTCCTATGAACGTCACCATTCAAAGAAGCCTTGACCAGATTTCTGTCCAAGGTTGCCTTTTGCGACCATTTCTTCGAGCAGTGGGTGTGGCGCATATCGGTCGTCGTTGAACGAACGCTGTAGATTAAGCAGAATGTCCCGACGGACGTCCAGTCCAACGAGGTCGGTCAGTTTCAGCGGGCCCATTGGATGCTTGTAGCCAAGCACCATCGCGGTATCGATGTCTTCAGCGCTCGCCACGCCGTCAGCGAGCATCCGAATCGCTTCGTTGCCAAGCACAACACCAAGTCTGCTTGTTGCAAACCCAGGCACATCCTTGACCAAAATGGTCGTCTTGCCCATAGCAACACCTGCCGCTTCAGCAGCAGCCACAGTAGCGTCGCTGGTTGAACCGTGGCGCACCAGTTCAAGCAGTTTCATGATTGGAACGGGATTGAAGAAATGCATGCCAATGACCTGTTCGGGCCGGCTCGTTGCGCCAGCGATGTCAGCAATGGAAAGTGAAGACGTGTTGGTGCCAAGGATGGCATGTGCAGGTGCTAAGCGATCGAGGTCGGCAAAGATGCTCTGCTTCAAATCAGGGATTTCTGGCACGGCTTCAATCACCATGTCAGCGCTGCTAACAGCTTCTGCCATGTCCCCTACTGCATGCAGGCGAGCGGACCACTCTGCTTTTTGTTCAGGTGTGGTTTTGCCACGAGCAATGCCCTTGTCCCAAAAAGCATCAATGCGAGCCATGCCTCGTTCGAGTCCTTCGGGAAAAGCATCGAAAAGGTTCGTTTTCCAACCTGCTTGAGCACACACCTGAGCGATCCCTGCGCCCATGGTTCCTGCACCGATGACCGCAACTTCCCGAATCTCCATGAGGTAGGCGACGGGGCCGAACTTCATGATGCTTCCTCGGCCGGAGCCTTGTGGCTTTGAGCCAATGCAACCCCGCCGACGATGAGGATGAAGGAAATCAACAGCGGGACGCCAAGTTTTTCATCGAGCAAAAGCCATCCGCTAAAGATCCCAAATGGAGGCACTAGGTAGACATAGAGTGCACTTTTTCCAGCACCGATCGTCCGAATACCATCGGCAAACCAAACATAAGAAATTACGGTTGAAAACACGGCCAAGAACACCAGAGAGATCCACCCGTTCATGTTTGAATCAGGCAGACCAACCTGCCAGGTTTCAATGGCAACGACGGGTGTGAGAAGCAGAAAACCAACCACCGAGGACCAGACGGTGAGGTGGAGGGGTGACATCGATTCAGTAGCATCGGGTGCTGGCGTGGTCATTGCCTTCTTCATCAGAATGCTGTTGCAAGCCCATGAAAACGCGGCCGCTGCAATCAACAGGTCACCGAGAGCCCGCTCATTGAATGGAATATCGACATTTGGCGAATACAAGAACAGAATGGTCACACCGGAGATCCCCAATGCAAGACCGGTACCAAGGCGCCAATGCATTCGTTCATCGAGAAAAACGATGGCTAACAAAGCGGTGAAGAACGGATTGAACGTAATCATCAATGAAGCGTCACCGGCTGCGGTGTACTGCATTCCAAACATGAAAAACGCCTGATAGACCACCGTCGAAAAGAAACCGATCAGGGCAATGCGTTTCCACTCCCCACGCGTAGGAAGTTCCCAATTGTTCGTCACCTGCAGAAGCACCAGAAAACAAGCGATGGCAACGACATAACGCAACCAGGCTGCTGCAAACGGCGCCATTTCTGCAGCCAAAACACGACCTGCTGGCCAACCAAGTCCCCAAATTGCTGCGACGATGATCAACTTGAGATGAATGAGGATATGTTTCATTCAAACCGCTCCAAACCAAGTTGGAGCATGCGAGAGCGAGGCAGACCAATTTCTGGCAAACCTGCTGCTGGAGCGTACATCTTCAATCCCTCGAGCCGTGAAACATAGAGCCCATAGGAGGCGATGTCGTCGGGACGATACGGCGTTGGAACGCCCATTCGGGTGAGGGTTGCGCATGCTGCTTCAGAATAGATGGGGAAGAGGTTGGTGCTAAAATGCATCCATTCGGAAACTCGCTGAGCATCGATGTTGTCGAGGGTCAAGAGGTGCTCTAACATCGCCACTTCGGGGTAGGTGGTGGTTCGAAGGGTCATTTCGACCTCATTGGTGATGTCTTCTGGCCACGCAAAGGGTTGATGAGAGGCCCATTGATCTGCGATCCGAATATGCTCCAGGGAGGCTTCTGTTTCAATTGAGAACAGCGCTTTGGAATACGCTTCATCGTCAACGCTGTCTGCCACAAGAGCAGGTAGAGCGGTGTAAAATGCATCACACATCTCAACATCTACGCCGTACAGCGACACTGGGATCATTGGAATGAACCCCCGTTGATCTCAGGCCTTAGCGCCAATGCCAGAAGCAATTTGGCGTGCGGACATCGGCTTGTTCGCGACCCATTCTTGTTTGAACAATTCTTTGAGGTCTTCTTCATCTTGAGCGCTTGGTAGAACGGTTCCGAGGTAAGCCTGATACTCTTCCTCCGAGCCTTCAAACACATCGCCTTCCAAGGTGCAGTTGATCTTCTTGAAAGCGCCAATGTCTCGGTGGAAGTTTTCGTGGGGCACGAAAAGTTGTGGAGCACCTTCTGGCAGGTAGCCGTTGAGTTTCTGAACTTCTGCAACAATCTCTGTGTGGTAGTGGCCACGTGCTTCTTCGTTGAGCGTTTCCTTATCGACTTCAACACCAGCTTCGAGCTTCTTTCGCTCATCCCAGCGGCCTTTTACGCCCCAAACATAGGACCAGTGCGCTGAGGAGGAGGCATCGACGCCAAACAGATCGTGAGCGGTGGAAACCCACTTGTTGATGTAACGCTGAAGCATATCGAGTGGAATCACTCCGGCCTTGATCACACGGCGAAGTCCGTTTGAACCGGTTCCAAGGTGGAACGATTCTTCCTTGAGCATTGGGCCCATTGATGCTGCAAGAGGCTTGAACGCTGAGGTGGAAAGCATACCGAGTTGGAACTTGCCGTCACGGTCGACGAACATGGTGTAGCAAAAGAAGTCAAGCCAGTGAGGCATAGGTCGGTTGAAAGCACCGAGTAATCGGTCGCCATCCTGAGCGTTGCGCTCGAGGAGTTTCTGTGCTTCACGGCGGCCTTGCTGGCCGAAGTAGGTCATCAGAAGGTGGGCCATTTGCCATCCGTGGCGTTGTTCCTCTGCCATAATTCTGGCTGCTGCGTAGCGATCGTAATCGGTAGGTGCCGTAGCGAGGAGGTGGCGTTGTTGTTCCACGGATGCGAATTCAGTATCGCCTTGAACGGTGATCATGGTGACCAGAGCGTCACGCATGCTCTGGTGGGGGACTTGGAGGGAGCGCTCCCACTTTGGCCGACCAGCGTAGTCACCAAATTCAATGACATCGCCTGCTCGGTCCCAGTCGTACTGCACGGAGAGATCGAAATCGCCCATCCATTCACGGTTAAAACCAACTCTGTCTTGCCATTCGCTGAAGTTCGCAATCCATTCGTCCCAGGTGTTCGGTAGGTTGTCCATGTTCCACCCTACACTCCGAGTACCTTATTTCCTTTGCGAACATGTTCGTGCGAACACGTTAGGGGCTCCGCTTACGAACCTCGTCGGCAAAGGCGTGCATCACAGTGGATTCAATCCGTTGGAGTTGTGCGGAAAGCGTCGATTTAGCAACGTCCAATTTCGTGGCTAAGGCGGTGAGTGAAATTCGTCTTGGTACGTCATAGAACCCCTCATGAGTTGCTGCATCGAACACCAAACGCTGGCGAGGGGTCAGCATCCGAGTTGAAACGCCACGGGTCGAAACCAAGCGGTATGGAATGTGTTCTTCATCAAAACCAGCGATCAAAGCGCGCACCTTTCCCTGAGCGCACGCAATGGTCCAATCGACCCATCCATCACGAACCTCAAATGGTGTATGAGGAATCACGCCTACCTTGAGGAGGGGTTTGAGAAAGCCACCACCACCTGCAATAATGTCGACGGCGAATTGATTTTTGTCAAAGGCTCGAACCTCTTCGATGCCTGGGTGATCGCCAACGGTGAGGGCGATGTCTTCGCTGCAGGATGCTTTGGCTGTACCTCTCCCTTTCTGCAAAGGCATGTGCTCCTCAATACGCAACACAGCTGAAGGGTGACTCCTTGTCACATCGCCCGCCCAATGCCCTTCGGGCAAGCGGACCTCGATGCGAACTTGTTGGACGCCCATGATGAGATGTCACCAAGCACCCTCTTGAAGGTACTCGAACCGCATCAGAGTTTACGTGTTGTTTCGATTCGACGCACGGTTCCTGAGGCTACATCGATGATTTCACCGAAGGTTGTGGTTGTCTTCTCACCGAGGATCACACCAGGAAGGTATCCATCACAAACGCCTGAGGCGGCGAAGAGAGCATCTTCACTCTTGCACAAATCATGCGCCTCCCACAAACGAGTCAAATCGTCACCAACCATACGTTCAGCCCGAGCCTCTTCTTCTTCGGAACGGAACACGAGACGCCCTTCGAAGACGCCGCCAAGCCCGCGTATTGCGGTGGCTGAGATCACGCCTTCAGGAGCAGCGCCAATCCCCATGAGCAGGTCAAATGGACCATCCGGTCGAGCCGCCCAGATGGCGGCCGAAACATCACCGTCGCCCATCAATTCGAGTTGGGCACCTGTGGCTCGGATTTCTTTGAACAAATCTGCGTGTCGATCTCGGTCGAGCGCAACGACACGGACATCTTCAACTGCTTTGTCGAGTGCCGATGCCGTTTGTTCAAGGTTGTAGGCAACACCGCCGTCGAGGCTAATTTCACCAACCAATTCGGGGCCGCCTGCAATCTTGTCCATGTAGCAATCCGGTGCATGCAGGAGCGTCCCGCGTGGGGCCGCGGCAAGCACAGCAATCGAATTAGGTGAATTGGAAGCACAGTTGTTGGTGCATTCAAGAGGGTCGACGGCAATGTCGATTTTCGCAGCGCCAGCAACACCGACCATGTTACCAATTTCTTCACCGATGTAAAGCATCGGCGCTTCGTCACGCTCGCCTTCACCAATAGCCACACGACCATCAAAAGGCACAGCGTCAAAGGTACGACGCATAGCCTCGACAGCCGCTTCATCGGCCTTGTCCTTCTCGCCCAAGCCCCGCCAAGCACCGCTTGAAATCGCGGCTTGGTCTACAGCTTCTAGGAAGTGGTGGTAGAGGTCTCCAACGTCGCCCATACAGGGGGACGAGCGCGGCCCATCCATCAATGAAACGGTTGAGAACACAAAGAGCCGGGGGTCCAAGCACGTCGATTCCGCACCAGAACTGGCGGTGAACCTCAATGCTCATTGGCCTTTGAATTTCTCAAGCACGGTGATGTCGGTGATCGAGGTGTTCGGGTATTGTCCTTGTTCGTCCTTCTCAAGGGATTTGACCATGTCTAAAGCGCACAAAAGGCCTGCACTCACTCCGGTCAAAGCCTCCATCTCGATCCCTGTTTTGTAATGGGCGGACACGGACACCGTACAACGGAGGGAAGCCTCTTCCCAATCCCACGAGACTGAACAACCTTCCAGAGGGATGGGGTGGCAGTGGGGAATAATTCGAGGCGTATCTTTCACCGCTTGGAGTGCAGCGATTGTTGAAGCTTCGATCACATCGCCTTTTTTGATTGATTTCTGCTGTATTGCTCGTGCAGTTTGTGGCTGCAAATTGAGCAAACCAGTGGCTGAAGCTCGGCGAGCGACGATTGGTTTGGCACCGATTTCGACAATGCCTTCAATTTCAGTTTTCATGATTATTCCTCACCCTAAGCCTGCCTTCCAGGTTGCCCCTTTGTCGGTGACTTCTTTTTTCCACAGGGGGGCTTGCTTCTTGAGTTCGTCGATGAGCCACTCACATGCTTCAAATGCTTCTTTTCGATGTGGGCTGCCCACGTGAATGGCAACAATCGGCTCTTCAGGCCCCACTGAACCGGTCCGGTGCGCCATGGCCACACAGCGAACTTTGAATGCAGAGATTGCTTGTTCGGCGAGGTTGTGCAGCACAGGGGTCAATTGCTCCTGCCAGGCATCAAATTCCAAACGGAGAACCTTAGCATCGCCTTCGGTTCCTCGGGTGATGCCCAAAAAAGAAACGACTGCGCCACAACCATCGAGAGGAAGTTTGGATTTGAGAGCCACCTCGTCCAACATTTGAGGGGCCTCTTCGATGAGAATATGCCCCGCCATACACACACGAAGAGAGCGCATCATTCAAACCTCACGCATGCATGGACTGGGCCATGGGCGACGAGGCGGCAATCCACATCATGGGAGCGGGTCTCTCAGGCTTGGCTGCTGCAACCATTTTGGCTAAAGCGGGTAAAGAAGTGCATGTTCACGATGTTCGCGCCGATTCCGGTGCCCGGTTTGATGGTGATTTCCAAGCCCTTGAAAACTGGAGCATGGACGTCGATTTCTTCGACCAGTTAGAACAATGGGGCTTTGATGCATCCGAATTCAAAGCAACTGAATTTGACGTTGTTGATCTCATTCATCCCGATGATAAAATCACACAAGCCACGACTTCGAGCGTCGCTTACAGAATCGTTGAACGAGGTACTTCGGAGCACACCATCGATCAGGGATTCAAACGACAGGCCCTAGCAGCAGGTGCTCAAATCCATTACAAATCGCGGGTTGCAGAGGAAGATTGCACCATCATTGCTTGCGGGCCAAAAGGCACTTCTGCTGTAGCCTATGGGGAAATATTCCATACCGACCATCCAAATCATATTGGATTCCAGTTGAATGACAAATTGGCGCCCGGGTCCTATTCTTACCTCATCATCATCGATGGTGTTGGCTTGATTTGCACATGCTTGTGGCGAAAACAGCGGAAAAGCGAGCGTTTCCTCAACGAAACAATCGCTTGGTACGAAACCCACTACCCCAACCTCAACCGTACGCCAATCAAGCGCGTTGGGGGCAAAGGTGACTTCACAATCAATCGAAATTACAAACAGGACGGGCGTTACTACGTAGGAGAATCTGGCGGTCTTCAAGACTTCATGTGGGGCTTTGGCATGCGAATGGCCGTATGGTCTGGGGTTCTAGCAGCAAATGACCTGCTTGGCAAAGGGGACTATGAAGCCGATGTGCGCAAGCATCTCATGCCTTATGTTCGAACAAGCGTAGCGAATCGATGGTTGATGAACAGAGTTGGCGATCGAATGTTCAAGCGAATGTGCAAAGCATGGATGAAAGATCAGGCAAAGCGGGGCGATGGTTTGATTTGGATTGGTAATTTGTTTCGACCTCGGTGGTACAAATCCATTCTCTACACGATGGTGAGCCCCTTCATGCTTGAAAAGGACGACAAAGCAATGGGCCGGGGTGTGCGGAGAATGCCATTCCGCAAGGCATTGAAACGCGATCAATGGGAGCCTTCACAAGCTGCCAATGATGTTGGTGAAAAGTGGGATGCTGCTCGTCGTAAAGGTGGTCAAACTTCATTCGCCAATGATGCCGAAGCCATGAAAGATGAGCAATCCGAACATGCGATTTCTTCTTAATACGGGTCCGTGTGGCTTGACGCATGGACAATTACGGATTGACCCTAGAACCAATGCCTAACCGACTTGTTAACTACGGTGTCACCAACAACGGCATCGCTGTTATTGAACTCACATCAAACTCGGCTGGTGCTCCACTCGAAGGTCCAAACGACCGCTCGCCAAACACCTACACACACGGCATGATGCGGGACATCGACGAAGCAATTGTCAAGGCACGTTTCGATGACAGTGTCACCTGCATCGTCCTCACTGGAAACGGCGCATCTTTCTTCTCAGCTGGTGCATCCATCCAGATGCTCAACAGCGTCACACCTGGCTTCAAGTACAATTTCTGCCTTCACGCCAATGAAACTCTTTCTCGCCTCGAGCAAACCTCGAAGCTTGTCGTTTGTGCAATCAACGGTCACGCCGTCGGCGGTGGCCTCGAAATTGCAATGGCTGCAGACATCCGAATCGCTCGAAAGAACTCCGGTAAGGTCGGCCTTCCCGAGATCAACCTCGGTGTGCTCGCTGGAACCGGTGGAACCGCTCGCTTGACCCGATTGATTGGCAAGGCAAAGGCCCTCGAAATGATGGTCACTGGCGAATTAATGTCCTTTGAGGACGCTCATGGCTGCAACCTCATCAACCACATCTGGGAAGGATCCGCAGAAGACTTCCGCCGAGACATTCTCGACTGGTGCAGTCAATTCACCCTTCCAAACAAGGCTGTCAAGGCTGTTGGTAACATCAAGCGTTCGTGCCAAACTGGACCTGAGATCCCATTCGAATACCACCTGGCTCTCGAGCGTGAACTCCAAGCATCTCTGTTCAACAGCGCAGACGCAAAGGAAGGAATCGCTGCATACGTCGAAAAGCGTGTGGCCAACTTCACCGGCCAGTGAACAACTGTCGATTTATTGACACGTACCGGCGTGCCGGTGCATGGTTAATGTCGAGGGAAATCGCTGTGGTTCCTGCCAAAGTTGATTTTGTCACCGAGTGGCAGTCGTTTACGATTCGTTGACATCAATATGCTCATATGTGGAAGCAGAGCGTCAAGAAACATGGCCGATGAGAACCCCGCTGCAACTATGGATTCAATCAAATGGTTTCATTCAATTCCTCTCAATGACGGCACAGTCACACCTGGATTGGATGCATCCATGGCGAAACTCGAACAGATTGGTCTTCCCAAAGACTTGACTGGAAAAACGGTTCTTGATATTGGCTCATGGGATGGATTTTTCTCTTTCCAAGCAGAGAAAGCTGGTGCGAAGCGCGTCCTTGCAACTGACCACTTCTGTTGGAGTGGCCCAGGGTGGGGTACGAAAGATGGTTTCAATTTCGCTCACAAGGCACTGAATTCAAAGGTCGAATCCTTGGACATCGATGCAATGGATGTCTCTCCAGACAATGTTGGTGAGTTTGATATCGTCATGTTCCTCGGTGTTCTGTATCACCTACAAGATCCAATGGCTGGTCTTCGTGTTGCTGCCAATGTCTGTAAAGAATTACTGATCATCGAAACTGTAGTTGACGATATACACCGTTGGAAACCCTCCATGGTGTATTATCCTGGAGATTCGTTCAATAACGATGATACAAATTACTGGGCTCCGAATGCAGCAGCACTCAAAGGCATGCTCAAGGATTTAGGCTTCTCAAGAGTTGAAATGGTCTATCCAAAGAATCCATGGATTCGTTATTCATTCCCCGTTCGTTTGTTCTCTTCAATCAAAGGAATGCTCACTGGACGTGGTCCTTTCCGACAGACGATCAATCAGGGCCGAATGTCATTCCACGCTTATCGATGAATCAGTTGCAACCATCAACCTAGCAACATTCCATTTCTTCCATTACCGAGCCGCTTACCTTCGAGGGCGTAAACCACCCTCCGTGAGATTTTTTTCCTCCAAACAACTGTCAAGTCTGTGGTTCAAACACTCGGCGCCTCCGTGATGTCGAAAACTCTGGCCGCAGTCTTGAAGTTCCCTTCACCTCTGGGCCAATCACAGGTGAGCCGATGTCCAAGTACAATGTCCCAGCAGATGTCCCCAACGACTTGATTGATACCTACGTCTCAAACATGGATGCTGCAACATCTGGCACGGGTAAAATGAACCTCTTTGCGTGCGATCAAAAAATAGAGCACCTCAACGATGATTTCTATGACGGCGGCGCTAAGATTCCTTTGACGTCCAACGATCCTGGCCATCTTTTTGAAATCGGTCAACGATGCTTTGATGAAGGAACCATCGGCGTTCTTGCTGGTCAACTTGGTCTTATTTCCCAATACGCTCGCAACTACCCAGACTTGCCCTACCTCGTCAAACTCAATTCCAAATCCAACATGGTGAAGACCGCTCAACGCGACCCAATTTCACAAGCAATGTGGGATATGGACGATGTCATGTCCCTTTCACACAACGGCATCAACGTTGTTGGTATTGGTTACACGATTTACATCGGCAGTGAGTTCGAGCACGAAATGCTGTCAGAGGCAGCACAATTCATTCGCCAAGCTCACGAACTGGGTATGATCGCCGTTGTTTGGATGTACCCTCGAGGACAAGCAGTCGCTGATGAGAAAGATCCGCAGTTGATCTCTGGTGCAGCAGGTGTTGCTGCATGTATTGGTGCAGACTTTGCCAAGGTCAACTACCCAGGTGCATTTGATGGAATGACTCGCCCAGAATCCCTCGCTGTGGCTGCTGAAGCAGCAGGTCGAACTGGCATCATTTGTTCAGGCGGCGGCTCGCTTCCTGCCAAAGATTTCCTTCAGCGCCTCCACGACCAAATGTCGGTCGGCAACTGCATGGGAGCGGCAACAGGACGTAACATTCACCAGCGCACAACAGAAGAAGCGGTTCGAATGACTGCTGCTTGCCATGCGATCATCTGCCAGGGTGCATCGGTTGATGACGCCATGTCAATTTTCGAAGGCAATTGAAACTGAGAGTGATGAGCACCTTGTGCTCGACACCTGCTATGAACAATCATGTTGGCCGATGAGGTCGTCCTTTACCGACGATTGAATCGGAGACGTGGTCAACGAGAGAGGCACTCAGGACTTGCCGGATAGTGATCTCACGTACCAACGGTGTAATCGTCGAGGTAGGCGAGTTGTGCGTCGGTCAAGACATCGATGCTGAAACCAAGCGTTTCCAATTTGGTGGTAGCGAGGTCTTGATCTTGCTCCGTGGTGATGTCGTAAACTTGCTTCCCCATGGAGGCGCCGTCTTTTGCAAGTCGGCACAATGAGAGGAACTGGTTAGCGAAGGACATGTCCATCACTTCCGATGGGTGGCCTTCGGCTGCTGCAAGGTTGACCAAACGTCCCCGTGCAAGCAAGAAGATTCTGCGTCCGTCTGGCATCAAGAATTCTTCATTGTCCGGGCGAATTGTGCGGAAAGAAGACGAGAGATCTTCCAAATCAGTGATTTTGATTTCACAATCATAGTGCCCAGTGTTGGAGATAATGGCACCGTCTTTCATTGAATCAAAGTGGCGGCCGACGATGACATCTTCCATTCCTGTTGCTGTGCAGAAAATGTCCCCGATCTTGGCTGCCTCGTCCATGGTCATGACTCTGTAGCCTTCCATAACGGCTCGAAGCGCAGGGAGAGGGTCGACTTCAGTGATGATCACGTTTGCTCCCATGCCACGTGCTCGCATTGCAAGCCCGCTGCCACAGTGGCCAAAGCCGGCCACGACGAACGTTTTTCCTGCAATCAGGACGGAAGTTGCCCGCAGGATCCCATCGAGCGTTGATTGTCCGGTTCCATAGACATTGTCAAAGTCCCACTTTGTCACCGCATCGTTGACCGCAATCACTGGGTAGCGTAAGTCGCCGGCAGCACCCATGGCGCGGAGACGATGAACGCCTGTCGTGGTTTCTTCTGTTCCACCAATGACACCTTCAGCAAATTCGGATTTGTCACCGTGAACTCGAACAATCAAGTCTGCACCGTCATCGAGTGTGAGGGTGGGTTTGAATTCGAGGGTACGGTCTATGCACCAGTAGAAGTCTTCTTTGGACTGGCCGTGCCAAGCGTGAACGGAGTAGCCCTCTTTGGCAATCCATGCTGCGACGTTGTCTTGAGTGGAGAGTGGGTTGCAGCCGGACCATGAAATCTCGGCACCTGCAGCACCGATGGCTTCGATCAAAACAGCGGTTTCTTTGGTGACGTGGAGGCAGCCTGCGACTCGCATACCTGCAAGTGGCTTTGTGCGTTCTGCTTCTTCCTTAAGTTTGGCTAGGACCGGCATTCGTGCTCGAGCCCAGTCTACGAGGAGAGCGCCTTCTTCTGCAAGTCCAATGTCGCGAACGGTGTACTTGTCACCCTTGTCCAAATCATCCATGGGCAGGCGAAATGCTCGCCCTTCTTGAACTCTATCGTAGAACCCGCATGAAAGATTCTTTGAACAAATCAGGGGCGATCTGTTGGGTGAAGGGTAGACTTCAACTCAAAGACGGTTGTTGGAAGAGGTACCAGTGGTAACATTTCCATCGTTGTCGATGATGATTGGAGTGCCTTCTTCCCAGCCTGGGCAGTTTGTGGAAACCCAGTTGCGAGTGGCCCATTCACAGATATCGTAGCCGCCAGAGAGGATCCCCGAGCGCTTGATGTATCCGACTTTGACGATGTCCTTGTCTTTGGAGAGCACGTTACCGAGCTGTTGGCTGGTGGTACCGTGGCGCATGGTGCTGTTAATGTGTTCCAAGATCTCGGCCGTATTACGTGGTCGGTCGCCTAAGAATTTCTTGATTTTCTCTCTGATTCTGGTTGTTTTCATGCGTTTTTCCTCCTGTCATGAGGCCTTTTCCCATCGAAGGGTGGGGCCACTGCTACAGATGAACGAGGCCGCTCATATAACCATTCCTCCGAACAAAGGTTGTTGGTTACCGTTGATGACCATTCTGGAGGCTTTTATCCCCGCAGCCCGGGAGGAATGTAAGTAAAAAGTCACTTCTCCAGTGGAAATATATAACTAAATGTAACAAACTAGTTTAAAATGTTGAAAGATTTATCAATGAGGCAACCTACCCAGAGAATGAGGTGACTCTTGGTGTCGATTGCACGGATTCGAAGCAGGTACCAGCGACGCGTGCTCAACTGGTTGCTCGATGGAGGAGGCACTGTTTCCCAGATTGCTCACGCTCTTGAATTGCAGATGCCACACGCATCCTTGGCCCTACGCCAGTTGCGAGAGCGAGGCGATGTGACCCGCGATGATCAACAAGGGATCAGGGGCGCACCGCACTTCATTACCGAATTTGGGCGGCAACGGCTCGAGCAGGATGCCCTCTCTCGATTGAAAAGCAATCACTCAACTGCACCACCACAAGCTGATGGGATCGTTCTTGGGCACGATGGGCAGTATGCCCTACTTGGTTATGTCAAACCGTTGCTCTCAGACCTCATCCGGCTCCCCACTCAAGGCCTGGATGAAGTCAGATACCCCCCTTCCAACTCCAAAGGAAACAGTGGGGGGTGTTGGGCGGTTGTTCGATCCGAATCAACGCGCTGGTACGATCTTGCCACATTGATGCCAACCGAACCCCCCCTCCCAACTGAACAAGGGACATTGACGGATTGGTCAACAAACGCCCCGTCAATTTCAGTGATCCACGCACGACTGCTTGATGCAAGCGAACCGTGGACCATTGCGCCAGGCGCATGGTTCCAAACCCCTTTGCACCAATCGGATGGGGCTGAAGACCTACAGTTCGGAAATAACATCCTCGGAACGACGCCTGGCCACTCCGTCACCATACGACCGCCGATGGCGACGCATGGCCACCTCACATCCAAAGTCAGCAGACGTTTGGCCATAGAAGCAATGAGTGAAGGTGCATTAGTGTTTGAAGACAACCGCCAACTCGCTCACCCGCGCACCCTCCCATTGGAGGCATTGTGGTACTGGCTCAAGCGTAAGCATCCGAGACTCGCCACTTCAAAACTCGAACTTCGTTTTCAAGATTTGTGCCATCATTTTGTCGATGAAAATGCAGCAGCACCATCGATCTCTGTTCAGCGAGCGATCCTCATGGATTTTGGTAAAGCGAATTGGACCCTTGGAGAAGTGCTCACGCGAATCAACCTCACTGGAACCTCTGCCCAGGGGGGTGCTGCGCTCTTAGAATGGTTTCTTGCCGATACAGAACTTGAGTGCACGGTTGAATGGCCTCACTTGGTTGAACCTCAACGCGCTCTACTCGAAGAATTACTTGCTTCAATGCGATGCCGTTTGTTGCTTACATCCAACGGGCAAATGACCACACTGCCTACGGCTGCGGCCACCTTGAAACCAGCGAATCAGCTCGGTCAGGTAAAGCTCCAACTCGGGCGAGGGAAATCCTTCGCAGTGAATCTCTCCGAACAGCGTGCGAAACCGCGGCCCTCTGCGGTGCATGACCTGACACCCATGGATGCGCAGGAAATGCTCTCAGCACTGAACGGTGACGTATATGATCATGGTATGTTCACCCACCAAGAGGTGTCGCTTGAACAGCAAAAAGCAGTATGGCATGCACTTTCTCTATTCCCTGAAGGCGATGAAGGCTGGGCAAACCGAAACGAAAACACCTCGCCTCTAGCAGCCTGGATTGCAACCCCTCACGAAGACCGGAGCAGCCGTTGGATTCGAATCCGGAATTCCTTGCCACCTGGATGGGCTGATTTGCTTCCCATTGAATCGTGTGAAACATCGACTTTGATTCAAGCAATGAGTGCTTCATCACCCGCCTGGTCTCTAAAGGCATTGGAGCGAATTCGACAACGGTTCACTCACAACATCGAATCAATCCCCCGGTATGACCATTTCTTCAACGACGAACAAGACAGCATTTGGTTTGCATCGGGGCTCCTCCTCGCCTCTCAATCACTCCCTGATGAATTCAACGAAATGATTGAACGGGCGTGCAAAATTTGGCTTGAACGCCCTTATCACAGTGAACAGGTCCTCGAAGCAATGTTCCCGTTAGGCCTTCCGCTGAATGAAGCAAACCAAGCCTGCCTCCTGCTTTGTTTGCAGGCGAGCGAAAATCAAAGGAAGACCGATGCGTTGTATCTTTGGGGCAAAGCGTTGACCATGATCGAAAACAACGAACCGATCTCACCCGATGCTCTTCGCCAGTTGATGGCTCAACTCCCCACATCATGGTGGACGGCTTGGGCATCGGATTGGCTCAAAATTCAACTTTCGTCAAGCTCCGGGCGGCGATGGCTCAGAGATCAGGAAATCCCCTGGCCTGCGCTTCTTGCCCGGCCACCGGGAGAACGAGCAGGCTTGCCAGGCTTGCCCACCACGCTTGGAGGCGTGCGCCCAGCCCTCGAAGATATTTTACAAATTCACCTCGTCGAAGAGGGTGTCGGCAAACCAGCATTGCTCGACCTCCATGACATGATCGCCACACTCGAAAGAAATGAACCCGTTCACTATGGACGTCTGCACCCACTTGTGGGGTGGTTAGCGCGCCCGGTCGAATCTTGGCCACGCATAGGACTGGAAGCTTTGCGAACAGGGGAAGAGCAGATTGGTGCCTTGTTGTACGCTCGAAGTTTTGCCCACAGGCTCGAATAAGAACCCAACACGATGTATTGAAAAGGGGTCGACCGGTGGTTCCCTTTGCCGTACCAGCAACATCTGGCAGAGCTACTGTGAAATTGCTGTGAAGTCTGATACCAAGTGTACGGTGCGCAATCGAAGACTGAGATGACCCTTCGGGGGATGATTCTCGGTGCAAACGCGCTTAAACCAACCGGTAGGTTATGGGTCCTCGTGCGACGTCAGAATGAACACGAGACAACCACCCTTCCGGACAGAACACCCTGGCGCTGGGTCAGGCCCTCGAGCTTTGCGATGAAATGGGCCGTTACGCGCCGGGGTACAGTTCCTTTTTTCTCTCACAAACCCAACCGCTCACCTCAAAGCAAGCGATGCAATGAAAGAGCCGCTGTGACCACAGAGATTCATGACCAATGAGCAACGCTTCCGCTGTTGCCTCGTTGGGGGCACCTTTGACCGACTTCATGCAGGTCACCGTTTGCTGCTGGACGCAGCGTGCAAACATGCAGAAGCGGTTGAAATTCACATCACTACAAATTCAATGGCTCACCACAAATCCGACTATGTGATGGATTTTGAAGATCGGCGAGACGATTTGCTCAATTGGGCTGCCCTCAAATCTGGCACTTCAATCACCGTTCACCCACTCGAGGATGCATTTGGGCCCGCACCCCACCATGAAAGGGCGGATGCAATTGTTGCGACGCCTGAAACTGTGGGTATGTGCCATACGATCAACGATCAACGTCAAACACATGGCCTACCTTCGCTCCACATCATTGAAGTGACGCATTTACGCGGCATTGAGGGAGGCATTATCAGTTCGTCTTCGATTCGAAATGGACTGATGGATCAAGAAGGGCATCCTTGGATGAGAAAGCAACTGCGAAACTCGACCTTGAAAATGGCTCCAGCGCTCGACAGCGAACTCAAAACACCCATGGGGGAATTGTTTGAGGGACCTGAAGATGACCCCGAAGTAGGTATGGCAGCAGCGCTCGATGGATTACCTGCAAACGTCCACCTTTTGGTGGCTGTCGGAGATGTGACCACCAAAACCTTGCTTGAAATGGGCGTCACACCCGGTTTAGCACTCATTGATGGAATGACCAAACGTACAAAGTTGGAACCGTCACACCTCGTGGATAGAACTGCATTCGAACATCATTTGTCTGCCGTAAATCCCGCAGGTTTCCTCACACCCTCGTTGTGTCAGGCTCTGCAGGATGCTTTGATCGCAGAAGAATCAGTGC
Source organism: Euryarchaeota archaeon UBA433 (assembly GCA_002495535.1). GTDB lineage: Archaea > Thermoplasmatota > Poseidoniia > Poseidoniales > Poseidoniaceae > MGIIa-L1. Next base: position 17,195 of record DAFX01000073.1, read on the forward strand.
TTCTTGAGGTGGAGGGGGAAGAAGACTTGGCGCCACTCATCATTCATTGCCTTGCCCCGATCGGAACTGTCGTTCTTTACGGACAACCGCGAAAGGGCGTCGTGATGCAAGTAACGACCATGGGCGTCAAAGAACGATGCAGAAACCTTCTCAACTTGTTTGAGGTGATGAAATGAAAAATTCACCGCTTGTGACCGCCACTGTGTGTGTAAGGGACGGGGCAATATGGGTTGATGATTGCATCAAAGCACTTCTCGCTCAAACCTACCGTCCGTTGGAAATTATTGCCATTGATGACGGTTCCAGTGACGGGTCAAAAGAAAAACTCCTTTCTTGGAATCAAGAGGAGGGCGAAGTTCCAGTCAGGGTGTTCACTCAAGGCAAAAAAGGGCTTTCCGCAGGAAGGCAATGGGCCGTTGAAGAAGCAAAGGGCGACTGGGTGGCCATCACCGATATTGATGTGCGACCTGAGCCAGATTGGATTGAAACAATGATTGCAGAAACCGAGCCACTTGATGAAGAGGAAACTGTTGTGGCCGTAACCGGCCGCACTGTATTTGGCCAAGCGGATGATGTGGTCAGCAGGGTTCGCTCTGTGGAAATTGCACGGAAGTACAGGGCTCGCCCACGCAAAACGAGTTTGGCAAACGGCCCCTGTTCTATGTTCCACCGCCAATCGCTCATGGACATTGGGGGTTTCAATCCAGATTGGTACCATGCTGAAGACATGGAAGTTAGCCTTCGCCTCATCGGAAATGGCGGTTCAATCATTTACGCACCCTCGGCAGTGGTTGCACACGTTCCTGAAAGTGAACGCGAACGATTTTTGGCCAAGCGAAGACGGGACGCCCGGGCCCACGTGCGAATCGTAAGGCACTTCCCAAGACGGAAACGAATTGGACCCGGTTTGGATTTCATCGGCAGTTCTACCCTTGTTCTCATGGTGCTCCCGTTATGGATCTCAGCTCTTATCTCAGGTCTTCCGTTTGTCTATAAGGCTGCGAGTATGGATGCCCTCTCTTGGGAGACAGTTCAACAATGGTGGCAAACAAAAATGCTCTTGGGAACGTTGTTTCTGATGTGCATCCACGAATTCATTTTGTGGCGTGGGCCATTAGGGGAAGTAAACAGAGGTGCATTGCGAGAAGGGAAGGTGAGCATTGGGGCGGTCCTCCGCGTTCGCAGCCTGACGTTCAGTTGGAGCATTGCACTGTGGCAAGGCTTAGTGCTAGGAGGCGTGGATGCGATTCGTGGACAGAATGGCCACAGGCCTCTGTTCAAGAAATGAGACACGCTTCAGTCAAGAGTTTCGTCGCCAGCAGGAGCGTTGGACGAAGCCTTCAGTGCAAAGCCAAACGCCAAGAGAGCAATGGTCACCGAGTACACTCCGGGATCGGTCCAACCCATGTGAACGATTCCATAGTATGCATAGCACACAACGCCAAGCAAAAGACACCAGGCTGCAGCAAACATCGACCAGCCTTTGTGGCTAGGATCGGCAAGAGAAGGCCATGTATCATTCATGATGAGGCTCTTTGCGAATGCCGGGATGCCGCCATCTTCGGACGCAATGGTCTTCAGACCAAGTGCTATGATGAGTCCACAGAACGACATGAAGACAAAATCTGAAGCCACGAATTGGATGCCGTCGCTTTTTAGCTCGAAGGCTGCGTTTGTCGTTTCGAACGTCAAAAGACCGCCCCAAGACCAGTGATAGGAGGGGTGCGCTTGTCCGAGGATGTTAAGAATTGCAAGGAATAAGCCCCATGTTCCCAAAGCGATGAACCACAGGGACACACCGCGAGAGGGGTTGAGAATTGCCGACATTAAGTCGTTCGAACTTTCGTTCTCGTCTTTGCTCATAGATTGCGCCACCTGCCTTTTGGATATAAGCACACCGAATAAATGAAAATGGAAAAGAATCACTTACAGGTTCAAATCAAAGGCGGGATTGATGTCGGTATGGACGTTCAAAGACCTCTTTCATTTGGGCTTCCGACTCAATCATAATCCCGTCTGCGTCGATGTTTTTTGGGATACAGGAATTGATTTCCTTAGTGCGGCCATACCTTCCACGAGAAACGGTGCGTGCGGTGATCAGACCGAGCATATCGAGGTTGGAAATTAATCCTGAAACTCTGCGTTGGGTGAGTGGATTTTGTCGAACATAGCGGCATGCTTGCGTGTAGACATCGTAGACCTCTCCAGTCTGAATGTTTCGAAGACCATTTCGTTCGTTGAGGAGGATTGCTGCAAGAACCAATTTTTGCTGGCTAGGGAGCGAAGAGAGAACGGGGTGCATTTGGTCCGCCTCAAGTTGGTGTTGCGCCATTCGAACATGAGCTTGAGTCACGCACTCATCGCCGGATTGTTCCGCTTTTTCTGTTGAGACTCGAAGCAGATCCAAAGCGCAACGTGCATCGCCGTGCTCTTGGGCAGCGATTGCAGCACACAAGGCGATCACACTGTCATCGAGTGCCCCTTCCACAAGAGCACCTTGTGCTCTTTGTCGCAGAATGTTCTGCAGCTGCATGGCGTCGTATGGATTGAACACAACATCGGATTGTCCAAGTCTTGAACGGACCCTCGGATCGAGGAAGTCGGTGAATTTCAAATCGTTTGAGATGCCAATGACGCAGGCTCGAGCGCTCTTTAGAGATGCATTGATGCTGGTGAGGTTGTAAAGCAAGTCATCACCTGCTTTGCGAACCAAGTGATCGATTTCATCCAGAATGATGACAAAGACGCCACCCCGGTTGTCCATGCGGCGCACGAGTTCACCAAACACTCGATCGGTTGGCCACCCAGTGAATGGAATTTCTCCAATTTCGTGAGACTCAAGCAAAGAATTGCCTAAGTGGCTCAGCACACGGTATTGGGTATCGATCTGTCGGCAGTTCACCATGATGCTCTGAACCGGGCGATTGAGTTCTCGGCCCTTGGCTTCCAATTCATCGCACACGTATGATGTGACGGCTGTCTTCCCAGCCCCGGTGACTCCATAGAGCGTCATGTTGGAAGGAATATGGCCATTGAGCGCTTCCACGAGATTGAAGGTTAATTTTTCAATCTCACTTTGTCGGTGAGGGAGATTCTTTGGTCGGAAATCATGACGGAGGATTTCCTTGTCCACAAATAGGGTTTTTCTTGAAAGGAAGTCATCGAAGATGTTTCCGCTCATGATTATTCCTCAATGTTTCTGGCAATATCGAGCGACGGTCGGATTGACCGATGCGCGATAATGTGCGTGAGTCCGAGTCCCCCTCATAAGTATGTCCTCTCCATTGATTTAGAGAAGGTATTTTGGAAAGGAAACCAAGTCTACTTTTGGAATATAAAGGGAGAGGTATAATAAGGGGTATAGCGAAAAATAACGCACAAAAATACCCGACTTCTGACCGTATTCCGGAAAGAAATCTGAAACCTATGAAGTGAGCGACCACACCGAACCATCCCTCACCAAACGAAGTTCATCCTCAGCGTGATGGACATTAGGTGGGTGCGTAGGGTACACATCGGTCACCGTTGGCGTACGTCCAACTTGGGGCGTATCGATGAAGGTGTGGGTGATCACCAATTGAACTCCGGGGAGAGATGCAGCGATTTTCTCAACATCGGATGGCTTGTGATGATGATCTGACTCGACCCACTCAGGCAACCCCATTTCCAAAATGGTCATGCTTGATTGCCCCATTTCTCGATACAAAGCTTCGCATGGACCAGAATCACCACTGTGAACAAAACTACCCTCTTTCCCTGGATTGAAATGATAACCGTAAGGGTCGACTGATTCGTCGTGGTGGACGGCAAAGCGACGCCATGTCATGCCGCATTCAAGTTCACCTTCGATTTCCTCCCTCCATTGGATTGTAGAAAAAATAGCATCAAGGCTGCCTGGATAAGCCAGTTGACAGAGTTGTCTCAACCGTTCTTGAACTCCGGGTGCAGCAACCACCGTCAATGGTTTTGACAAGGCGCGATCAGAAATGTATTGCCGCTCAAGTAAGAAGAACGGAAAACCAAACACGTGGTCCCCATGGACATGGGTGATGAAAATTGTTTCAATGTCACTTACAGTGACACCTGTTCGTCTGAAACTTGCAAGAGCAGTCGGTGGGCAATCGATGACATGCTTTCCATCAATCATGGCAAAGGAATGGTAGCGCCCATATGGGAGAAACGCGTTGCCGGTTCCCAGCATCACAACTTCCTGCGCCATGTCAGGGCGTAGAAGCACTGGCTCTTTTCTCCATCGGTTGTCAAAACACATCTTGATAGACGGTTGGAGACCTTTGTAACCCATGCCAGAAGGCCCAGAGATTCGTCGAGCGGCCGATCGAATCGGTAAGGCGATGATTGGCAAACATATTGTTCAAGCTCACCTACCCTACACCACCTTCCTTGGAAGGGAGCATCTCATCGAAGGGCAGAGGGTGATCGATGTGACAAGTCGGGCAAAAGCAATGTTAATCCGGTTTGAAAATGGCTGGACCATGTACAGTCACAACCAACTCTATGGGCGTTGGACCGTTCATTTACGCACCACAGAGAACCAAATGTCCCGGCACTAGTGGAAGCGTCAATCCAGGCCATGAACCCGCCTCTCAAGGTGTTCATGAACTGCATTGGCCACCTGTTCAGCGGAAACTAAAGCGCCTTCCACGCTTCCATGGACGGTGTGGTCTCCGCACTCAAATCCATTGTTTCTCGATGTTGATGTCAATTCAAGATTGGCCCCTACTTCTGGGAGTGCATGACGGATGTGCTGAACATCGAGAAGGTCCCAATCTGCAGTCTGCGAACCGAACCAATTCGAGAGTTCTGCACGGACGGTTCCTTCAATGGCTGAGGCGTCCTGCAAACCCAACGCTTCCGCCCGTTGACCAACGACTGTCACGGAAACCAATGATTTGCCGGCAGGAGCATAACTTGGTTGGATATCCGAGGGCACCGCAAGATGAGCGATAAGTCCGTTCTTGAGTCGAACATCCGTGTTGAGAAGAATATGCTTTGATTTGAGGGGCGAGGAGGGGGCTCCATAGTGGACCGTCCATACATGCCGCTTCTCTTGATTCAAATGAGGGTTGTAAGCTTTGACAATCGCATCGAATTTCATTTTCTTTCCATTCACGCTTAAGGAGGTAGCATCATGAATTTCAATCGTAGAATCAAGGTGGATCCGATCGTAGCCTAGGCGTTGAGCAAGTTGCTTTGGAGCGGCAGCAACCCCTTCTTCCGGCAGCACCATCTGCCCCTCAGACATCATGCGGAAAACAAAACGAAACATTCGCTCGTTGGTTCTAAGATCGTCCTCTAGAAAAATTCCTGAAAACAAGGGGTGGAAAAAACGGTCGATCATTCGTTCAGAAAAGCCACGCTGCATCAGGTAGGCGCGTGTGTCATCCATACCGCCTTCGAAGGTTTTGTTGACGTTTCCTCTCCGCACTGCAAATCGCATCATGGCCACTCGAAGGAGATCCAAAGGTGACGCAAACCTGTTGAGCCCGCTGAACACCCCTTGCAAAGGTCGCCGGAAAGGGTCTGCCATGGTCCAAAACTTGGCTCGCTTTTTTCTTTGTTCAACCAGAATTGCCCCGGGTTCGAAGGCTTGTGCACCGAGAGTTTGGAAGTTGAAAGTTCGCTTTGATGCTGGGTAACCAGTCTGCATCACATGAAAACCGTGATCGAGAAGGAACCCGTCCTTTTGATCAGTCTGCATTCGTCCACCTAAGCGACTTGAACGCTCGTAAACTTGGACATCATGGCCCGAGGCCTGAAGCAGCGTCGCACATCGAAGCCCTGAAAGACCTGCCCCCACGACTGCAATCGAACCCATTAGAGCACCTCAAATCTTGAGTTTTGTTTGGAATTCTTCCAAAAATGGGCCCATCGATTGAATCAGTAAAGCATCGGGATGAGTGCGAATCACAAGACCGTCTAAGTACATCAGGGCGCGAATGATGGGGAAGGCTTCCTCGCCGAACGTAGCGCCTGCATGCTCGACTGCCGCCTTTACAGTCCCCATCATGATGCGGGTGAGGCTTTGTTCCCCGACTGGTTTCTTTTCAAAGTCGGTGTAAATCTCAGTCATCGTGCTGTAGTATTTTGCCAGTTTCTTGGGGTTAGGGTTGAGGTCTGTCATCTTCAGAAGAGCATCAAACGCCTCTTGCATTTCTTGGCGTGAAAGATGGTCGAAAAAATGGAAAAGGGCGTGAGCAACTCGTTTTGGGGCGTGGCAAATCGCACCATTGTCAATGAAAACAAACCTACCATCTGCATCAACAATACAATTTCCCGGATGTAAATCGCCATGGAAAGTACCGATACCAAAGAGGTAAGCACCATGGATTCGGAAAAATTGAAGCAGGAAATCCCAACTCAGTGCCTTTTCTTCAATACCTTCTTCCAATGACATACCTTGAATGAATTCTGAAACTAAGATATCAGCATTCGACAATTCTGGGTAATAGACCGGGAAACGAAGCAAATCCATTTGGAAGTCATCCTTGAGGGAGTGTTTGATCGCTGCTAGTTCCTCGGCACCTTTGATCTCGTTTCGCAGATCCAATTCACGCAGAGTGTAATCCGCAACGTGGTTAATCAACGCCATTGGATTGCCAACCTTGCGAAGTTTTGGAGCAAAAATCAAGAAAATTCGCAACCATCGACGCATTCGCACAACTTCTTTTTTGAATTCGACAGCGTTGGTTTGTTTGATGAATTTAATCACCACTTCTTCCCCTGTCTTCAACTTCCCTCGGTGCACCTGGCCAACTGAAGCCGCTGCGAGAGGGGCGTCATCGATTGATTCAAAGGCATCCATAAACCCTGACGGGGCTTTTTTAGCAATGGTCTCATGGAGGTTTTCCGAAGCGATTGAAGCAGCGTGCTGATACAACTGTTGCAGCTGTCGAGCTTTCTCAACACCCAGAAGATCAGGACGGAGCGCAAATATTTGCGCCAGTTTGACGGCAATGAGGCCTTGGCGTTGAATCCAATCCAAATCGGCTGGCTTCTTGCGCAGAATTTGACGCATAAACCGGAAGAACGTCAACATTCTCATGACGTCTAGTCAACGGTTCTGCTTATCAAGAGATGTTTTCACTCAAGCAGTTCTTCATCGGTTTCATCGATGAACACAAGGGTGTAACGCCAAGCGTCTTGACCTTCCACTTCTCGGCGAATTCGAACATTTCCATTCTCAGGGTATCGCGCCATCAAGGCGCCCTCAATGATTCCATCATCAAGTTGCCAAAGTGGCAACACGTCGTCATCTTCTGTTGCCGGGTGGGCGAGGTTCACGATAATATGGAAGAATGGATCTGCGTTGTAATCAAGTTCACCGAGTCCGGCATGCTCCCACCAATCCATCAACTCGTTCAAAAATTCCACATCGCCCTCGATCTTTCTGAGGCTGAATGAAAGTTCTTCGCCGATACGCTGGCCCACTTGGCGTAGCATGGTACCGAGGTCGATTCCTAATTCATTCAGGCTGCTCATTCGACCGTCTTGCAAGGCTGCTCGGGCCTGGTTAATTTCACTGCTTGAAGCAAGGAATGATTCTGGATTGAACGGAACATCGTCTTCTGGAAGGTCTTCGCTCACTTTCAAAGCATGTCGGAACTGTTCCAAGAACGAGCCTTGGCCAACAGTGAGGCGCAATGGATCGACGATGCGTTCTTCTGTGAACCTCTTCTTAGCGGCCTCGATATCGATCGCTTTTGACCAAATCGCATTGACAAAATCACTGTGAGAACTAGCAAACACTTCTGAGTTGACCACCAGCGCAGCATCATCACGACCTCGTCCAACGGGGTTTTCTTCAACGTGTAAGAATTGAATCACGTTGCCGGTATCCTGCAAGACGCCCAGGGAGTTGACTTCATCGGAATGTCGAATAGCAATGGAATCGTGTAGTTGGTCATAGAACCGAACCGTTCGACGATCGAGTTGCGCCAGTACGGTGACAATAACACCACGCTCAGCTGCGAGGTTGACTTCTTCAAGGCCTACCGATCGGCACAGATGGAGAATTCCGAACCGCCCAAGAAGCAACACCATGCGTTCTTCTGCTTGTGCAGCAAATTCACCGATTCGCTTGTGAATGTGCTCCCGCCCTTTGAGGACGGCGAATTTTGCATTGGTGTCTTCGCTTACTTCCTCTGCACCTTCATCGTACTGCGAGGTCGCACCGGACATGATTGACTCGAACGCTTTTGATGTGCGTTCGATGCGTTCCCTTTGCTCATTGAGTAAGCGCTTGAAGAGGACTGGGAGCGAGGAGCAGGAAAAGCGCATCGGCCGGTCTGCAGTGACAGAAACCAAGCCAATTTCGGTGAGACGCGATAAGGAGTTGTAAGCATCAAGTCGATTGGTTCCCAATTCCTTAGCAAGTTCACTTGCTTTCAATTCCTTCGAGGAGGAGAGAATGACGATGGAACGTGCTTCACGTTCTGAAAGTCCAGCGTCTTCGAAAAGTTCGAACCAATTCATTCCATGGAGCCCCCAGAAGAGAGTTCACTGAATGCGTCTAAGATGCGTGCGACGTGACGCCGGGGGCGGAACAACCAATCATAGCAGTAGTGGACCGTTCTGTCCGGACCAATAAGGAACGAGGATTTGGCTGGAAACCGTCCCAAGAACACTGGAACTCCAAACGCTTCGGCGACTTGGCGTTCGGGGTCACTCAGCAACGGAAAAGGGAGGTTCAGATCTTCTTTGAAACGACGGTGATCTTCCACTGAATCTTGGCTGATTCCAATCACCTCAACAGGAGGTGTTAGCGATTGGAAGAGGTCGTATTGTTCTTTGAACGTCAAACATCCCCGCTTACAGGTGGGTGAGCCGTCCTTAGCGTAGAAAAAGATGACCTTCCATTTACCATCATAATCAGAGAGGGAAAAACTCTCTGCATTTGAAGAAGGCAGGGTGAATTCCGGTGCTTTTTTGCCCGAGAGTTGATTCGCCATACCTTCCCCTCAATTCCTGTGTATTTAGCATGGAGGGTCAAGCCTGCTCTGGTATGAGGTGGCCCATTCGCTTTTGTTTGGTTGACAAGTAATGATTGTTTAGTTTACAGCGTCCGACCAGGTGTGGCAATCGCTCTTCGACGGTGATGCCGTTGAGTTGAAGGCCACGAATCTTGAGAGGGTTGTTGGTCATCAGGCGAACTTTGTCGACGCCAACATTTGACAACATGTCCGCACAAAAGGAGTAGGACCGGGCGTCAGCTGGGAGTCTGAGGGCCAAGTTAGCATCGAGGGTGTCAAGACCTTGGTCTTGGAGCGCATAGGCTCGTATCTTTGCCTCGAGGCCGATGCCTCTTCCTTCTTGTCGCATGTAGAGAATAGCCCCACATCCCTCTTCTTGGATTCGGGCCATCGACGCTTGCAGTTGGGGACCACAGTCACATTTGAGCGATCCGAAGGCATCACCAGTAAGGCACTCAGAGTGGATGCGCACAAGCGGGACTGCTGAAGAGTCGTCAAGACCAACAGAAAGCACTGAATGTTCGCTTCCTTCTTCATCGACAAACACCCTCATGCGGAAGTTGCCGTGTTCGGTGGGTAGGTTAGCGTCTGCTTTGATACGAGCAGCAAGTTCAAAGTGGTTGGTCATGCTCCATTCTTACGCCAGTTGCATTATAAAATCCTGTTTCAAATCGTATACGCAACGAAACAGTCCTTTATACGCACATTCACCAAACAACATCCCATGCACAACGTAGAATGTGATTTGGGAGTGGCCGCAATCGTGCGTCGCGCCAGGTCAATTCTGCTCGTCAGGGAGCTCCACGGGCGCTACCAAGGCCGATGGGGGTTGCCCAAAGGTTACGTCGATACGGGTGAACTGCCAAGAAACGCTGCTCTTCGTGAACTCAAAGAAGAATGCAGCATCGAGGGTGAGGTTCTCGGGGTGCAGTCAGTGAGAGAGCGCCTCCTTAACGGAACACCCGCTCTGTTCATTGCCTACATGGTTCAAGTTCACCCTAACGCCCAACCATCACCCAACGACGAAGTCTCAGAGGCGAAATTTGTCCCCATCGATCACTTTGAACACCTCGACTGGATCAGCGATGCCATGCACAAGATGGCTGTGAATGCAGTCAATTCCAAACATTTGCTCTCGAGCGTGGATTACGAAGCCACACGTGGCCATCCTTACGTCCTTCACACCTTACCTGAACACCGGGGGGGCCGATCGTGAGCAGTAGGTTGAGCGAACGGGCAAGGGCTCTCAACACCAAGCCCCTGAACAGTGAAGGCGATTACGTGCTGTATTGGATGATCGCAAACCGGCGCTACCATTGCAATGCGGCCCTCGAATATGCAGCCCAAGTGGCAAACCAACGCGGAGTTCCTCTTCTCGTGTTGGAAGAAATTTCCACACGGCACAGGTTCGCAAACGACCGAATCACCGCCTTCATGATTCAAGGCATGCTCGATAACATTCGCACGTTTAGAGAAAACAAAATCCGCTATATCCCATGGGTTGAAACACCGCTTTCTGGCCACATAGGAAAACTGCATGAACTGGCAAAAAACGCTGTGATCGTCATCAGCGATGAATTTCCAACCTACTTCCCGCGCAAAGCCGTAGAAAGTGCATCAACAAGTCTGCCAATTCGGTTCATGGTCGTTGATTCCAACGGGGTGTTTCCAATGGCATGGACCGATCGTGCCTACCCAACAGCCCATGGATTCCGCCGTTTTGTCCACGAGCGTTTTGTTGATTGCATCGAAACTTGGCCCTCGCATGAGCCGGTACCCCACGGCCATGACCTCTGGATGAATGACGAGCAATTCAAGATCCTTTCAGAACAATCGAAACTTGGCGTGACACCATTTGAATGGCTGTGGCGGGCCGGAGAACAAGGTTCCTCTGGCCGTGATGCCCTCTCAACCCTCGACATTGATCATTCAATTCCACCTGTTCAAAATGTTCGAGGTGGGCGCGACACGTCTGTACGGATGCTCCGCGAATTTTTGTCCAATCGCCTGAGCCGATACCATGAAGATCGAAATCAAGTCAAGAATCCGGCCACAAGTGGTCTTTCACCTTGGTTCCACTTCGGTCACCTCTCAACCGTCGAGGTTGTTCGGAAGATCCTCGACTCGAACGGATGGATGCCCGATTTGATCAACGCCTCAAGAAGAGGTGCCCGGGCAGGCTGGTGGGGGCTACCTGAACCCGTCGAAGCCTTCCTCGATCAAATCATCACATGGCGCGAACTTGGTTTCAACAACGCCTTTCACAACCCAGAGCATAACGATTACAACTCGATACCAAACTGGGCCAAAATCACCCTTTCCGAACATGCTGATGACGAACGGACGACCTACACCCTTGAGCAAATCAGAAATGCTGACACTCATGATGAAATATGGAACGCAGCCCAACGCCAGTTGGTCAGAAAGGGCATCATCCATAACTACCTTCGAATGTTATGGGGGAAGAGAATTCTTGAATGGGCTGAATCACCAGAACAAGCCGCCAAGTGGATGATTGAACTCAACGACACGTACGCTCTTGACGGGCGAGATCCGAATTCCTACACCGGTATCTTCTGGGTTCTTGGCCGACACGATCGCGCCTGGGGACCCGAACGGGCGATTTTCGGAAAAATCCGTTACATGTCCTCAGAAAACACTCGGCGGAAATTCGACCTCAAACCTTACCTGCAAGAGTTCGGTCACTGAGACAAAGAGGTCATCCTATGCTCTACACTCACACCACCCAAGTATCTGATGACGTCAAGACCACATTCGATTGGCACGAACACAAGGGTTCTTTTCGCCGTTTAATGCCTCCTTGGGAATCGGTGGAAGAAGTTCGCTCCGACCCTACACTTGAGAATGGTTCTGAACGTGTGTTTCGTTTCCCTATGGGCCCCATCAAACTCCAATGGGTTGCGAGGCACAAGGGATACAACCCCCCCCATGCTTTTGAGGATGACATGATCAAGGGCCCATTCAAGTCCTGGCATCACGTTCATGCCTTTGTCGAAAATGACGACGGCACATGCCGCGTTGAAGACACCGTCAACTTCAGCGTCCCACTCGGTGCACTTGGCAGACTCGTCGCAGGGCGGAGCATTCACAAGCGAATTCACAGAATGTTCACGGCCCGTGGCAACAGACTCACCCGAGACATTGCAAGGCATAAAGAGTTCAAACACTTAGCACGGAAGAAAATCCTCATCGCAGGTTCTTCTGGCCTCATAGGGAGGCAACTGGTTGCCTTTTTGGACACTGGTGGACACGAAGTCTGGCGATTGGTTCGCCGCACACCTGTGAAAGGCGCACAGGAAATACAGTGGGACCCAGCAACAGGTACCATCGATGAAAAATCGATTGAAGGATTCGATGCGGTGATTCACCTCGGTGGAGCTGGCATAGGGGATAAGCGCTGGAGTAAAGCTCGAATGGAACTGATCAAAACAAGTCGAACAGAGAGCACGGCTTTACTCGCTTCGACGCTGTCCAAACTGAAATCGAAACCTGAAGTGTTCATGGTGGCGAGCGCCATTGGCTATTACGGAAACCGAGGTGACGAAGAACTCACTGAGGCATCCGCTGCAGGCGAGGGCTACCTTGCCGAGACATGCCTCGCATGGGAAGCTGCGGCACAACCAGCTCGTGATGTGGGGATCCGCACCATTCACACACGAACTGGAGGTATCGTTCTGGATGCAACGGGCGGGGGCTTGGGTAAAATGCTCCTACCAGCAAAGATGGGGGCCGGGGGTCCCATCGGGCGCGGGAAACAATGGCTATCATGGATCTCGATGGACGATGAAATCTATGCTATGCATCACTTGTTGATGACCGAATCATGTGAGGGCGCCTACAACCTTGTTTCGCCAGATACCGTGCAGCAGAAAGCGTTCGCCAAAGTTTTGGGGAAGGTCTTGCGTCGTCCTGCGTTCATTCCCACTCCTCCGTTTGGGGTTTGGATCCTGTTTGGGAAAATGGGCGTCACATTGACCACCGATAGCGGTCGTGTGCTCCCCTCACGCCTGTTGGAACTAGGGTACCGATTTGAGCACTCTTCTCTTGAGCCAGCTCTTAGAGATACGCTTGGCTTGTGGCGATAACTCTGCCACAGCGTCGACGACACCAGAGCGCTAAGGGGCAACTTGTTGCTTGAAACACCGTTCAATCAAGACCAGGGTAAAGCAAGGTTGCAAACGCCACCTGCATTTTCCTGTAGAAGTTAAGGGTTAAACGACGGCTCAGGACGTCGCCGTTTCTTCGGATTGCTTCCTTCAAGATCGCATTGTAAGCCATGCACATCAAACGGGGTGAGCGTCGAGCATCCTTGTCGAGAAGAGGGAGAAGGCCGAGGGCGCTGTTGCGATTGGCAACGGCGTGGTCGATGTAATGGCGCATGAAATTTTGCCAAGCAGGCTTGCTCGCTAACGTTGGGTCTCGAAGATCTGCATGGGTCAAACCGAACTTGGCTAATTCCTCGGTCGGTAGGTAGATCCTGTTGCGTCCCAGATCTTCTTGAATGTCCCGTATCACGTTGACAAGTTGCAAGAACAAGCCCATGTCAACTGCGTGCCGGCGAGCATTCGCATCCGAGTAACCATAAATTTCAATCAAGCACAGTCCGACTGTGGAGGCAACCCTGTAGCAATAACGTCGGAGATCTTCAAACCTCTCGTAGGTGGTTTCAAACAAATCGTCCTCCATGCCGTTGATGAGTTCGTGGAGGTGTTCAAGTTCCATAGGGTAGCGTTTCATGGCGTCGCTCAATCCTAAAAACACCACGTCCTCCATTCTTTTTCCTGCTTCAATCGCATCAAGTTGGTGTCGAAAGTGCATCAAAGCCCGCAAGCGATTGTGATGTTCTTGGTCCGAAAAAATAGGGTTCACTTGTCGCTCGCTGAGCAAAAGCGCCATGCGTTCTCTTGCTGCTTCATCGAGATGGGAAAGGTCTTCGCTTGGGAGCCAATCTCCGTCAACGATATCATCGACGCGTCGACAAAAAGCATAGAGTGCATTGACTGCTTTTCTCTTTGGTTCAGGAAGATGGCGGAAGGATCGGAAGAACGAGGATGAGGCAGCACGGGCTATTTCCTCGCAAGCGGCGTAAGCTTGTTCAACCTGCTCAGAAGGTGAAGAATCACCGTTTTCGAGAAGAAGGAAACTTGATGTCATGCTTAATCACCTCGGCCGCAGAGAAGAAACGCCGACTGTTCATATTTGAACTGTGGTTTTTTTCCCCTGCTAGCGCCGCTCTTCTCATCAAGCCAATTCGGTCCAGTCGACGTCTGCTTCGACCATTTCCACTTCATCAACGTCCATTTGAGCGAGTTGAAGTTTTCCAGAGAGTTCATCGTTGACAGCGTGCCAGTACGAATAGGCTTCAATGACCCAAATACCAGATTCTCGTGTTCCGTTACCGCTTCCTTTTACCCCACCGAATGGAAGGTGGGCTTCTGCACCAGTCGTAGAATTGTTGATTCCGGTCATACCGGCCTTGATTCCGGTCTTGTATCGATAGGCTTCCAACCTGTCGTTGGTGTAAATTGCAGATGAGAGACCATATGGGCTTGCGTTTGCAAGGTGAAGTGCGTGATCGAAATCCTTTGCTTTGCAGATGGTGACTGCAGGTCCAAACACTTCATCGTGGAAGCATTGCATATCTTCTGTGACATCGGTGAACACGTGAGGCCACATGTAAACGCCGTCTTCTGCATTGCTGAGGAAGTTGGTTGGTTGGTTCTCACTGGTGATGCGTCCTTGTCCGTGAGCTAGATTCGCCCCAGATGCCTTGCACATTTCCACATCTCGTAGGAAGTCCTTTGCGTATTTCTCAGAAAGCATTGGACCGTAAAGAACACCGTCGTGGACCAGCGAATCGCCGATTCTGGTGGCTTCGACCTTGGCCATGAACTTGCCCATGAATTCGTCATAAATCTCTTCGTGAAGGATGAGGTTTCCGAGCGAGGTGCAGCGTTGTCCTGCCGTACCAAAGGCACCCCAGTAAGCACCTTCGACTGCATTTTCGATGTTGGCAGACGGCATAACGACAAGAGGGTTCTTTCCGCCGAGTTCGAGGGAGCAAGAAACCAAGTTTCGCCCGCAGACTTCACCAATCATCTTTCCAACTTCGGTGGAACCGGTGAAAGAGATCTTGTTGACTCGACCTTCATCGACGGCATCGACCAAGTGTTGGCCAGCACCGCTGCCTTTACCGTGAACCAAATTGATCACGCCATCCGGCAAGCCTGCTTCGTGCATGATGCGAGCAAGAGCGAAGGACAGAAGAGGTGCGTCCTGAGGGCTCTTCCAAACACAGGTGTTTCCACACATAATGGCTGGTATCATTTTCCAAAAAGGCACGGCTGCAGGGAAGTTGCATGCGTTGATGATCCCGCACACACCGAGCGGTCGGCGATAGGTGAACAGTTCCTTATCTGGCAATTCTGAGTTGACGGTTTGGCCGTACAATCGGCGACCTTCTGACTGGAAAAACAGGCACGTGTCAATGGCTTCTTGGACAGAACCTGCTGCTTCCTTCAGAGTTTTTCCAATCTCACGAGTTTCAAGCGCAACGATGGCGTCTTTGTGTTCCATGAGCAGACGGCCCATGTTGCCGATGATTTGACCACGGGTTGGAGCAGGGGTCGCAGCCCAACCTGGGAACGCTGCATGAGCGGCGTCGAGTGCTGCATTGACATCGGCTTTGGTCGAGAGAGGGAATTCACCAAGGTTGTCGTTGAGGATGGCTGGATTGATGGAACTAAAGGTCGAACCATCGCTTGCAAGCGTCAATTGACCGTTGATGATGTTATAGCCGCGAACTGCGGGTTTTCCATTCGGGTTTTCAGCGGCGAGGAACTCGAGACCTGTTTCTAAGACATGAACCATGGTCAGGCCAAGAAAACGCCCTTCTTCAAAGTGATGGAACTCATGCCCGGCGCTTCATAGCCATTGAACCATCAAAAATCGACATTAGGTTAAAAGGGGGTCGGCATGAACCAAAGGAGGAGAGGGGCGGCACTGAGGTTTAAATGAACTCGACCGTACATCTTTTGGAAGTGAACAAATGTCAGGCGATGAGAAAACAATGTCCTTGCGGGTAGCTAAAGCAATTCCTTCCGATGTCGGCCACGGCCGCGCTCGAATTTCTGGAGAAAACGACTTGGGTCTCAAACCCGGTGATATCGTCGAAATCAAAGGCGACAAGCGTTCCACTGCAGCCATCTATTGGCGCAGCCGCCCCGAAGACACAAAGATGGAAATCATCCGTGTTGACGGTATTATTCGCAAGAACGCCGGGGTCAGCCTTGGCGATCGAGTGACGGTGTCGAAGGTCGAAGCAAAAGAATGCACAAAACTCGTTCTATCACCTGTCATGGCCAACAAACAGAAGGTGAAATTCGGCCCGGGCATCGAAGGTTTTGCACGCAGAGGTCTTTCCAAGCGACCGGTCGTTCAAGGCGATCGAATCTTTATCCCAGGTATGACTCTCTTTGCTGAAGCACTGCCCTTCGCGGTCGTCAACACCGTGCCCAAAGGCATCGTCAAGGTCACCAACGACACGGACATTGTCATCAAAGATGAAACCGTTGACGATGAAGACGCTGGCCAATCAGAAGGCATCACGTATGAAGACGTTGGAGGCATTGGACAACAACTGCAAAAAGTTCGTGAAATGATCGAATTGCCGCTCAAACACCCTGAACTGTTCCGTCGGCTTGGCATCGACCCGCCAAAGGGTGTGTTGCTTCATGGACCACCAGGTACCGGAAAAACGATGATCGCTAAGGCGGTTGCTACCGAAGTCAACGCTCATTTCAAATCCATCAATGGACCTGAAATTATTTCCAAGTACTATGGTGAATCTGAAAAACAACTTCGAGAAATTTTTGATGAAGCTGCCGAAAACGCTCCGGCGATTATCTTCATCGACGAAATCGATTCGATCTGTCCAAAGCGTGAAGATGTCAGTGGCGAAGTCGAGCGACGCGTCGTGGCTCAAATGTTGACCCTCATGGATGGAATGCAAGGCCGAGACAATGTGGTCGTCATCGGTGCAACCAACCGCCGTGATGCTCTCGATCCGGCACTGCGCCGACCGGGCCGCTTTGATCGAGAAATCGAGATTGGTGTACCTGACCGTGAAGGACGAAATGAAATCATGGATGTCCACACCCGGCAAATGCCGATTTCGGAAGACTTTGAGATCAATTGGGTCCTCGACAACACCTACGGGTTCGTGGGTGCTGACCTCGCTGCACTTGTTCGTGAAGCCGCAATGAAAGCCTTGCGAAGGTACCTTCCAGAGATTGAACTCGATGAAGAAACCATTCCACCTGAAGTTCTTGAGAAAATGGAAGTTCGAATGGACGACTTCAAAGAAGCAATCAAGGATGTTGAACCATCTGCGCTTCGTGAAATTTATGTTGAAATTCCCGAAGTATCTTGGGAAGAAGTCGGTGGTCTTGAAGAAGTGAAAGATCGATTGAAAGAATCGGTTGAATGGCCGCTCACTCAACCTGAACTGTTCGAGCACTTTGGCATCAAGCCGCCTCGAGGTATCGTGCTGTTTGGCGCCCCTGGTACAGGAAAGACACTGCTCGCCAAAGCGATCGCTAATGAAGCACAAGCGAATTTCATAAGCATCAAAGGACCTGAACTCATCTCGAAATGGGTCGGGGAATCTGAACGAGCGATTCGAGAAATTTTCAAGAAGGCAAAGCAATCCTCACCAGCAATCATCTTCCTCGATGAGTTCGAATCGATCGCCAGCATGCGTTCCTCCAACTCGGATGGGTCAGGCAGCGATGTCGCAAACCGTGTTGTCAATCAACTGTTAGCGAGCATGGATGGAGTGGAATCATTGGATGGCGTCATCATCGTTGCAGCGACCAACAGGCCAGAAATGATCGACCCGGCGTTGCTACGAAGCGGAAGATTTGAGCGCGTACTCCACGTACCCCCACCGGATATCGGCGCACGTGAAGCCATCTTTGCGATCCACAGCGAAGGAATGCCCCTTTCAAAATTCTCGTTAAAAGATATCATTGGCGGTCTTGATGGATTCACCGGTGCTGACATTGAAGCGGTGTGCAGAGAAGCAGCGTTGATCTGTATGCGGGCCAAGAAGAAGAAGGTCACAAAGAAACACTTCGAAGAGGCAATCAAGCGGGTTCGACCAACCGTCACGCCAGAGATGCTTGATTACTATCAAAAGATGGAAACTCGCTTGACAAGTGGATTGTCCAACATCAAGCGGAACCGCGACACCAGCTTCGGCATGGAGTCGATGTGAGCCGCAGGTTGTAGGCGACGCATTGATGGGCTGAAACCCGTTCGCAGGAACATCGAAGGAGGTGAACCACGATGGCAATTTTTGCAGCAGAAATAATCGGTCGTGAAGTGGTCGACTCGCATTTGGAACGGTTGGGTGAACTCAAGGATGTTGTCTTTGACACACCCACCGGCTCTATTGTTGCCTTGCGGGTCGAAATCGAACGTGATTTAGACGCTTCAAAATTGCCATGGAATGTGGTTGATGGCTTCGTGCAGATCCCCGTGGAAGACATCAACCGAGTCGCCGCAAAAATCCACTTGAAAAGGTGATTTTTGAGTCAAAAACGGATTTTTTCCCATATTTATTGCATCCCACTGGTTGAGCATTTGTTCGACAACCAGTAACAACCTTCTAAACCGATGCGAGAGCGTCGTCATGTCGGAATCGTGCTCCAGTAGGTGATCTCATGTTCAACGACCGCAACATCAACTTCCGAAGAATCGGTTTACAAGCCGCATTTTGGTTTGTGATGTCCTTGCTGTTGCTCACTGTTCTGCTCAATTTTGTCAACCTCTCGAACACCAATCAATTGTCCGCTTATGACGATGATTGGGACGACATGTCTGCCTTTAGGGCGGACTTGAAGGAAGCCGGGATTAAGACCAGTTCCCTCGTGAGTAGCCCTTTGCTTCTCGCTGACATCGAGGATCCAAGGAACACAACCTACATCGTCGCTGGAGTCGAACGAGATACCCTCTCTTTGCCACAATTTGATGAAGACGGTTTCATCACGATTGCATCCGATGACGGATACTCCCCCTCGGAAATAGACGCAATCGTTGAATTTGTTGAGGCAGGAGGCACCGCCCTCGTTCTTGATGACTACGGCTTTGCCGGAACAATTGCAGAGGCGTTTGGCGTTCGTTACACCGGCTACCAACTCTACGACACAACCTACGTTGAGGAATTGGATTACAACTTCGTGTGGATGTGCGTGCAAGCCACACCGTGTGGCATGAACGGAAGCGTGATTGACGACTCAACCCTTTCAGTTCACAACCGATGGAGCGGAAACCTCGGTGAAGGGGAACATCCATGCAGCATTCTTGACGGCCAAACCATGGCGCTGGAAGACGCTGGACTGTGCAGTCAACATTGGAATGCCGGAGAAATTCAATACAACGCAACCTACCAGGTCTTGCTCAACGACATCACTGCATTAGAACTGATCCCAGGAACGATTGGAGCCCTTCCCGAAGTCTCCGTCAGAGCAGTGACCAGCAACGAAGCAACCGTGGACGTCAACGGCGATGGTGAAATTTGGGTTGGCAATGAACAAAACTCTGAGACACCCGACTTGTGGGGTCAATTCAACCTCAGTTTCGAAGCCTGTGCACGAAGCACATGCGACCCTAACGATGGTGGACGAATCGTGTTCATGGCGGACGGGTCGGCTCTGATCAACGCCATGTATGATTACGAAGGTTTCAACGATGGGCAATACGGAGCCACCAACAAAACGATCCCTGAAAATGACAATAAAAAATGGGCCATGGATTTCATCGCAGAGGCGCTGATGTCTTCGGATCCAAGTGAAGTGGGCCAGCCGTCGGAAACTGCAATGGTGATCTTTGACGAGTCACGTCACCCGCAAAACGCACTGCTTGCCGACTCCTACAACACCGTCTACTTCTTGCTGGTTTACTTCACCGGTGAAGGACTTGCTATGCTTCTGCTGTTCTTGGTTCTCTTTGTCACCTTTGAGGCTGTTCTGCTGAAGAAGCGTGACCCAGAGCCATGGCGTCACGTCTTTAGCATCATCTACTATGGATTTGGTGATGCGAATCGGTACACGTACTATGCCAAGAGCGAAAAAATCCGTCAGGTCTTCCTCTCCAAGGTTCGCAATCAAAACGGACTCACTCGCGAAGAATTCCATGCCATGCCGGCAAAGGACTTGGTGGCCCTCATCAACGACCCCGTCTTGGCTAAATTTGCAATCGAACCCAGTAAATATTCACTGGAACAGACCGTAGCGGTCGTGAAACGCATCAAAGCGTGGGGCAGAACCTGAGGTGAGATGATGTGGACGCGTAAGGCTTCGTTTACTTTCACAGGTGGAATTGCTCTTGTCTTGATTGGCATGATGATTTCCAACCTCCAAATGATGATCCTCGGTCTGACCTTCGTGGCCTTCATCGTGGTTAACTCTTGGAT
This sequence comes from Euryarchaeota archaeon UBA433, assembly GCA_002495535.1. Taxonomy (GTDB): domain Archaea; phylum Thermoplasmatota; class Poseidoniia; order Poseidoniales; family Poseidoniaceae; genus MGIIa-L1. The sequence goes on from DAFX01000073.1 coordinate 37,682, forward strand.
TTCCGGCCACGGCGAGGTGGAAGTTCAACGCACCCTCTCAGCTGATAACCTCTACAAAGGCGATGACTTGTATGTGGAATTGTTGGTCACCAACAGATCCAACCGCAACACGCAATTGCTTGAAGTCTACGATAACATCCCTCACGAAATGAAGTTGCGCAGCGGATTGAACCAAATGCGACTCAACCTCAAACCGGGTGAAAGCGCACGCATTCGCTATGTCTTACGCTGCCCGTTGCGCGGCCACTACTCCATTGGACCCGTTTCACTTCGCTCGCGCAACACCTTCAACCTCGGTGTCGATGAGATGTATGTGGACCACCACAGCGACATTGTGATTTTCCCTCAAATCAAAGAAGTGGAGGAAGCCTTCCTTCGCTCCCGAACCCCAAAGATGTACACTGGTGCGACAACACTGCGTACGCCAGGCCAGGGGTCTGAGTTCTACTCCTTGCGAGAATATGTACCAGGCGACCCGTTCAAGAACATCAATTGGAAGGCATTTGCTCGGACTGGGGAACTCATGGTCAATGAAAAGTGCCGTGACGCAGTGACCGATTTGTACCTGCTGTTGGACAGCAGGGACATTTCACGAATAGGCACTGTTCTGAAGAACCCACTCGAAATGGGAACGGTTTCTGCAGCCAGCCTTGCAGCATTTTTCCTTAAGCGACGGGACTCTGTTGCTCTTGCAATTTTTGATGAGAAGTTGTCCTACCTTCCGCCAGACACCGGTGACAAGCAGTACTTCAAGATTCTAAGTGCTCTTGCAGGCGTTGCTCCAAAGGGTGCAATGCCACTTCAAGCCGTCACCAATTCCCTAAGCGGTCGATTCAGCAGAGGAAGCCCTGTGTTCATTATATCTTCATGCGAAGGTGATGGAACTGTTCCTGCAGCCGTCCGTGATTTGGTTGGACGTGGCCACGAGGTCACCGTTCTCTCTCCATCGAGCATTGACTTCGAACGGCTTGTGAGTCGAATCCCTCGAATGTCGTATGAAGTGCTCAAATTAGAACGGCAAAATCGCCTCACTACGCTTGCTGGTTCGGGCGCACAAGTGATCGATTGGATGCCCGACATGGATTTGTCTCAAGCGCTTATGCAGGTAAGGGGGTACTGAAAATGGCGGATGATGTGGGGCTGCAACGTGACGTCACTGTTGGCGGCGAGTATCGCCCACGTACCTTGCACCTCAAATTACTGAGAAAACAATGGCAAATCATCGCCTTGCAAATCATCGCCACTGTGGCGTTGGTCGGCATGTACCTCGAAGTCGTGTCAACGTATGTTGTCGGCTCCATCGACCACACCATGCTTTTCGATACCATTGAAGTCTTGATTGGTCAACAACTCCCAATTGGGGATTTCCTCACCGGTGAAGGAAACACGGGCTTGGGAAGATTTTCTGTTCCATTGGTGCTCGGCATGTCCCTTGGCGGCAGCATGGCGTTCCTTGCCTTCCAAACGCCAAAAACTCAACAGCGAATCAAACTTGGATTCATTATCACTCTGATCGTCATGCTGGTTGGGCGTTTGATCGTGTCTTGGGGCTTTGGCATGCTCACTGAATTTGATCTACGACTTCCTGACTCAGGTGAACTTTCGACCCTTGAGTGGCCTCTTTTGATGATTATGTCGTTGATGATTATGTTCATCTATTTGCTTCCGGTTATCATGGGCACGCGTGGCATTTGGGGCCTATCACGACGATCGATTGCATGGTCAATCGGATTCACACTCTTGTTCTTGGGGATTCATGCCATTCTCGCCTTCCCCCTCATCAACGGACAGCTTGGATCTTACGGTGAGGCACTTGCAACAGTTGAAACTCAATTTACAGACCCGACCATCGGCCTGTTTGGATTGATGCTGGTGACGAAGGAGCAATTTGCACTGATCATGATTGCGGTTCTCATCATGGTGTTCCAAGAGTCTTCATACGGTGTCATTCGTTACCTTGAGTACGCTTACCGACTTCCAGAATCGTGCAAGCGAGACCCTGAATACGTCCGCCAAATGGACAATGTGTTGAACACTCACCTGAAGCACACCTTTGGGTTCCTCGGATTAACAGGCATTGCGACCATGGTCGCATTGGGCTTCCACAGCGTGCTTCTCGGTCTTGTTGAAGATTCGACGGGGAGTCAATGGGCCGGTCAAATTTCAGAATCAATTGAACTGTCCCTGACGTATGGCCTGGTCATTTCTGCACTCATGTTCCTGAGCATCATGGCCCTTTTGCGCTTCTTTGTCCCATGGGAGAGGGTCTGGGGCTTGGTCAATTCAGTGCGAGGCGAATCAAACGCTATTCCATCAGCACCAAGCAAAGACATCGTTGAAATTTGACGTTCACTTTGAGAGAACCCTTTGAGTCACTCGGCCAAACAATTCTGTTGCAAGCATCAGAACCACTGGAAGAACACACCAGCCTGCTATGAATGAGAGCCAACCTGGAGAGTCAATCTCTTCGATCACAAACGGTTGAAGAAAGAAAAAACCGACGATTGCACCTACGAACGCTAACCGTTCAATGTACATGGGATAGCCACGACCCGGCGATTCGTCTCGTGCCATCAGCGTTGTCGGCTTCTCTTCCATTCAATCACCTCAGAGATTCAAATCTGAAAGACGGGCTTCGAGGGCTGCCAAAGCTGGATCTTGAGCAGGTGCTGGTGCGGGTTCTTTTCGATGCTCCCAAGATGCGTCCAATTGGGCGAGTTCGGCTTCAAGCGCTGCACGCTCATCACTGCCATCAAGATCATTGGTGTGATTGGATGCGGATTGTGGCGATGCCGGCGTTGCAACGGGTGCGGTGTCTTCGTCCATCGGTATTGGCATGGCTTCCCAACCGCGTTCATCCGTGACTGGGGCTTCCTCAACAGCATCAAGGGACACGGGTACTTCTCCTGCAAGCGAAGATTCCATGGTGGAAACCATTTCTTCCTCAACTGGCGTACGTTGATTTGCAGGAATAGAATCTCGTTCGTAAGGCAGCAGACCATCTCGTTGGAATTCCCATAGCATACCTCTTGGCACGCCATCTGCCAATCCTGAGGCGTCAAGCTGAGTGATCAATTCTTCAAGAACACGAGCGGTGTCCTCCAAAGCAACTGCTTCACCAGCATCACGCTGATCTGCCTCGAGGTAAATGTCATCGAGCGCAACTTGAATCAAACCACGGGTGGATTGGGCAATGCTCGGCAGGGCTTCTGGGCGAGTGCAATTATTGAGAAGGGCTTCAACTTCTTCCGGCGGTGCACCAAGTCGCACAAGTTGTTCAAGCACGTTGCGCAAACGGCGAAGCATGGTGATTGAACGGTCGTAGTCTTCCAAGAGGTGTTCAAGGTCAAGCACCACGTGACCAACGGTCTCACCCAACTGGTGTTCAAGGCGTTGTTGGACTGACCAGCGTGCAAGCCCTCGAACTGCGCCCGCAGTTTGTGGTACTTGGCGTTCAAGCAAGGTCATGACTTCACTGGACAAAAGATGTCGAGGGGTGGCAGCGACATGGTCGACGGTCGACTGGATCACCTGCAGGCCACGCTCAACTGCACGGTCGAGTAACGTCACCGAATAGCCGAGTGCTCGAGCATGTTCGAGGCGCTCCAAAACCGGTCCGAGACCGTCAAAGGTTTGTGCGTCATCAAGCAGGGCCTGAGCAAGGGGTTCTTCAGCAAGGCGAGCACGGAGTGTCTCGGCTTCTTGTATATCCGAAACTGCGGCCTCATGCGCTTCTGAAAGTGCTTCGGCTCGCTCAATAAGGGAGGCAAGCTCGGCCTCTGCGTGACCTCGCCGAGCACCCAAATCACCCAATTCTCGCAGAATTTGGCGGCGCTCTTCCATGAGTTCACGCAATTCAGCCTGTACCTGGGCTTGACGGGCTTCGTCACTGGCAAGGCGTGTTCGATCTTCCTCAGCGCGGCGACGGCTGGCTTTTGCTTCGGATTCGATAGATCCTAATTCTGCAGTATTGGTCTTGATTTTTTCATCGAGCAGCAGCACTTCAGCTTGTGCCCGAGCGTGGCGTTCCCGAGTTGCCGCCACTTGTTCCTGAAGCACTTTCAATCGACGTTCGTCGTCTTCTGTTTGTTGACGTACTGAAGCGAGTTGCTGACTGTGCGTATTCAGTTCGGCGTTGAGGTTTGCTTCCTTGAGCGACATGTCTTCTATCGCTGTGCGGAGTGTTTCACTCGAAGAGGCGTCGCCAAGGGCTTTTGCCAGTTCTGCAGCCCGTTCTGACACCTGATGTTCAAGTTCGTTGACCCGGCGTACCAATCGTTCGGCCCGATTTTCTGCTTGTTCGCTTGCTGCCTTGGCTTGTGCCAATTCAACCTGCATCGTGCTAAATTGCCCGTGGGCTTCTTCGAGAGAGGTTGTGGATTCTGCACGGGTTTCAGAGGCTTCTCTGGCAATAATTTGAGCGGCATTCGCCGCTGCAAGGGACGAATCGAGATGACTTTGAAGTGAGGCTTTCTCCTTCTCCAATTCATCGATTCTGTGATCTGCAGCTTCGAGGCGTCGGCGTAATCCCGCATCAACTGCCAATGGTTGGGCGGTCTCGCCTGGCAATCCACCACTCACGACATCCACAGTTTCTGAAAATGTGGCACTCGCTCGACCCTTGCGCAACTGTTCCATCCCAATTTCAAAACCAAACAAATCGTTGAGTTTTGCTTTGAGTGTCGCTCTGCGGCTTTCTGATCGAGTTCGAAGGGTGACGAGCAAATCATGGAAATCATCGAGTTTGAATTCTTCGACCGTCCCTGATTCTCTCGAAATGATGCTTCCTGCTGGAAGACGATGAAGGCGTAGGATTCGAGTAGAATCGGTGAACGTCAGCATTGCTTCCTCGAGCGATTGACCTTCGGGCGCTGAAACGCCAACTGGTACACCACGCGCTAACAACACCGACACCGAGGTGGATGATTGGCCTGATTGAAGGTGACCGGTGACTTGTTCGGCCACGCCCGCATTCAACATCGACAAGATTGCATCTGGGCCGCCTCGCCCTTCACGCAAAACAAATCCGTCCGGAATCGGCCCACCTGCTGCGCCGATGGCTCCAACTTCGCCATCAAGGACCGCAGCAACTGCAGCAATCAAACGTGCATGGTTTGTATTGGCCTCGGTCCAAACACCAAGCGAAACATCGCCTGCTTTTGCCAAAAGAAGCGAACCATCTTCATGATGCATTGTCCAATGGCTTCCATTGGTGAGTCCGTCAGCATCGAGGACGCTAATGTTCATCGACTCAAGCGTGGAGTGGATTTCTTGAGCCAACACTTCTGGAGCATTTGGTAGTTCACCCACGCTGTCAATCAACATGCCTTGGTCGATCGCCACTGCACCGCGAACGGTGTCTCGTTCAACAACCGCCCGGAGCACAGAAGACAAATCCCGAGCAAGGAGGCGAACGACCGCGTCCCCACGAGGAAGAAGCCCTTGACGGTCAGCTTGGTGCTCAAATGCTTCAGGAAGTGTTTCTGCAACGCTCCCGAGCCCGGCAAGCGAGTAGGCTCCGGCAATTAGGCGGCAATGTTCCTTGCTCTCAAGTTCTTCAAGTCGGAGGCGGGCTTCCTTTCCAGCGAGCAGAAGTTTGCCCTTTCCAGATTCTGCA
>DAFX01000087.1 GCA_002495535.1 Euryarchaeota archaeon UBA433
AAGGGCTTGCCATGGGCCGTATTGAACGCTACGGTCGTGGTCACGTTTTCTCATTACGATTTTCGAGATCAAAACCGAAGGAAGCAAGCATCATCACCAGGCTGAAAAACAGCAGGTACTCCGCTGGAGCTGCAATGTTGATGGCGTTTTGGGACATGTTCATGATTGCTGTACCGTCTCGAATTCCACCATCCAAGACATATTCCTTGACGGGCCTTGCAAGCGCCAGATGCATGACTAGGAGCGATACTCCTGCCACCTTAAGCCACGATTTGCGCACAACGTGCCCACGACTTGGTGCTTCGAGCAACGAAGAATGGGTCGACCATCCCCAGAGATAACCTCCACCAAAGGTAATCATCGCAAAGAGGCTGTGTAAAATAATCTGGTCGTACATGTTGAACCATGAGAGCAACACAAGGGACAACCCCGTCGCCAGACCTGCCCAAAGCGAAATACGGGCGTAGGTTGGCTTTGCAATGACGTCAAAGGCGTGCTTCAACCGCATCGAAAGGGTGCACAACAGCAACCCAGAGAGGGTTAATCCCACGGTAAACACATACCGTTCGATGCCAGGATAATCCGATTCAGAAATGAAAAATGGGACGTCTCGGGCGTTCCCCGAGGCTGCGTGGATCAACATTGACAGCACAACTGTGCAAAAAATCACCATCCAAGTAAAGCGAAGCAACGTCCGATCTGCTACCACGAAAGATCGAATTCTTACGCCTTCTTCGCCTTCAAGGTCCATCAAAGAAATTCCCTCACCGTATCATGTATGCATTCATCAAAACTTTTCCATTCGATGCCCAATTCTTCACTTGCCTTCTTGGAAGACAAATTTGCATCGCCTCTGAAATACCCCTTCACTGCCTTTCTCGTCATACGTCTTGGTGCACCAAAGAGGCTCATCATCCAGTCTTGAAACACAACAATTGGCATGAAAAATACTGGAATTGCACGCTTCGGAGATTTTGTTTCAGGGTAGAGTTCTCGAATTCGTTTGCATACGGCAGCAACGGTTGAATTGTTGTGAGGCGCGACAATAAAACGTCCACCAGCCTCTTCGGTTTCGAATGCTTTACGATGGGCAATGGCAACATCTGTCACGTGAACAAAGGCCATGGGGATCTTTGGAGCCATTGGAAACAGACCCTTCATTGCGTCATCAAACCATTCCACGCTCGGCGTGGGGCGCACGAAGCCGCCTCCGAGCACGCCACCTGGGTTGATCACCCGAAGGTCCAACTCCAATCGTTCAGCAAGTTTCCATGCCAACCGTTCGGACTCCGTCTTGGCAATAATGTAAGGTGATGTGCGTTCAGTTTGCCAGTCTGCTTCGGTTTTTTCCCTTCCTTTTGGCGTGGACCCAATCGCTGCAATGCTGGAGGTGTAAATGACCCGTTGAATCCCAGCCTCCTTTGCAGCTGAAAAGAGATGCTGAGTGCCTTTGTTTGCCGTGTCGATGATCAAATTTGCATCGCCGCTTGTGGCATAAATCGTGGCCGTATGAAACAAACCGTCACACCCTTTGAGGTGGGTTGCCCAATCATCAGCGTCCAACACATCAGCCTGCACCAATTCAAGTCGGTCCTCTGAGTTTAGGTCTGAAGCATGTTTACGAACATGATCGACCTTGAGCGGGTCCTCCAGATCTCTGATGGAACCCTTGACGTTGTAGCCCTGCTCAAGTAAATCTCGGACAATATGGTTGCCAATATGACCGTTCACGCCGGTGACAAAAATGGTCGTCCCCTTCGCCTCAATAGCATCGCTCATGGGCGGTCCACGCGCTCGAGCATCTTAACCTTCAAGTGAGGAGGGCCACACCCGAGACTGAATCCCATGCCTATTCGCCTGCACGACACCCGCCGCCGTGAGAAAGTAGAATTCACGACCATGGAGCCCGGAAAAGTGTCGATGTATGTATGTGGGGTGACTGTCTATGACCGATGCCATTTGGGCCATGCACGCTGTTATCTTGCCTTTGATTTGATTCACCGTTGGCTCGAAGCCTCAGGCTTTGATGTGAAGTACGTTCAAAATTTCACTGACATCGATGACAAAATCATCGTCCGGGCAAACGAGTTGGATGGCGACTGGAAGGCGCTTGTTGATGCTAACATCGAGGCCTACTATGAGGACATGGACGCTTTGAACATTCTTCGAGCCGATGAGTATCCTCGCTGTACCGAATATGTTGATGACATGATTCGAATCACACAAGATTTGATCGACAAGAACCACGCCTACCAAACAGACGATGGCGTTTACTTTCACATTGATTCTGCCCCAGAAAAGTACGGTGCATTGACCGGACAAAACATCGAGGCAGTGCGCTCTGGCGCTGGAGGGCGCGTGGTCGGGACTGGTTCTGGAAAACGCGATCACAAGGATTTTGCATTGTGGAAAGCGGCGAAACCAGGCGAACCAACGTGGGACTCACCCTGGGGACCGGGAAGGCCCGGTTGGCACATTGAGTGCACCGCCATGAGCATGGATCACTTCGGTGCGCAGTTCGACATCCACGGTGGAGGGCATGATTTGCGATTCCCTCACCACGAGGCAGAGATCTTTCAAGGCGAATGCCACACTGGTTGCTCTCCCGTGGTCCATCATTGGCTGCACAACGGTTTTGTCAACATTGATGGGGAAAAAATGAGCAAATCCCTCGGAAATTTTTGGACCATTCGAGATATCCTTCAACAGGTGGATGCGATGGTGCTCCGCTTTGCCCTCGTCAACGCTCATTACCGTTCACCGATCGACATGAATGAGACATTGCTCAAGAATGCAGAGAAGAATTACAATAAGATCCTCGAAACGTACGTCGCTGCGCTTAAATCGCGTACCACTGAGGCGCCGATTGAACTACCTCAAGCCGATCTCACGTCGTCACAACCCCTGTCAAAATCCCTCGGTTTGCTTGAGAAAATGGGTGAAGGCTTCGCCCAAGCTATGGATGATGATTTCAACAGCCGGGAAGCGGTCGCAAAGGTGCTTGGAGCCATCCGTGAAATGATGAAAACACTCAACAGCGATTTGGATGCGACGGACAAAGATGCCTTCGCCCATTACGCCGTCGATTGGCTTGAAGAGACCGCAGGTGTCGTCTTGGGGGTCTTGCCATCTCGAGAAATGGCACTCGCTGAACCTGAAGAAGATCCAAGAAAGGCACAAATTGCGGAACAAGTCGAAGCTTTGTTGCTGGAGCGTACCGAGGCCAGGGCTACCAAAGACTGGCCACGAGCAGATGAGATCAGAGATACACTCAACGAGATGGGCGTGGTCGTTGTAGACACCGCAAACGGCCCGACTTGGGACCTAGCATGAGCACCTTGTGACCAACCTAGCACCAATCCGTTGGCTCGACGAATCACGAAGACGTTCTGTTCGATCAGGTTGTGTCGTGATCTTCTGCCGTCTTTTCACCATCTTCCACTTCTCCGGTATCGCCGCCATCGTGCTTGTTGGCTCTGTTCGAGCGAGTTGTATTGTGATCCTGTGCCTTTTCATCACCTGAATCATTGTTTGAGCCACCCTTGTCAAGTGGGGGTGGCGATGGAACAAAGACACTCGAGGCAGATGAGTCCTCTAAATCTGATTCATCCCAAATCTTTTCGATCTTGGCTTCCTCACTCAGATTAAGTTCATCGCCACCAGTTTTACTGATCAAGAACAAACCGAGTCCCATGGCCACGATAATCCCAACAAGTGCCATCAATGCCATATCCTTTACTTCATCAGGAGATGCAGCATCAGCATCCACATTTGAGTTCCCATCGTTTCCGTTTGGATTGGTGATGCATGGAGGTGTGCTTCCATCTTCGCACAATTCGACGTTGGTACCGCCGGTGTTGTCAGTGCCTCCGGTGTTGTCAGTGCCTCCGGTGTTGTCCGTGCCACCCGTGTTGTCATTACCGCCGGTGTTGTCGTTACCGCCGGTGTTGTCATTGGCGCCAGGTTCGTCGACTGGCAATGTGACGACTGCACCGGTACGATCGCCATCATCGTCCATCTCGATGTTGTAATAGTCGTACAGTTCGCTGAGGTCGATGTGGGTGTTGGCCCATGAAGACCGATTGATGACGTCGAAGTAGCGTTCATCACCAGTGGTGAAGATCGGGTCGAGTGTCATGTTCTTGAGGTGCGAAACACCGTCTCGGTAGTCACCATCAAATGCATCGTCGAGGTAGGCTTGTACTTCCTCATCGGTCGACATGTCGGCAACTTCAGACCAGTGTTCACGAATGTCACTCAATTCATTTCGCATGGCCATTGATAGTCCTTCTTCGATGCTTGCAAAAGATTGGCTTCCGTCTACAACTGAAGTGGATGTGATGTCAACGACCTTTGAAACGCCCCCGCCTTGAATTGGTTCCCAATCGTCGCCCTTGAGCGAGGTCATGATGTCTTCATCTCCGAACAGGGCCTTTCCTTGAACGAGGGTGAGGCGGATATCCGCATCAATCGCTTCAATCAAGTTTCGATAAGGATCTTCGTGGAAGGTGTCGATGACGACCAAGTCAGCGATCATGCCTGCCTTGATTTGACCAACATAATTCCCCCATTTTGCTGCCTCAGCTGGATTTGAAGTGACCATTTCTGCCATTTCATAATTCGTAAAGTGGTCGTTCATCACCTTCGTGTTCCACATGTCTGCGACCTTCAATTCGTGAAGGTTTGATTTCGATCCACTCGGTCCCCAATCGGGTGCGATGGAGATCTTCACGCCAGCGTTGTCTGCAGCACGAACGTCCGTTGTGTTGCCGTAGAGAAGGAGGTTGGAAAGTGGTGACCACACCAAATTCGAGCCAACGGCAGCCATCTGTCCAAATTGCGAGGGGGTAAGGGCGGTACCGTGAATCACTACGGTTGGTTGTGCAAGGAGTCCTTTGCTGTTGAGCAAATCGAATTCATCCCTGCTTGTCTGATCAACGCCTTCGGACAAGTGAATAAACCACGCTTCGAGGTCTCCATCATTGAAGTCTGCAATCTTACCGTCTGAGTTGTAATCAGATTCATACCATCCACATACGGCGCAGGTGACGATGTTGTCCTTGCCGAAATTGTACAATTCGACGTTTCGGGAAAGGGTGCTGTCCCAAGCATCGTTGCCTGATGGGGATCCTTGAACGGCTGTAACTCCGCCTGCGATGGCTTGAACTTCAGCGTACTTCATTTGCTCTGTGGCCATGCCCCATCGGTTGTTTTGTTGGACATTGTTCTTATTCCAAGTGATACTTGGTCCGTAATCGTAATTGTCGCCCCATTGCCCACGGTTGGTGTAGCCACCTTCAGCAGATTTTTGGTTCTCGTTTAGATGCACATCAAAGTCCCATAGAGGGATGTGATTGTAATGCATGTGGTTGTGCAAATCAATCAACCCAGGGTAAATGGTTCCCTCAGTTTCAATCACAGGTACATCGGTCAGATCAACACCGCTTGGGATGGAGGAGCCAGTGGACCATACGCCTGTGATTTCCCCATCGCGGACCATCACATTCCCTTGATTGAGCACATTATCTTCACCAGTCATGGTGACCACACGACCCTTCAACAGGAAAGCATCGTTGGATGCAGGGTCTGGAATGTTGTAGCATCGAACGATGTTCATGGCGACTTCTGAATCAGCTCCTTCAGGTCCCCATCCGGGTGTCGGGCTGACCTTTCGTAATGCCCCTTCAGCGTCATAAACATATGATTCGCCATACCATGAATCCTTGGCAGGGTAGGACATCGAGTTCATCTGAACGCCCGTATCATCGCTGATGGTGACCGTGTCCCCATCAAAGTACGAAAGGAGAATGGTAGAATCCGCACTGAAGACGGAGATTCGTCCATCAGCGGGAATGGTGGTGTTCCAAGCAAGCTGGCAAGGAGGGCTACCACTCGTCACCGAGAGGATCCAATCCGAAACATCCACAGGCGTTGAGCCGCTGTTCCATATTTCGATGAATTGATCGGAATACTTTCCATATTCCCCGTCTTGGTTCCAATCGACTGCCCCGTAGACATTTTGCGAAGTTTCATTTGAGACAAGATTGTTCGGGCTGATGAACAATTCAGAAATCACAATGGCACTTTCCCGGCCCTGTGTGGTGGTTTGATTCTGCTCCGAGGCGACCGACAAAGTCGGCAAAATCATCAGCAGAAACATTGCGATGGCAGCACAGCGTATGAGGCGCATGAACAGCCCTTAAGGTGCGGGCACATGAACTCGTCGGCGTGATTCATTGCGGTGGTATTGAAGAACCGCCTCCTCCGAGGCTTCTTCATGGCTGCTGTGAACCTCACTGAACCTGAATTTGCTGATACTATTGACAACAACTCAATTGTCCTGCTGGATTTCTGGGCAGAATGGTGCGGGCCTTGCAAGGCCTATGGACCGGTTTATGAGCGTGTGTCGGAAGAATTCCCAGACGTTGTGTTCGGAAAAATCGACACGGAGGCAGAACCCCAACTTGCTCAAGCGTTCAATATCCGTTCGATCCCAACAACGATTGCGTTCAAAGACGGCATCGGCGTCTTCATGCAGCCAGGGGCTCTCCCAGAAGAGGCACTGCGAGACCTTGTGACCAAATTAGGCACCCTCGATATGGATGAGGTGCGAGCAGAAATGGAAGCTCAAAAGGCCGCATCAGAATCATCTGAATGATGCAATTGCTTTCTACAGCAAACCAATGCGTTCAAAAATCACGCAGTGTCCCGTGAACCATGAACCTGCGCGTATGGCTCATTTTGTTCGTGATGCTCACAGCGAGCCTCTCCGGTTGTTTCGGTGAACAAAGAGTCGATGACGAAGGCGTCATGACCCCTTACGAGGTGTACCCCGACCCGTGGGACCGCACAGAAATGTCCTACGATGACAGCGACGTTTTTGCCCGAGTGACTGAAAATGGTTCCTACGGAATTGATGCGGTTCAATCTGTCTTCGTTCCCGTCCCCTCTATCACCCTCGCCGATGGCGGGGCTGGAGCAACCGGTGGGGCTGAAGTTCATCTTGGACTTTGGTTGCCCGTGATTGAAGGCTGCGATTGGGAGGCTGGAAATGTTTCAGAGGATTGCCAAGTTCCCGTTATTGCCGAAGTTGGACCTTATTACAACGATGGAGACGTCGATGCACTCACGCCTGCAGATCGCCTTGGACGGATGCTGATTGAGAATTACGTTCCTCACGGCTATGGTGTCGCTCAAGTCTCAGTGTTTGGTACCGGTGAATCCAATCACTGCATGGACCTCATGGGTACTGATGAACAACGCGGCATCGATGCTGCGGTGACTTGGTTGGGAAGCCAGGGCTGGTCAAACGGAAATGTTGGCCTGATTGGAAAATCTTACGACGGTTCGACCCCATGGCAAGCTGCGACCTTTGGCAACCCTCACCTTGCCACCATCGTTCCAATGTCTGGGCTGATCGGAGTTCATGAACTGATGTGGCGAAATGGCAGTATGGAGGCCAGAGGCATGATCATGCACAATGGCGTTTATGGCTCATTTGGAATCGATGGTGATGTCGAGGACACCGAAAACCTCTGTGAAGGCTACATCCAAGGCTATGCCAACGGACCGGCCGCTTACCTCTCTGGGGGCATGGTCGATTACGCTGGCAACGACTATTGGACATCTCGCTCCTTCCTCGATCGCGTGGTTGAGAACTACAACGGCTCTGTCTACATCATTCAAGGTATGCAAGATTGGAACGTTGACCCCCACATGACCTTTCCAACTCATCAAATCGTTGAAGATGCTGGAATCGAAGTCAAAACCCTCGCAGGTCAATGGGCTCACGACTATCCCGATCGATCCTCGGGTCACAGCGCTTTGCCTTCGGGAGAGGGTGCTGAGGCCTACCCCTACACCTTGCGCTGGGATTGGGCCGATGAGATGTTGTACTGGTTTGATTGGTACCTCAAAGGCGAAGGGCGAGCACCAGTGCTCGGCGTAGAAATGCAGGACAACCAGGGTGGATGGCGTTTTGAAAGCACATACCCGGCGCCGGATACGGAATACATGCTGATTGATGCTGGAGACATGAACCCAAGTGGAGCGGGCATGGTGACGACAACAGAAACCATCACCATGACCTATGGGCCCTTCGAAGAAGACGTTTTCATTGCGGGTATGCCGACCTTCCACATCGCCGTAACGCCGCACACCACAAACGGCGCCCATGCGTTCCTTGAGATGACTGATTCATCGGGTATGCGCCTTGGGCATGCAGTCATGGACTTCCGTTTCGCAGATGGAGGGCGGGATGGCAACGAAGTCATAGCGGCTTTTTCCACTGTCACTGGAAAGATGGAATTCATGCCAATGGATGTGTTCATTGAAGCAGGTGATTCCATCACCATCACCATGACTCAAACAGGTATGGATTACGTTCCTTCACCCGGTGCAGCAGGCGGATACAGCGTGAACTGGGCAAGTTCAGAATTGACTTTGCCACTCGTGTACCGAACTTGTGATGATTTGTTTCAAGCACCTGTACATGAATACAGCGAAGATGTCAGCCGTGTGTGTTGATCAATTGAACATCGTCAAGATGTCTCTGAACAAGTCTTGAGCGTGACCCTTGCTTCGTTCGACCAGCCGCTTGACAATCAATTCTGGCGTAGAGCGTGCCAGATGATTTCGCTTGGGGGTCCGGTCCACCATCAATTCAAGATCGGCATCCAGTCCGGTCGCCTCGATTCCATCGACTCGTAAATCATCTCGTCCGGTTGCTTCCAATATGGACGGTGCTAAATGGGTCACAAGCATCATTGTGGTGTCGTTTTGGGATTCAGCGGCAAGCAGCATTCCTGCGATGATTCGTGCACCAGCACCAGGTTCTGTGATCGCTTCCAACTCATCTGCTAAGATGAGTTTCGGTGTCGGGTCGCTCACGACATTGGCCAATTCCACGAGGGTTTGTTCGAGCGCTCCAGCGCTTTGTGTCCCTCCGGCTTTAGCGAGAATGTGCAAGGCTTCAACTTGCCCAACAATGGCACTCTTCGCTGGAACAGGGAGGCCCATGTGGGCAAGAATCGAAGTGTGGGCAAGCAGTTCTAACAGCGTGGTTTTCCCACCTGAATTCGCTCCAGTAAGGAGCGCCAATGACTGTGTATCGCCCTGTTTTGCACAACGACCTAGCCCGTAGGTGACCGGGTCAGGTTCGATGCCTAACAACAAGTGGCGCCCTTCCTCAATCTGTATTCCGTGTTCGGCCAGTTCGGGCATCGTGCATTGGTGTGCGTCTGCCCATCGAGCAACGGCAACCCACTGATCCAATTCAACAAGGGTTCTGACTGCCTGCTCGCATTTAGGTTGTAGAGGGCCGAGGTTTTTGGCGAGGGTGAGCATGCGTTCAGTTTCTCCAGATGCCAACTGGACGCCAAGAGCGTTGTCCAATTCATCGATGACTTTGCGATCGATTTTTGCTGGCCAGTCTTTGGTGAAGATGGAGTATGGAACTCGGACACCCGTCCCCTCGAGTTCTGCTGCCAGAGTCTGTTTCGCTGCTTCCATGGCGTCGGTGATGACCTCGCTTGTGGCTTGTTGCAATTTCCTTTGGAAGGCTGCGCCATCAGAAAGTGCTTCCAACAACTCGGTTCCACTCAGGTTCATTTTGGCGCTGTTCATTGCTTCTGTGACTTCTTCATTGACGCTCGCCTCGAGGCTTTTCCCTAATTTCCACAGACGGTCTTTGACATCGGCAATTCGTTCGAGGTCGCCCTGCTGGTCGATGTTGCCCAACCATTCAGGCAGCCGTTCCAATCCATTCACTGCCTGATGGATTTCCAAAAGGAAGTCCTGCTCATCATGCCCTTGTCGGGCGTCTTCGACAAGCGCCACCAGGGTGGAAAGAGTGCGCTGATTGTTCCGAAACCAATCGATGGTTCGTTCGGGCACCACCATTTCAGGAGCAGGGTTTGCCGCTAGAACGACCCAGCCATCTGGTGCATCACTTGGGGCGCCTGCACCGATCCACGTGACGAGTTTGAACACCGTATAATCCTTCCAAGTTTCCCCTTCACCAGGTTGCAATACCCTGCACCATTTCTTGAGATGGTCCATGGGACGTTTACTGACCACGACTCGCTCATAGCGTTCAGTCGAGTGCCTCGTTTGACCTAAGCCTTTGAGGATCCTTGCAATTTTTTCCATCCGTTCAGGGCTTTTTTGGCAGAAATCCATAGCCGCCGCCGCCTTATTGCGCCGCTTGCTCGGGTCTTGTACGGGCATCAACAATTGCATTCTCTGCCGAGTTGCGGCAGCTGATGCATACCCTTGCACGTGGAGGAGGATCTCCTTGTGCAAGCGCTCTGCTTCTTTAGTAGCGAGAAACGAACCCGAATCTCCAGCGACCAATCTCGCAAGGGAGAGCGCTCGCTTCGGCGAGACGCCATCAATTTCAGCCACTCGAGCGATATCGCCACAGCGGAGCGACTCAAGCGCTTGATGTTCATCACCAAAATGGTCGGTAATCTTCTTGGCCAATCGTTCCCCAACACCGGGCAATGCACTCAGAACCATGCGTTCCATCGTTTGTCAAGGGCTTTTGAGGATATTGCTTCTAAGAGGTCTGATTGTTGATTCTGAGTCAGTATAGGCCAAGCGGGTGGAGTTGAAGTGAACGGTCTTCTTCGCCGAGGTAAGGTACCAAGATTCGTTTTTTTAACGCTTCATGATTGTTGTTTGAAAAAGTGACCCAGTGACTATCGAATTTGTCCCTTGTGATGATCCACAAGTCATTATTGATAGCATAGTCGATGAAAAATAAGTCTTCATCCACCTGGTTTCGGAAATCATAAAATAGAAAATTTGCAGAAGTTTCCTTCTTGATTTTGATGATAAACTCCCAAAAAATCTGGCAACTTGAAGGGGTTGTGTGAATAAAACAATCGACGCTCAACTCATTGATCCAATCAATGAGTATCTCACATGCTTCCCAGTATTGTTCTGTTTTACTTACAGTGCTTGCTCTGTCCTTTGTCAATCTCATCAAATTTGGAAAATCCACTACAAACCCTGAAAGTTGTAATTCCTCTAAATTGCTGTAGCTATCCAGTGAGCTCTCATCCAAAATGGAATGTACGCACCCTAATTCTATCAACCGATCCTTGGATTCCTTCCTAAAGTCTGGATTTGAGTGAAGATGGTGAAGATGTCCGATTTGAAGTTGATTAGCGAACGATTCAGCATACAGGTTTTCCAGGACCACATCGAAATCAAATTCCTTGTTCGTGGAACTCATCAGCTCTTTCCACACCGGAATCATTTGGGGAGATGTCACAAGTTTCTCTTGTACCCAGGAGGGGTTTTCAAAAACAGAACCATGTGTTTTGTAAAGACCCAATGCAAAGGTGGTATAGGTCGAAATTTCATGGTATGTATCGAAAATGGATCGTCCCCTTTCCAGTAGAATATTCGTCCGATGGGTAGGGTCAGTTGCCCTATCCCTTTCCTGATAATCGAACACCTTTCTCCAAAGTTGGTAGGCAAGCGATGGGAATGGACCATTTGGGTCATTGGTCATCAAAGATTCATACTGCTCCAATTCACTCTCCGTGATTTGGGCTGAAGTTTCAAGATCCGTATTTATCAAAATCAACAACTGCTGCACGTAAATACTTGTCAGTTTGGGCACTTTCCGATGCTCGTGGTCGTCAATATTTTTCTTTAGAAAATTCTCCAATTCTTGGATGGGATACCCGTGCATAGAACGCCACAATAATTTGAAGCAACGGGACAAAACTCGAATCGAATCATCATCTATAACCAACCTTTGAAGAAACTCCTGCCATATCTCTGAAAATGGCATTATTGTGGTCGGTTCCGATGCCTTAATCGTTTCCAATTTCAGATTGAAATCGTCGGAAATGGCTTTTTCGATCTCGATTTTGAACGCTGGGACTTCCGGGTATTTCGATCTAAGCTGTGCGATCAAACCTTCATGCTTTTCTAAGTTCGAGAATTTTAGCAGTGGAATCAGGGCATGAAGTTTCCAAATATCCCTGTGTCCGCTCGGATTTTCAACGTCCTCCAAGAAAGAGGTCGCTTCTTCTAGTAATGCTTCTTGAAAAGTTGGTTCCTCGGAGAAAAAGTAGTCCAAAATCCATTTTTTGTAGCCTTCTTTAGTTGTTGATTTATTTTCTTTAAAGTATGAAAGATATGGATCTCTCTCCTCAATACTGTGTTCAGTATAATGGTGAAATTTACAGGTCTCCTTGTCGCATGACGCCGCAAATGCGCATGCTTTACCCCCACAAATCTGGCATTCTCTGTCCCAAAAGTCAGCAGGAGTGACCTCAGCTGAATCTGTATCCTCCTGCGGCACCATCTGTGAACCTCGTCATACCGAATAAAAAATTACTTTCGTCAAATCTCAAACTTCTGGCAGTTCCAGTTCCACGGCAAACAGCGGATCGGGATCGGTCGAGTCGTGGTAGGCGACAACAACACCGCCATCGTTCAGGATGGCCAACGATGCAAAGTCGAAGCGGATGTCATTTCCGGCACCCGATGTGGAATCGAGATCGCCCTGGCCGATGTAGGTCATCGTGTCCGGAGCCATGCTTTCGCTGTAGCCTCGAACGTGGAAGACGGTATCGACATCCGGTCCATCGCTGCTCTGGTAGCGCACGTTGAGAATGAACAAGTCCAATTCTCCATTGGCTTGGAATTCCCATTCTTCGATTTGAGTTGCCATCGCCCCCATCTCGTAAGTTTGGTTGCTCCATGTCTGCGCACCGTCCGTTGAAAGATAGTGGGTGAATGTTGTACCGCTGTTCACCACGCAATGAAGGGCGCCGGTGCGATCGATCTGGCAGTACTCAGACGGGAATTGCACATCGAGTTCATTCCATGAAAGGGTTGTATCCATGAACGCAGCGTTTCCATTGTCGAAATAATTAGGGAACAACAAGCCACCACTTGGTACAGGGAACGCTCTCATTTCTTTGTGAGGCTTGTTCACATCCCAATACGCTGGCAGGTCTGCCTCAGTGAAATCCAGATCCAATTCAATCGACGGTTCGCCACCGTCACGCCCAGGGAATTGGAAGGGGTAGTAATTGAGTCCATCAACACTGATTTGACCACCTGCATTTTGCGTTTGATGCCAGAAATTAGACACCACGACGCTCGCCCATTCTCCGTTTCCGAGTGATGATGTGATCGGTCCAACGACTTCGACTTGCCATGAACGGTCGTAGAATGGTTCTGTAATTCGATTGTAGCACCAGGTCCATTCGCCCTCGGACTCGTCGTAGAGGATCGCATAGAATTTATCCAATTTCAAATCCGCACCGAGGTAGGGGAACCACGACATTGAGATGATGTCACCGTTCGTCGCTTGGACAATGCTTCCTTCACCAAGCCCTTCGTTTCCTTCATTGGTTGGGACGAACGTACGGCATTGCGTGTCAGGGATGAAGCCGGGAATGTACGTGTCCCAAGTGTGGGCGCGGTCCATTGAGTAGACTGGATATTCGCCGCCAATGTTCAGGATTTGGCCTTCGATCGAAGTAGCGATGTAATGCTCGCAGCAATTGCCGCCTTTGGTTTTGTCAAACACAGCCCACGAAGTGTTCGTAGTTTGATTGGTTGCCAAATCGATGGTCATGAACATCCTTACGTCTTCATGTGGTGCTGAATCGATGAGTTCGTAGGTCGCCCAGATTGGCTCCGTCGTTGTGTCTGGTGCAATGGATTCACCATCGCCAAAGCAACCTGCTAGGACCATGGAGGTCATCAGCAAGAGGCTCAGAACCACTCGACGCATGGTGGGTGGTCTGTGCGGTGGAATTTGAAGGCGTCGCTCGTGCAACCTTCACAAGAAACCTGAATTTTCGATTTGTTTCCTTAACGATTCGAGGCCTTTCAGGGTGTGACTTCCGAACCAAGTCAACGCCTCGCCATCAATGCATACCGACCACGGGGCTTGACCCCCAAGTTCCGCAACTTGTTTTGCGATTGCCTCACCCTCTTCGATGGCAAAATCATGAGGCTCACTGGACAACAACAATCCTTCGATTTGCTTCTCCATCAGCGCTTCAGGTGTGACCACAGGGTAGCCGTTCCCGCCCTCAACAAGCGACGGGACTGTGAGTCCAAGAGACGTCAGAACGCCTCCTGCGTATTTCTCTGGGCCCACACTCATCAGTGGTTCGTGCCAAATCATTGGTGCGACCCTTCGAGAGGGAAGTGGTTGCCTTTGAAGGTCATTCATGGTCGCCTCGAGCGATGCAGCCATTGCCTCAGCGCGTGCTGATTTCCCCACCTTTTCACCCAATGTACGGAGCATCTCTGGAACCTCGCTTGGATGTTCCACTGAGGACACGAACACTTCGATGCCTTTCGATTTGAGCTCTTCATAGAATTCCTTAGGATTCTCTTCGCGGTCCATCACGACAAGTTCGGGTTTTGCGTTCAAAATTTTGTTCAAATTCGGGGTCTTTGTTCCGCCAACCACCGGCACATTTTGGACGGAATCAGCGGGGTGAATACACCAGGGTGTTCTTCCAACAATTTGTTCAGAAGTGCAACCCAAATCAAACAACGTCAGGGTGAGGCTCGGCACTAAGGATACAATCCTCATGGTGAGCCCTTCCTCAAGAAACGGCGAACCACACCGTCGTTCCATCCACTTCGAATTGATCTGCATCCTCGTGGGGTGCTTCGGAGGTGGGGTGGAACACTGCTGCTGAACACCGTGTTTCTGTCACAATCCATTGTTGGTCTTCGTCGAACAATTCTGGTGCGTCTTGCATCCAAATCTCCAAATCAATCGTTGCTTCAATTTCCATGTTCAGGGTCTTCCGCTTTGCTTGAATGCGTCGAGTAATATCACGCGCCAATCCTTTGGAAAGCAGTGCGGGCGCATCGTTCATGTCGAGAACGAGGCTGATGTGAGTCGCTTCATCACCCTGTCCGATTTGGACGGTTGATGCGGCAAACCCTTCTCGTTCAGCGCGCTTTAATTCGACATCTGTCATTTCGATTGCAACGCCCATGATCTCACACTGGCCAGCCTCGATCGAGGCGAGAAGGGCTTCTGGATCTGAGCTGTTTTTGATTTCATTTGCAACAGCATTGACTTCGGCTCGAGCCTTTGGGGCTAAGGCTCTGAAGTTCGGTGCGAGTTCGATCTTTTGGAAGCGATCTAAATCTTGTTCCACCTCGATGGCTTCAACGTTCAGTTCTTCGGCCAAAATATCGTGGAACTCAGCAAGGTCAGGTCCCGAGACAATCCACCCTTGGGCGCACGGCAAGCGTTGGCGACGACCTGCGTCCACTCGAATTCTTCGTCCGACTTCTGCAAGTTCTCGCACCAACGCCATCGAGCCCTCTAAATCGAGGTCTTGAGGGGGCAGTTGTGCTGTGGCCGCTGCTGCATCCTTGTCCCAAGAATCTGCGGTTGCTCCTTCCAGCCCGCCCGGGGTCCCGAGTGGCCATGCGGCTTGGTGCACGGTGTTTCCAGTGAGGTTTCTGTGGATGACATCGACCATGAACGGGCTCACGGGTGCCATCAACTTGCAGACCGTGGTCAAGACCTCATGCAAGGTGTGCTGGCAAGCCAGCTTATCGGTGGATTCTGCATCGTCCCAAAGTCGACGGCGACTTCGTCGAACGTACCAATTTGAGAGGTCATTGACGACGAAATTTTCGAGGTCACGGCATGCCTTGTGGAAGTTCCAAGCCACAAAGTCTGCGTGGTAGGCTTTGGCGGTGGAGGCTAACCTCGAAAGGATCCAGCGGTCTAGAGTAGGGCGCTGTTCAACATCAACCTGGTTTGCTTCGGGGTCGAAACCGTCCAATGCAGCATAATCTGCGTGGAATTTGTAGATGTTCCACAACGTCAAGAACATCTTGGCGTATGTTTCTCGCACCCCGTTTGAGTCGAATTTCAGAGGGTTCCAAGGGGCACCGGCTGTGACCATGTACCAGCGAGTAGCATCTGCTCCTTCTCTGTTGAAGTGGTCCCAAGGATCGACAATATTACCTTTTGATTTGGACATTTTCTTTCCTTCTGCATCGAGGATTAAACCAAGGCTCAGGCAGCGTTTGTAGGCCGGTTTGTCAAACACAGCGGTCGAGACTGCGAGAAGGGTGTAAAACCAACCTCGTGTTTGATCGACACCTTCGCAGATGTAGTCGACAGGGGACGAGGCTTCGAAGGTCTCTCCACCATCAAACGGGTGATGCCATTGAGCGAACGGGGCGCAACCAGAATCAAACCAGCAATCCATGACAAAGGGTTCTCTGTGCATGGGCGTTCCGTCTTCTCCAAGGAGTGTGTAAGCGTCGACAACCGGGCGATGCAAATCTACGTCATCAGGGCAGGGTGGGTTCTCGATCCCAGCCGCTGTTGCCTTTTTCACCTCGGCTTGGAGTTCCTCAATGGAGCCGACGCACTTCATCTCTCCTTTTTCGCTGCGCCAGACCGGTAGGGGTGTACCCCAGTAGCGTTCTCTGGAGATCGCCCAATCTTTCACATTGCGCAGCCATTCGCCGAACCGACCTTCACCGACCCAATCAGGTGCCCACTCGACACCATCATTGAATTCGAGCAGGCGTTCTTTCACCGCAGTCATGCGAACGAACCAGGAATCCATGGCGTAGTACAACAGGGGATGATCGGTTCGCCAGCAGTGAGGGTAATCGTGCAGGTAGGCCTTTTCACGGTAGAGGAGGCCACTTGAAGGGCCCTTTCCATTGCTGCCTCCTTCCGCACTGAGCAGTTCAATCACGGTTTGATCGCAATCCTTGACATACCGCCCATCGAGTTCAGGATGAGTGCCTTCAATGAACGCCCCATCCATGCCTACCGTGTGGTGTGCAGGAAGGCCCGCGGCCATGCCGAGGTTGTAATCGTCTTCACCGTACATCACTGCGGTGTGAACGACACCAGTTCCATCGGTAGTGGTGACCCAATCCGCCTCCAAGACCGTCCAAGCGGTCTGCGACCCGTTGCGGGGGACTGCATCGGGGAACAATGGCTCATAGGCCTTCCCAACCAGATCCTTACCGAGAACTTCTTCAATGATTTCGACGTTGTGGCGGAGCACTTCCTTCATCAAATCCTTTGCAAGAATGACAATTTCACCAACTTCTGCTCCACCTGCTCCACTCCAGTTTTCGGCTTTCTCCGTGACTCGGGCACGCACATAGGTGACTTCGGGTCCAACGGCTAAGCCCACATTGCCGGGCAGCGTCCACGGGGTTGTGGTCCAAGCGAGAATGCTTGCATCCTCGTCGACCAGTTTGAATTTCACATAGACGGATGGCTCTTCCACTTCTTTGTAGCCTAAGGCGACTTCGTGGCTTGAATAGGAGGTTCCAGTTTGAGGGCAGTATGGGAGAACTTTGTGCCCGCGGTACAGCAAACCTTTGTCGAACATTTGCTTCAAGGCCCACCAGCAAGATTCGACGTAATTGTTGTCGAGTGTCACGTATGGGTTGTCCAAATCGACCCAGTATGCCATGCGTTCTGTCATTTCTCGCCATGAAGATTCATAGGTCCAAACTGATTCCCTGCAAGCCTGATTGAAGTTGTCCATGCCGAAGGCTTCGATGGCTTCATTGCTCATGAGATCCATGCGCTTCTGCACTTCGATTTCCACGGGTAGGCCGTGAGTGTCCCATCCTCCCTTTCGCTTTACTTGGAAGCCTTCCATCGTCTTCCATCGGCACACGAGGTCCTTGTAGGCTCGAGCTACGACGTGGTGGATTCCAGGTTTTCCATTTGCGGTGGGAGGGCCCTCTAGGAAGATGAAAGGTGCGCCATTGCTTCGAGAATCAATGGATGTCTGAAAGGCGTTTTCTTGCTTCCAAGCCTCCAAAAGGGCAGTCTCTAGAGCCACCGCATCCAGTTCGCCAGCAGCATCGGGTTGAGCCATGCTTCGCCGAGCGGTGGTATTGTCTTGAACCTCACCCCTCCACTGGCAGCAAAAAACATACATTTTGGAGGGACGAATGACCTCATGAATTCATCAAATTGTCGTACTTTCTTTCAATTTGATGGGGCATGATTCAAGTTCTTTGACCGACAGGCGCAGAGCATGGCGGGTGCCTCGGGGCTGAAAACTGCAGTTTTTCTGGGGCTGTTAATGGTCCTCGGCGGTCCACTTAATGCCATGTTGATCGATGGAAACAACGCCCCAGATTCGAGCCTCAATGAAGCACCAGTTGTTGCATCAGCAATGTCGGGTGAAAACTCAACATTTTTGCTGCCTGGAAATAACCTCGCAGCCACTTCGTTCACCATTGACGTTCCAAGTGATGCACCAGTGACGAGCGTCCACCTACAAATGGAACCGACTGTTCAACCGACACAAAGTGGCTTTGTTTGGGATGATAATTCGGCCTGGTCAGCTTCTTCGGCAACCCACAACGGCACGTTCGGGGCAGACGGTTCCCTCTCAGGTGACGGCGGAGGCACGCTGTGGGATTTTGACACTGGACTTCAGGGATGGACCGTCTCTTCTTCGACCTATATTGGGCCATACACGGCCGTTTGCGGTAAAAACGGAAGCACAGGTGGTTCGTTCAAGACCCAAGCAAGCAGTACGCCAGAACACGCCACCTCCCCGGTCATCAATCTTGCAGGCGTCAACACCATTCCTTTGCACGCTTGGGTTCTCCAAGGATCTTCCAGTTGCGGTGAAGAAGCAGATTCTGGTGAGGATTTGAAGGTTCAATACAAAACCACTTCCAACACATGGACGACCCTCAACACTTGGTCAGGAGCCCCTATTGGCGGTAACGCCCAACAGTGGATGGGTACCTTGCCCGCAGCTGCGCTTCACTCCACCAGTCAGATTCGTTTTGAACAAGTACGTGGCTCTGGAACCTGCTGTGATTACTGGTTCATCGACGATGTGCACCTCGCACTCCCGCCTTCCGCAGATTGGACAAGCCCTACAATCGGTTTTTCGCAAAACGATTTCCAAACCCTCAACGCAGGCCCTTGGGCCCCTCTGCACCTTGATGTAGAAATTCCTGATGGCGCTTACCTCAACTGGACGGTGCTTGATGCGACCAGTGGTGAAGCGATTGTCGGCATGTCTGGCAGTGCAGACAACATCATCCCATTGAACGCACTTGACTGGAAAACACATACTTCCATTCAATTGCAACTCTTCCTCACACCGTCTCCAAGTGGAGAGATGCCTACGGTTTACTCCATCAGCGGTGATGGTGCCTATTTTGCCGCAGCAACCTCAGAATCGGCGTTTGAAGGTTGGACCACAAATCCTGGAGGCGTGCTCTATGTGGAAGCATCCGAATCGCTGGTTGGCGCCGTTGATGACGTCTTGACTTCACCTTGGTTTACCGCCTCGTCTTCACTTTCAGAGATCAACATCGATGCAGCGGCCAATGGCGTTCAGACCCAATTCAGAACCTCTGTCGATCAACCATGGAGCAACATCTCCCTCCCTTACACCATGAATTTGCTCGGGCATGAAGGTTCCATCGGTTCCTATCAAGTTCAATTTGTGGCGTTGCAAAATTCATCTTCCAACACAACCACCACCGAGCCTTGGGAGGTGTTTGAGTTTGAAACGGGGGCATTTGGAGGCTTACAACCAGCCTCTCCTGCTATTGATTTCGGTCAAGACGGTGTTCTCGAATGGGGCGGTAGCGATGCTCGTGTTGGATCGTGGGGATGGCAAGACCGGTTTGAAAACGGTCAAACGTCAATCGCTGCCAACCCCGGTATCTCTGGAAGTTCATCAGCTAAGGCGTGGGTCCCCGTTGTGGACTTAGCTTCATTCTCTTTCACTGCTGTTTCAAGCGGAGGCTCGTTGGATGACGTGGTCTTGCGAATTGGAAACGACCAAATTGCCAATTGGACTGTCGACGGGACGAGTCACTTGGCGCTCAACCAGTCTGAACTTGATTCGATGACCACCGTTTTGTCGAGTTTATCTTCCACCGTTGGCGCTCTTGGTACCTCTTTTGCTGAGGTCACATTCGAAGTCGCTGGGACCGGCAACGTCACGCTCGGTGGCCTGTCCATCCCATACAGCGTCTCCACATCGATTGACGCTTCATCAGATTCTGCCTTTGTCTTGGCCATGAACACGGCCCGTTATGGCTTGGCTTCAAGCAATGGTTTGCATCAAATCACCGTGCCGTTCATGTCTGAAACTCCCGGAGGAATCAAAGTTTCAATAGAGGGGCTCAACAGTTCATCAGCGGTTCAACTCCTAAGTTCAGAGATGCTGATCGACGAGCCAGTTTTGACGCCAAGTCAACGCTGGCAGACGATGAACACGACCTACAACGTATACGGTTCCAGCGCTACAATGACCCGACTTCAAGTGACTGATGGTGCGACGACGGGCACCTGGTTGCTGCCATTTAACGGCGGTTCTCCGGTTGGACTTGGGGCTTCTGAACACATTGAACTTCACCCGGAACACGCTCTTGTTGTCGTCGAGAGCGGGGTCCAAACCACAACCAGCGTGACGTTCAGAATCGAACCATCTTGGGACGACAGTGAGGTCATGACCGCCACCTCAAGGATGGTTCTCTCCAACGGCGTAATCTCAATCCCTTCGGTTCATCAATGGGGCGGTTTTGGTACGCAAGGGTACGAAAATGATTTGGAGATTCAGGACGTTATCTTCACCGATGTGGAGGCAAACAGAACCCTCACAAGTTCCGATTATTACCTCAAAGCAGGCATCGATGTCCATCTTTCTATGAGGGTTGGATTCGAAGGGCTTGACTCCATCGATGCCTTTGCAGAAGGCGATGCCCTCGTGTCCTTGTATCGCGGCGAAACGTTGGTTGCCAACACCACATCGCTTGACGAAAATTTCTGGAATTACACGGATACAATACCGTTCACCTTCGGCGAACTCACGTGGCGGGTTGAGTTGACTTCCCTCAACGGCTCTGGCTTGACAGAAGATGCGGTGTTTGAGCGAACCTTCCACATTGATTCAATCAACCCTCAGGTCCTGTCAACTTCGATGGATCTGTACGATCATCGAGCACCTTCAAGCACCCAAACGATTCAGATTCAAATCACAGACCAACCCTTACTTCCGACGAATGTCCAGGCGATGGTGTGGAGGGAATGGATTGATGATACAAACCTCAACAACTGGCCGGATGCCGATGAATACCAAGGCCTCGGCCTCTATGTACCCAACGATTTGACCACATTGATCGGACAATACACACTTCTTTTGGATGACACAGGTGGAAGCCTAGGTCAAAAAGTCGCAGTGTACATCTCTGGTATGGATGATGCAGGTCAACACATCGAGAAAGGTGGGACCAACGAAAGTGGTCGTCATCTGTTCATGTACCAACTTGCCGTTGACGGTGCGCCAACAATAGAACAGGGTGCATTTTCCTACGAATCCGGCCGAGAACCATGGCTTCACCCACAGACGCCATACGCCATCAACGTCGATATTTCAGAACCAAACGGGGGTTCAGATTTGACCGATGTCATCGTTGAATTGGCTTCGAACCAAGGCAGTGACCCGCTCCCGATTCAATGGGACTTTTCCACTGGCAATTGCACCACTACAAGCCCTCATCTTACTGTGATTGACTGCACGATGTTTGGCGCCAATGGCCCCGCAGACCCCTATGAACGAGACATCACCCTGAACATTGAATTCCTTCTGGCATGGACCACTCCAGATTTGGGTGAAACGCGACGAGAACCAGGCGTTCGTGTCATCGATCGTGCTGGTCAAGAAGTGTTCAAGGCGTTCCCTGAACACCGTTGGCGCTTCTCGGCAGCTATGGAAATTCCAGAGGAATCGGTTGGCTTGGTGCTCTCTCAAGGTTCATTGCTTGGTGATGGTGCTCGATTGGCTCCAAACAGTCCGATGGAAATCGCTGGTGGTGTTGTGTTCAGTCAAACCAATGCGGTGCCGGTGTTTGATTGCACGATCGACGTGTTGTTCGCTGGTGATACCTATTCGGCGACCACCTTCGAAGGCATTTGGTCGATGGAACTGCAAGCACCTGCAGAATCTGGAACACTCCCGCTCACCTGGAGCGTTGGCTGTTTGCAAGGGCAAGGCGTCGATGCTACCGATAAGGAAACTTCAGTGCGATGGATTGTCATCGACGGAACGGGTCCCGAACCTGTGGAGGTCCTCAACCCGAGACCAGCAGCGGTGCTGGCAGCGGACGTGCACGAAGTCCGTGTCCTGCTTTCAGAGGAGGGTGGACTTGAAGTCGATTCATTGGAACTTGTCTGGTGGGTCGAAGAAAAAGAAACGGGCGATCGATTGCGAAATGGAGTCGAGCCCCTCACTTTGGTTGGCAACGAGATTTCCGGTCTTCGATTGGAAGTGTTTGGAAGCATTGACCTCAGTGTCATCACGCCAACCATGCTGGAAAACCGTCTCGAATTGCACGTCGTTGTCGCAGGTAGAGACCTCGCCGACAACGAAATCCTCGGCCTCGGTGCAACGCCAGCAGGAACCCCAGTTGGTATCTGGGACATGGAATGGCTCAAGCCAGAATTTGAGATTTCACAAGGTTCGGTCGAATACTCTCGACTGATCATTGAAGTCGGCCAGACCTCAATCGTTACTGCGTATGTGAAGAACACCGGCACGCTTGACGGCAGCGTCGATATCGTGTTCACAATCGTTGATGCGGACGGCAACAGGTCGACTTTGCGTCGAACGAATGCAGCGGTGCCTCAAGGTGGGGAAGTTCCAGTTCAAGTGGATTGGAACCCCGATGCTGCAGGTCTCCAATGGATTGAAGTGACGCTCGAGAATGATCTCTCATCAAGTGGGCCTTCTATCGATGTCCGCCCTCCTCGAGAGGAATCCTTCACAGAACGAGTGTTTGGCGACATCAATCCCGTGATTGGAAGCGTCGCAGGTTTGCTCTTTGTTTCAATCCTCATCACAGGCCTTCTCTATGCTGCTCGCATGACGCGCAAGCGTGGCTCAAAGGCAGAGTATGATTGGGATGAGTATTCATCCGAATTGGAAGATGATGAAGACGAGTACGAAGATGACGAGGAAGTTCCAGAGACCACATCCAGTCATGGCTCAGGAGCACAAGCTGGGGCGGCAACCACTGTTGTAGCAACGGCAACCACTGCTGAGGAAGAAGAAACCGATTGGGTCCGGGGTTCGGATGGATATTGGTGGTACCACGACAAAGTCGCCGATGAATGGTGGTACAAAGATTCAGAAGGGAACATCGTAAGGCACAATTAGGATGGGCGTTGAGTTCAATGAACCGCACAATTGCACTGCTCCAAGTCGACTCGACGGTTGGTGACCTTCGTGGCAACGCCACCCGACTCGAATCACTTGCTCACCAAGCAGCAAAAAAAGGCGCGGCGCTCGCTCTGAGCACTGAACTTGCGATCTGTGGCTACCCTCCAAGAGACCTGCTCTTACAAACTGAATTTGTAGAACGGGCCCAACATCGAGCCAGTCGGCTGAACGTCCCCCTTCCAGTGCTGGTTGGCACCCCCCTCGTCCCAGACCAAGACAAACAATTACCAAGCAATGGCGTGGTTCGGTGCGGTCCACATCTCGCCACTTCTGAACACAGCAACCGTGTGGTGGCTCGAAAACAATTGCTTCCCACCTACGATGTGTTCGATGAAGCGCGCTATTTCAAACCAGACAATCGATCCGGTATTGCTCGAACAATCGCAGGCTTGGACCTGGGCGTGACCGTGTGCGAGGACGCGTGGCAAGCGGCCGGCATGACACCATCCGCTTACGCTGCAGACCCGATAGAATCCCTTGCAGAATGGGGGCGTCAAGGGGTGCAATTGGACGCTACAGTCAATCTTTCAGCCTCGCCATATCACGCCGATAAACTCGCAGACCGCATTCATGTGTGCCGTACTGCAGCCTCAGTGCTCGGTCACCCGTTCCTGATGGCGAATCAAGTCGGTGGGAACGACGATTTGTTGTTCGATGGAAACTCGCTTGCGGCTTGGCCAGACGGTCAGGTGGTCATTGCACCTGCATGGCAAGAAGGCGTTCTAATGATTGATCTTGATGACCCTTCGTCGTGCGAATGGATCGCTTCTGACGCCTCAGATGCGCTTCACGTTGGCCAAGATACTTTGCGCTTTGTTGGACCTGATTCGGACGGTCGAGAGCATGAACGGGAAGTCCTCGAAGACCTGGCTGATGCTGTCGTCACTGGCCTGTCGGATTATTGCCGCAAATCAGGCATCACTTCGATTGTCCTCGGCTTATCTGGTGGCATCGATTCTGCAGCAGCTGCGTGCGTAGCAGCAGCCGCAGTAGGTCCTGAACATGTCACGGGGCTTGCCATGCCATCACGACACTCCTCGCAGCATTCGATCGATGATGCCGCCCACACTGCAAATGCTCTCGGGCTCGTGTTCGAAACGATTGCGATCGATTCTATGCATCGCTCCGTTGAATCTTCGATTGGGGAGATGTTGCAAGATGGTGCCCCGGTTGCGGGTGAGAACTTGCAAGCACGATTGAGAGGCTTGATCGTGATGGCGCACGCCAACGCACAAGGGAGCATGGCGATTGCTACAGGAAACAAATCTGAATTGGCTCAAGGCTATTGCACCCTCTATGGGGATATGGCTGGCGGTTACACTCCACTGGGAGACCTCTACAAAATGCAAGTCTATGGTTTGGCAGAGGTGTTCAATCGCAGGGCGGTTGCGGCAGGTAGCCCAGCACCGGTCAACGAATCGACCATGACCAAACCGCCTTCTGCTGAACTCGCACCTGATC
>DAFX01000068.1:0-2203 GCA_002495535.1 Euryarchaeota archaeon UBA433
CCCCAAGGGAAAATCATGTCGTTGTAATCGTCAGACCAAATGTCTTCGGGGGCGTACCCTGTGGGCCCATCCGGAGCAGCACCGGCGTTCGCAATTGGCGCGAACAGCGACAGTAAAAGTGGGAGCACAATAAGGACTCCAAAAGAGGGGCGGGTGCTGAGAACCTTGCCATTTTGCATCATGGTATCGCCTATGCCAAACCGCTCGACTTCTTGAAGCGTTCGCGTTGTTTCCATGTCCCCGTAGGGGACAAAAACAGCCAAAACAACCAAACCAAATACGCCCTCGCAGAACCATGAGTGGAATCTTAAACCCCGCTGAAGGCTCGTTCTGGGCTGAAGAGATTTTTTTGATGAACAACGCCACACTTGTGATGCTGCTCGGCATTCTGACCTTGGCTGTTTTCGCCCGCATCGGTGTGATGGCCCTCGCCCCTCGCATCTTGCGCAAAATTGTTCAATCCGATTCCATTCAAGCCAAGACCATCAAGGATTCTGACAAAGCCCTCGGAACCGCAGCAGGCGCCGGTGTGGCCTTGTTTTTGATCAACACCATGATCGACATGATGGGCGAGGTCAACACCGGGATAGAACTCCCTGACCTCGCAGTGAGGATCATTCCGAATTTCCTTCAATTCATCTTCGCTATTTCTCTCGTTGTGTGGGCATTTCGATTGGTTTCAATCGTTCAAGATGTGGTCGGTTTGCTCGACAATGATGACGAACTTGATGGCACCGAACGCACCTTGATTTCCGCCATTGAGAGCATCTTGCGCTTCTCCATCGTATTCATCGGCTCCGTATTCGTTGCGGATGCGCTTGGATTCAACCTGACATCGCTCGTCGCTGGGCTTGGAATTTCTGGTCTTGCCCTTGCCCTTGCTGCAAAGGACACCATTTCCAATTTGTTTGGCGCAACCACGGTGCTGCTCGACCGCCCTTTCAAAATCGGAGACTGGGTGATCATCGATTCGGTCGAGGGAGAAGTCGCCGAAATCAGCCTTCGAACGACCCTTATTCGAACCGCAGCCGACACCATCGTCACGGTTCCGAATGCAAACTTGGTCAATACGCCTGTGGAAAACTTCGGCAAGCGACGTTGGCGCCGATGGCAAACCACCCTCCACCTTGACCTCAATTCAGACCCTGCAAAGGTTGCCGATTTCTGTGCCAAAGTGCTCGATTCGATCCACGAGAGCCCTGTGACCGTCAAGCCCGAATCTTCGTGGTGCCAAGTCAGCACCCTTACTGCAACCTCCCTTGACATCGCCGTGAATCTTTACTGGGATGTGGCCGGAGGCGCACCAGAACGAAAGGCAAAGGAAGAATTGGTGCTCGGCATCATGCAGACAGCCAAGGACAACAATCTGACCTTCTTCGACCCACGAATGGTTCAACCGTCCTAGTACGGCAGCGGATCTTTCAACCAATAAATGCGGTTGGTCACCACGCCAAAGGCGATGCTCCCTGCCGCAATCAGGAGGGCACCAGTTGAGGTAAATGTCCCCCAATCCTCGCCGAAATAAGCCACGAGCACCCCGGTCACCGCCACCCAGAACCCTGATTTCCACGTTCGAAGCGAACCCAAACGAGCCTGCAGGCGAGACACTTCACCAAGCCAATCCAGACTTCGTTGTTCCAAGGCTTCATCGCCATAGGTTCGCGCCATGAGCAGTTGTTCAAGCACTGCATTGTAGCGCCACACCCACGCTCCACCTAACGCAGTTGAGAGGGCTTTCCCTTTCGACCATGGCGTGGGGGTGTGTGTGGCCCAAACTTCGAGCAGGGATTTCCTCCCTTCGGTGTCCAACTCCCTATGAGTGGTCCATTGACGTTCAATTCGCATCAACATTGCCAATGAGGGCAGGCGGTCGTTTTGGCAAACAAGATGATCGGCCAAACCATGTGGCATCGCAATCCAACTCGAGTTCGTTTCGCCGGCGACGGTATGCTCGAGATCGAGGTTGAGCCCCGGCAGACCAACCGTGGCGGGGGTGTGAGGTGCTCGCCACAAAGTGTGGGGTTTGAGTTCGTCCTCCATGGCCTTGAGCCGTTCATTCCACAGCCGTTCCGTGTTTGGTGTTTCGAACGCTGCAAGCGCAGAATGCAAAGCAGACATGGTCGAAACCAATTCTTTGAGTGAATCCAAATCTTGGGCAATCGGGCTTGTCGAATAGGTTTCATAGATCAAAACCCTGTCATGG
>DAFX01000068.1:2589-6123 GCA_002495535.1 Euryarchaeota archaeon UBA433
GACGCCCAGGGTTCATAACGAGCCATTCTCGAGACGTCTTCGCCCACTAAAAAGGGGCAAATTCGCGCCACAAAATCACCATCGAGAGCGACAAGGATACCGAACTTGTCTTCTGAAACCACCTTCACATCCTGCACCTGCGTCGGCCAAATGCCCCAATGAACTCCGTTTCCCGGGGGGTTGTTCCACCATGCTGCAGTCAATGCCTCACAAGGATCCCAAAGATGCACTCGACCAAATGAAGTGCGCAATTCGCCGGATGATAGCGCGTCATCCATGGACTGTTGCGCAATCCCTGATGGCCACCATCGAGGCTCCTCCATGAACTTGCCAGACACTCACAGTTCTCAAGCGTGCCGTTGATGAATTGGCCCTGAATTCATCGGGAATGGAGAGGCGATGAAATCAAACACCATGCCTTCTTGGAAGGGATGAAGGTGAGGTCATGGGAATTTCAGAACGCATGGGTGACGTCCTCGGTTTGGCCGTGGAATCGAAACTCATGCGAGAAATCCAAGACCACCCCGTGAGCGTCAAACACCTCGCCATCATCATGGATGGCAACCGAAGGTTTGCTTGGAAAAGCAATGTGGCTGCCGGGATTGGCCATCGCATTGGGAAGGAGAAACTCGAGAAAGTGTTGGATTGGGTGCTTGACATCAACATCCCCTGGTTGACGGTTTACGCCTTGTCGACTGAAAACCTCAACCGCCCAAAAGAAGAACTCGACGTCCTGTTCAAGCTGTATGTCGAAGGATTACGAGACATCGCGGAAGATCCTCGTATTCATGAAAACAAAGTTCGCGTTCAAGTGATTGGTCGGCGAGATTTGTTGCCCAAATCCGTCAATGAGGCGATCGATTATGCAGAAGGCAAAACCGAAGACTACGATGCATTTGTTTTCACGGTGTGCTTAGCATACGGGTCCAGAGAAGAGATGATTGACGCCATCAGATCGATTGCTAAGGAGCATGCTGATGGTGATTTGCCACTCGAATCCATCGATGAACAAGCCGTATCAGATCGCTTGTACACCGGTAATATGCCCGACCCTGACCTGGTGATTCGAACCAGCGGTGAAGAACGAATCTCAAACTTCCTTTTGTGGCAGATGGCCTATTCCGAACTCTACTTTACCGATGTCTTTTGGCCGTCGTTCCAAAAGAAAGACTTGCTCAAAGCGGTTCGAACATTCCAAGACCGACGACGACGATTCGGAGAGTGAAAACCGTGGTCGTGTGCGATGAGTGCAACGGTTGGTTGAACCCTGCACTCGCTGCTGATTCTGCTGTACGTCGCGGTGATGAGGTCCTGTTGATTCAACGTAAATACCCCCCCATGCAGGGCGCTTGGGCTTTCCCCGGTGGTTTTGTTGAACGTGGAGAAGATCCACTGAAGGCGGCGCTTCGAGAACTTGAAGAAGAGACGGGGCTGATTGGAAGTCAAGCAACATTGCTCATGGTTATGGGCGATCCTGAGCGAGACCCTAGAAAGCACATCGTTTCAATCGTGTATGAGGTGGAAGTTTCAGAAAACCAACAACCTGTGGCGGGCGATGATGCACAAGATGCAAGATTCTGGCCGATTGAAACGCTTCTCGCTGGTGGCGTTGAATTTGCTGGGGACCATTTGACCATTCTCAAAAATTGGCTCAATCAATGAGTTCCATTGCAAGCCATTCTGCCAATTGTGCTCTAGCATTAGGCCATGATGCGGGTTCCAATGCTTCTGTCAAATGTAAACCGGTCAAGAATTGAGCGTGATGGTTGTGCCATGCCTCGCCTTCACAGGCTTTCGTCCATCGAAACAGCGGGTAGCCTTCTTCCTCCAATCGAGTCAGAAAACCACGTTGTGCTGCGCTGATCAGCAGAGTAGGTACGCCCAAGAGCGCTGCCTCGCTTGCCATGGTGACCGATTGCGTGATGACCCCGTCATGGGCTGAAAGTTCTTGGACAAGGGCCCAGGGGTTGCCCTGATACTCTTGCTCGTCTGCATTGGTGACCAAGAGGCCGTCGAAGACATCATCTGGGAGCGCAATGAGTTCATCCTCATCGTGGATGCCATTACCGATCAAACGCCGCACCACCACCCTTGGCGGGTCACTGACCGATGACGGCCTAAGGCTTGGGCGAAGATGTATGTGGCCGTGAAGTCCGTTGAGTCGATGGACTGTAGCCGCCCCAATTTTACCCAAAAACCCGTCATCGATGGACGCATCCCAATGGGTTGGTAACACAAAATGAGTGGCGCTTCGCAACGCCAACCTGTGCGCCGTGTGGTTGACTTCTGTGTCGCTGATGTACCAGCGTTCCTTGATGGAAGAAAGGCGGAGGCGAAGAACTGGAGACCGCCATGCAAGCAGCTCAATCGCTGCACCAACCACGACAATTCGTTCGATGGGTTGTGCGCTATCTGCGTTGCATTGCCTCAGAAAGGCGTGGCTTGAACGCCAACGCAGCAAAGCGATTCGCCTTCGGTTTTGGCCCACTGGGCGGTCGACCCAGTGCGTTTGGCGTCGGGGAATGTGCCCGTCGCCCCCCGCAAGCATCGCTTCAACCTCGCTTCGTCGAGTCGCAATGATGACGTCGTTGCTTTGTCCTGCGCGTAAAAACGGAGCGAGAAGTCGAACATGAGCTGGATGGTCGAGGACCCAGCAGGTTCGCATGGCCGCCCCTCGGGTCACACCGTTCTCAATGCATCGCTCAAATGCGAGAAGTTGATGGGGCGCTTCGGCCCACATCACAGCATGGAAAAGCAGCGCATTGACCCCCCTGGTACCAAGAAGTACGCCCCATATTCACCTGGCGTTGTCGTTGGAAACACCATCTGGCTGTCTGGTCAGATCGATGTTGATTCAGGCGACACCATCGAAATTCAAACTCAAGGCGCCCTCAACAAAATCGATGCATTGCTCGGTGAAGCTGGGGCCTCAAAGCACGATGTTGTGTTCGCTCAAGTGCTGCTCAAGTCGATGGAGTTCTACGCTCCGATGAACGAAGTGTATGGCGAATGGGTTGAATCGATAGAGGTCAAACCTGCCCGTGCGGCTTTTGCTGTTGACGCGCTTCCTGCCAATGCGCTGGTGGAAATTGTTGTTCAAGCCATCCGTTCCTGAGGCGATCATTTGCCGGGCTCACCCTACCTCGAAGAGCCACCCAAAGGCTTGCTGACATGGCCGAGGTTGTTGAAGATCTCCGCCCCAATAGCCATCGTCGGGCTCGCTGGGGCCGTGTACATCGATGCAGTTTTCGAAGTGCTTACCGTCATCACGGGCGTGTTGTTCATCACAGCATTCGCTCGTCGTTGAATCCCATAGGTATCCTTGAAAGGGTCAAGCCAATCGACGAAGCATGGACGAATGGCCTGTTCAGTGCTTCAAAGCCTACGATATTCGTGGACTCTCAAACGGTGATGGCACCGGAGAGTTGACGCCAGAATTCGCCTATCGACTTGGAAGGGCGATGGCCACCTACCTTGGTTGCGATGCTTTTGCAGTTGGGCGCGACATCCGTGATTCTTCTCCGGCACTGACCC
>DAFX01000024.1 GCA_002495535.1 Euryarchaeota archaeon UBA433
TGAAAGTGGGTCAAGGCCGTATTGCCATTCCCAGCCGTCCGGTAGACCATCGTTGTCTGAATCCGGGTCGTTTGGTTGGGTGTTCATGAGGTATTCCAAACCGTACGTTAGACCGTCACCATCCTGATCTGTTGCGGCAAGGGCTTGGAATGAACCGTATTGAATCGAGGCAAATGTAGACAACACCATGAGAGCAACCAGGGCCACTGATTTGACACTGTCACGGTGCTGCAAAATTTGCCATTGGGAGCGCGGCTTCGAGGGGGATGAAGGCGTACGCATGGTTGTCACAAAGGTTGGGCTGTTTTGATGCCTCATAAGGGAAATGGTACGATGTTCATACAATGCTCTCTTTTCAAGACGACTTCACATGCCAAAATCTGTTGGCAAAAGGTCCTCAGTGCATCGAATTGAGGCAGTATGAATCAGGGAAGGCATCACAGGGCATCGAGTTCGTCCAAAAGTTCGAGATCGTCGTCCTCTTCTTCTTCAACAACCGCCGGCGGAATGTCACTTTCAACCGACTCTTCCCAGACCTTTTCTTCATACTCAAGTTCCTCATCTTCGAAGACGTTTCCAGAGAGTTGTCCACGTCGATACACGGCAAAGATAAATGCGGCAGCTAGGCCAATACCGAGGGCAAGAGTTTGTGGCTCCGGGTCGATGATTTCGTTGAGGAAACAAGAGGGACCTTCGCAAGCCGTGCTGAAAATATGTTTGCTGTTCTGAGTGTACTCGGTGTCGTATGGCACTTCTTCATCCATAGGAGTGACCATCAGATTAAACTCAATCGTTTCGCCGTTCTTGAGGGTGTCAGGGGGTGTAATGGCCAAAGAGAAATCCTTGCTCGAATAGGCGGGCAGGGTCAACAACAGGAAGTTACCACCAACTTGGTCGGAGGACGCTCGGATCAAGGCCGTCCATCCATTGGGTTCCTCGAGGGTGATGACGACATCGAGGGGCACGTTGTTTTCATTGGCAATAATAAATTCAACAGTTTGGAATTCACCAGATGTGAATCGAACGAGAGAACTGCTTGCATCGGTGATCACCAAGCGCCCCGGTTGAACATCTTCACGAACTTGAACAGTGACTGGAAGGTCAAAGTAGCGAGCGTCTTGTGCGTCAACACCCTCTTCCACCACACGCACATAGACGGTATGGTTCCCTGCTTCGACGTTGTCCCCAAGTTCAAGATCGAGTTTCAAATCTGCGTATTGATCCGATTCAAGGTAGACGACAACGATGTCTGATTCAGACCCGTTGGAAATACTGTA
This sequence comes from Euryarchaeota archaeon UBA433, assembly GCA_002495535.1. Classification (GTDB taxonomy): domain Archaea; phylum Thermoplasmatota; class Poseidoniia; order Poseidoniales; family Poseidoniaceae; genus MGIIa-L1. Next base: position 1,278 of record DAFX01000024.1, read on the forward strand.
CTCCCAGGAAGCGTAATCTGTATCCGCTTCCTTGTTGCGGTCGAGGTCAGCAGGGTTGATGATTCGCCAAGTCGTTTGGCCAAGTGTATCGCTTGAATCGGTGATTCGTAGGTTGTACCACAGAGAAGAGCCCGGGCTTACAGGCCCGACGTTTCCTAGGGTGCCACTGTCTGAATCAGCAATCACTTCCACAAGCACCCCGAAGGTGCGATGAACTGTGAATGCGACTTCCGTAAAGAGTTCTGAATCGCCTTGGCTACCAACGGTGATCCCTACCAAACCGATGTCTTGTGCTTCACGTTCTGAGGGCGGGAACACTTCCATGCGAACTGTGAGAATTTGATGTGAACCAATGTCGGGTGTCAGCGAGTGAATGCCTTCTTCGGCGAGTTCCATGCCCGTGTCGTTGTCATAGAACTTGTATTGCCAAGCGTCTGGGAGTTCCGTGACGCGGATTCTGAACGCATCTGTGACGAAGCCGGAGTTGAACACGTCAATGAAGAAATCCCCGCTAACATCGCCCGAGTCGACATAGTGAGACAGAGTTTCATCATAGGCTTCAGGGCGTGTGGAGTCTGCGATTTGTTTCTGGTGTTCATCGTCTTCGAACACGGAGATTCGAGGTGGAGAAAGTACGTCTGATTCTTCAATATCAAGCACAATGGTCTCGACTGCAACTTCAACAGTTTGCCCCTCACTGTTCTCAGCATACGCTCGTGCTTCAATCTCAAGCGTGTTTGGTGCGGAAGTCAAATCATCATCTGGCACTTCAATGCTCAAGATTGGGCGTGCGAACGTGCCGCCGCCGGAGAGCATGTACCCACCGGGTTGGTCCCAAACAGGATCAGACCAGGTGGATGGCAGCGCACGGCCGAGTTCAAACACCACTTCTAACTGAGACGAAGTCGCACCCGTGTGTTCAATCAAGAATTCAACACTCGAAGTTTGGCCTGGGGCAATCAAAACCACATCAGGTTGAGTGTTGGGCAGCGAGAGATAGACATCGTGTTCAATGAATTCAATGCCGCTGTGCTCGAACACAAGGGTGTGGCCTTGCACGTCGCTGATCTCCAACTGAACCGGGTATTCACCTGCTACAATACCTGCTTCATAGGTGTAGGTAAAGTTGCCAACCAGACCGTTATTGTCGAGCTTTAGGTCATCGTCATCAAACGACTTGGCAAACACAGTCCCTGCCCCGTTTGGCGTGGTCATCACAAGGTCGACTCCCTGAATGTCGTCGCGTCCAAAGGCGTCTCGAACATCGACAGAAAATTGCATGTCACGGAATTCAGGGCGGTGGTTTGGCGACCACTCGGTAACCTCGGGATCGAGGAAACCGCCACCAGGCCGATGCACCTTGACGACGGAATTTGCCAAAGCGTTGGCTTTCATTTCTAATTTTGAATACCCGTTCGTTTGCTCAACATCGCCAAAGGCGACGTTGACTTCACAATTGCCGCCACCGATGCCGCCACCGCCGCTGCTTTCACAGGTCGCTTGAGCGTCAACACTCAGGCGCAATTGCTTTCCATTGGCGACAGTAAAACCATCAGATGGCACCTCAAAGTCAACAATTGAAGAGGTCCACGAGCACGAACCGGTTCCAAAGGTGCCGCCCGTGCAAGGGTCATCGAGAGTTTCAGAAATCGAGTCAACTTCTGAGTCGCCCGATTTCAACGAGTAGGTGATGTCAGCGGTGGAACCCTGAGTGCCCTTGAATTGTAAGAAGAGGGTGAGGGTGACCTTGTCGGTGTTGTCTCGCCCGTAGACGAGCAAGTCTGAGATCATTTCAGCGCTGCGGAATTCAACCCCGCCCAAGGCGCTTTGTTCCTGATGGGCCCCGGTTGGCTCAAGCGTTGTGATCGAACCATCACCCCCGCTTTCCGAGTCCATTTCATCGAGGTACAAATCGTAGGATTGGCACGCGGTGCAGGAAGATGCTGAATTCATTGGAACTGTTGGCTCTGCCAGTGATTCTTGCTCTTCGGGGACGGCGATGGGATTGGATCCAAACGGCGCCAAGCCACCGAGCATGATCATTACGAGTAAAACCGCCAAAAAACGACCGGAGGAGGAGGTATGAGAGGTCATGAAGGTGTTCACCGGTCTACCCTGCTCGACCGAGTGTTAAACGGTTTTGCATTGTTTGTTCACACAAACCCCCCTCTACGAGGGGGAATTGAACGAGGATTTGAGAGGGAATGCAGGGGGTGGGATACGAACCCACGAACCCATACGGGACCGGATCTTAAGCCCGGCGCCTTTGACCACCTCAGCCACCCCTGCATCACAGGCGACATGAGCACATGATTTGAAGAAAACCCCTTCGAAAGGTTGCTCAGGGAGCGACCGACCAACCACCATCAACGCTGATCACTTGTCCGGAGAGGTACTCGGAATTAACGAGGAAGGAGACGGCTTTGGACACATCATCGGGAGAGCCGCCTCTCCCCAACGGGACCTTTTCTAGGACGGAGGCGAAGTGTTCCGCCTCCCAAGCGGCAGCCATAATGGCACCGGGTGCCACACAATTGACTCGGATTTCTGGAGCCAAATCCCCTGCAAGATTCATCATCAATTGCCTCAAACCGGCTTTTGTTGAAGTGTAATGCGCAAGCCCGCTCCATGAACGCCCAAGTGAAGTATCAATCATACCAATAACACAGCCAGAAGCTTGCTTCAATTCCGCAGTCAAGGCTTGGGTCAAAAGGAACGGTACCTCCATGTGAATTCGAGTGTTCAAGCGTAATTCTTCAAGGCCAACTGCCTCGAAGTCATTTGAACTATAGATGGATGCATTGTGCACAAGAACGCCCAAACCGGTCTGATTTCGATCTGCGATCACCCTTCGAGTTGAGGCGATGAGGTGGGACAAACCCTCGTCGGTTGAAAGGTCAGCAACAATCACCTCGCCCGAAGGTGAGCCGGATTCAGTGTTCTGTGTTTCTTCCAACAGCGTTTGGGCTTCTTTCACGGACGAACGAACGTGAACGAGGACATACCAGCCCTCGGCAATGAACGAGCGAACGATTTGTGCGCCAATACGACGGCCTCCGCCAGTCACGAGGGCAACACCTTTCGCCATGGTGGGCGGTCGAGTTCATTGCTCATCAATGCTCGTTCAAAGCCAAAACTGCAATTGGATGCGCCATGCCCCCGGTGGAAAAGGTGACAGCGCCACCACAGCGCACCTTTTTGATGGGCAATGCGTGGGGTCAAACAAGAGGGGTGATGCATTGTCTGGAAAACCACTTCCGATGGCAGAGCGATTACCACCTGCATCGCGGCCTAAAGCCAAGCGTGAAAGACTCCCGCCTTGGTTCAAAACAGCGTTGCCATCAGGCGAACAGCAGGCGATTTTCAACAGCACCAAAGCAGCCGTGAAAGACAACACGCTGCACACGGTCTGCCAGGAAGCCCGCTGCCCCAACATTCACGACTGCTGGGCAAGCGGTGATGCAACCTTTATGATCGCAGGCCAAGAATGCACCAGAGGGTGCCGATTCTGTGCGGTTGGCACCATCAAAACGCCTCCTGCGCTTGACCTCGATGAGCCAGAAAACCTAGCCAATGCGGTGGAATCGATGAATTTGCGTCACGCCGTCATCACAGTGGTCAACCGAGACGACCTGCCCGACAGTGGAGCAGACCACTACAAGCAATGTATTCAAGCGGTCAATGATCGACAACCGCACGTCACCCTCGAACTGCTGTGCTCAGACCTTGCTGGAGATCACGAAGCCCTCGCTCACCTTCTGGATGGCAGCCCTCTTTCCGTGTTTGCTCACAACGTCGAATGCGTGCCACGTTTGGATGCGACGGTTAGAGATCACCGGGCATCATTTTCCCAATCGCTTGAGATCCTTCGTGCAGCCAAGCAACTGCGACCCGACATCTTGACAAAATCTTCAATCATGGTTGGCGTCGGTGAAACGGACGAAGAAATCACCGAGGCGCTCGACATGCTTCGTTCGGCTGGTGTTGACTTGGTCACCATCGGCCAGTACCTCGCACCTTCAGAGCGGCACTTGACCGTTGACCGCTTCCCCGAGCCAGAAATGTATGACCGATGGGCCCAGCATGCCATCAGCATCGGCTTTTCCGGCATTGCTAGCGGGCCGCTTGTCCGCTCTTCATTCAAAGCCGGCCTTCTGCTGCGGAAAACGCAAGACCCAAACAACACAGAATCAATGCCAGGTGCCTATGTCTACGTTGCCAACCAAGCAGACGAAGCACCGGCACACCTTAAGAGCGGGATGGAATGAGGTGAACCAATGACCGAGAGAGTGACAGCCACGACAACGCCGTACACCATCGGGCGCCCTCCGTTCCGACCGGGTGATGAAGCGGATTTTGGCGGTAAATTCACAGAACAACCGGGCGATTTGAATCGACCTGATCCCTTGTCCTGCTCGGCACAAGACACCGTGGATCACGCCGTCGGTTTGGTGCGGGTGCTCGATGACAACGGCATCGCCAGTGGCGAATGGGATCCAAAGCTCGATGCTCAGACCCTCATTCAAGGCCTCGAATACATGATGCGGCTGCGTATTTTCGACGATCGAATGATCAAGATGCAGCGAACTGGAAAACTCTCGTTTTACATGCGATCTTTCGGTGAAGAAGCCATTGCCATCGCTCAAACTATGGCGCTCGAAACTCAAGATTGGGTCTTTCCCTCCTACCGTCAACCCGGGGCACAATTCGTCCGTGGACGAGACATGGTCAGTATGATTTGCCACTGCATCGGCAACACTGAAGACAACGTCAAAGGACGCCAAATGCCGGTCCACTACACCTGGAAAGAAGGACGGTTCATTTCGATCTCTTCACCTGTTGGAACCCAATTCTCTCAAGCAGTTGGTGTGGCTATGGCCAGTGCATACAAGGGCGATGATGAAGTCTGTATTTCTTGGCTCGGCGATGGAACCTCTGCACAAGGCGATTACCATTACGCACTCAACTTTGCATCCACATTCAAACCCCCGGTGATCCTCAATGTGGTCAACAACCAGTGGGCAATTTCTACCCACGCCAACCTTGCCACCGGAGGCCGCACCTTCGCAGAGCGTGGTTTGGCCTACGACATTCCGTCCATTCGAGTGGATGGAAACGATTTCCTTGCCCTCTACAGCGTTACAAAGTGGGCTCGCGACCGAGGCGCTGCTGGTCTTGGCGCCACCCACATCGAAGTCTACACCTACAGAGCAGGCGGTCACTCATCATCTGACGACCCGTCCGCCTACCGACCAAAGGAGGAATTCAAGTGCTGGCCTGGCGGCGATCCAATCGCACGATTGAAAGATCACCTGATCAAAAACGAGATGTGGGACGAAGAGCGCGATGCGGCTTTGGCTCAGAAAATCGACGATGAAGTCATGACCTCTTACCGAGCAGCATGTGAATTTGGCGACTTGGCCAGCGGACCATACCCGCCTGCCTCAACCATCTTCACTGAAGTCTACGAAACTGTGCCTTGGCACATTCAGGAACAGCGAGAGGAACTCGGAAAGTGAGGTGACCATGATGACAGACATGAACATGATCAAAGCACTCAACTCGGCCCTCGAGGTTCAACTCGAAAAGGACCCAAACATCGTCATCTTTGGCGAAGACGTCGGGTTCTTCGGCGGTGTGTTCCGAGTCACAGACGGTTTGCAAAAGAAGTTCGG
>DAFX01000037.1:0-9842 GCA_002495535.1 Euryarchaeota archaeon UBA433
ATCGTCACCGCCCATGGGCGCAACGACGAAGGCGTCTACTATTGGTACGCTGACATCGATGAAGACAACGACGGATACAATTCGACCGACCAAGGCGATGGTGTTGTCGATGCCTTCCCTTCCGATGGCACTCAATGGGCAGACTCTGATGGTGACGGCTATGGAGACAACATGGGCTATGACCATGACTCTGATCCAGCGACCCCTGATGAGCCGGCAAACGAGCCAGACTCGTGCATTTCGGTGTATGGGACCTCAAATCAAGATCGCTTTGGTTGCCCTGATGCAGACGGCGACGGCTGGTCGGATGAAGGCGATCTTTACCCCGCAGACCCGCAACAGTGGATGGATACCGACGGTGATGGCTATGGCGACAATTATTACTTTGATTTGAACGGAGCGCAACTTCACATGAACCAGTCTGGTGATGCTTTCCCAGACGACGCCACGCAATGGAACGACACTGATGGCGACGGTTGGGGCGACAATTATGAGAATTCATCCTGGGATGCATTCCGCCCAACTGAATGGCCTGGTCTCTTGCAGCCCACTGCCGACAAGGCTGACGCATTCCCATTAGATCGAACCCAATGGTTGGATTCTGACGGTGACTGGGTGGGCGACAATCAAATGAGCGACCGACCAGATGGCTGCCCAACCACGTGGGGCGATTCCGAATTCGACCGTCTTGGCTGCCTTGACACCGATGGGGACGGCTGGTCAGATCCTGACGCAAACTGGCCTTCAACCGGTGATTGCTACCAAGCAGATGCTTTCCCGAACGACCCGACTCAATGGTGCGATGAAGACGGCGACGGTTTTGGCAGCAACGTCAGCGGCAACAACGCAGACGAATGCCCGAATGAAGCAGGCACTTCGACGGTGGACCGTATAGGCTGCTCAGACCGCGACAACGACGGCTACTCGAACGCAGGCGACCCGTTCCCCGATGATTCAACACAATGGGCCGACCGTGATGGTGACAACCGTGGCGATAACCCCGACGGCAACAACCCAGATGCCTTCCCTGACGACACGTCTCAATGGAAGGACACAGACGGCGATGGGCGTGGCGACAATCCGAACGGGTTCAACGGTGACGCGTTCTGGCAAGATCCAGATCAGTGGGAAGACACAGATGGCGATGGCTATGGTGACAATTTCATCGATATCGATGGCGACGGCGTCTCTGAGGGCTACTCGGATGTGTGTCCGCTTGTGTTCGGCAAGTCAACCGATGTACTGACCCGTGGCTGTTCTGATTATGACGGCGATGGTTTTGTCGACCCGGTCGACGCTTTCTGGGAAGACCCATTCCAATGGGAGGATGCTGATGGTGACGGATATGGCGACAACTCGCTCGTGCCGAGCGGCGATGATTGCGCCGATGTGTTTGGGAAATCCTACGAGAACAACCGACAAGGCTGTCCTGATGCCGATCTCGATGGCTGGGCCGATGTCGATGATGCCTTCCCATACGACACCCTACAGTGGGTTGACACCGACGGCGACGGTTGGGGCGACAACTACGCTTGGTTCAACGACACAATCGCTGATTTGGACAACCCAGGTGAATTCATTCAAGTGAGAAACCAATCAGGAGATGCTTTCCCTACGGTTCCAGACCAGTGGTCGGACATGGATGGGGACGGTTGGGGTGACAACCAAACCAGTTTCTTCCAACCGGATGCTTTCCCACTTCAACCAAGCCAGTGGAACGACTTTGACGGCGACGGCTACGGGGACAACAGCGTCTATGACCCCGATGGTGAAGAAGGACCACTGGTGCCTCAAGCCGCCTTCCAACCGGACTCATGTCGAAAGGAATTCGGTACTTCATCACTCGAAGAGTTTGGGTGCATTGACAGCGATGGCGACGGCAGAGCCGACGTGTATGACCCGTGCCCGTGGGACCCGGCCATCACCAATGGTGTTCTCACAGGGCCTGAAGCGGTGACGTGCTCAATCACCACCGATCCAAACACAGTTGAAGAGAGCGCGGATGACGCAGCTTCAATCATCACAGATTCAACAACCTTGATCTTCATGGCTGGAGCCATTGTTCTGCTCCTCGCCCTCATCTTTGTCGCTCAAATTGCCAAGGCTGCAAGCAAGCGAAAAACCTCTGCCGAGCGTGCGGAAGAACGCAAGGTCAACCTCGCCTTTTCCGAGGAAGAAGAACGCCGCCTCGCATGGATTGACCATTATGTGGCAGCGGGACAATTGGACGAAGCTCGGGCTCTTGGCTGGACCGAGCCGGCTGAAGTGCCACAGTGGAAGCAACATGAGATGCAAGAACAAGCTGCGACTCAAGCTGCGATTCCGACCATGTTGGATTTGGATCAACTCTGAGGTGGCTCAATCGCCGCGTGCTCGTTGACGTCGAGCCTTCTCTGCCATGCTGTCATCGAAGGCTAAGAACGGTAGACTCGTCCATGCATCATCATCGTCCAGAGCGAGGATCGCTTCATTGTTTTCAAGCACATTTCCAACCGGCATCGTTGTCGGCGTGTCGCCGTTTGGTAGGACATATTGATGGCCAGGCAGCACAAGAGAAGACTGCGGTAATGCTTGCATTAAGTCGCGCAGGTACCTGAGCGTTGAACGTTGGACGTCAGGGTCGCCACCGAACAAATCTGTTCGCCCGCATCGTCCAAGAAACAAACAATCCCCTGAAAGCACGACGCCTTCGCCGATGAAGGTGGTATGCCCCGGGGTGTGGCCGGGGGTGCAATGGGCTTCAAACTTCAAATCACCAAGGCTCATTTCCACTTTGGAATTCGCAACATGCGTCCACTCGACATCGACCTTTTCTTTCCATCCACGCAACCTTTCGAAGGCATGGCTGCGGATCGTAATGGAATCGCCTCGTTTTTCCTTGAGACCTCTGACCCCTTTTGTATGGTCCCAATGGCTGTGAGTCAGCCAGACTTCACATAAATCCCAGCCGCGCTCAAGGCACACTTGATGCCAGTATTCAGCATCAAAAGGGTCGATGATTGCAGCCTGTTTCGTTTTGACACATACCAAGAGGTGATTGAGGTTGTCCCATTCACCTAATTGGGCTTGCAGTACGACGATTCTTTCGTTAGAAATCAATTCCTTTGCTCGCAATACGGTCCCGCCTTCACACATCGTATGCACCGCTGGTCTTTCAAGTAATGAGAACCTCTCAAGTATCATGGCGGGGCGTATGCGTGGCGGTGCAGCGGTTTTGGTGACCCTGCTTATGCTGTCCACATTGCCTCTTTTCTCAACGGCTGAAGAAAGCGATCTTCGCTTTGAATCAGAACTGCTCAACCCTCCAAATGAAGGCTGGTACAGCACCGGGGACACCGTGGAATTTGCAGCGAGTTTTGTCAACAATGGAGCGTTCACTTCCTTTGAGAACGACCCCTCATGCGGCGTCGTGCTCCAAGTCTATGATGCAGATTCACAACTCATCATCGATGAGCAATCTCTTTGTCGAGGTCAATCTCAAATGCTAGATTTGGCTGCTGAAGAAACGTATCAATTCAACCCTGTGACTTGGGATTTGGCCGATTCAAACGGCGAGGAAGTCTTGCCGGGCTGGTACACCGTGGAAGCCCTTCACACCGCCACAGAACAGCGCATCAGTCAACAGGTTCACGTCCAAACTGACGTCACAGTTCCAGCGGCCCTGACGCTCTCCACTGAACTCACCAGCCGGCTTGGACCGTTGGTTGCCAGTGAGGAAATGGTGCTCACAGTGACGATGCACAACCCGACAAACGCAGCCATTCAACTGCCATCGCTCGGAGCTTGTTTCCTTCAACTCAGCCTCAATGAGGCAACACAACTCACTTCACCTTGTATGCCATCGTTCACCATCATTGAGGCCTATGAGGTGATGCTGCTCGAGCAATTGCTTCTTCCAGCGGGTTCCCTCCAAGCGGGGCTCAACACCATTGGCATCACCTTGCCAGGAGAAAGCCTCTCCACCTCATCCCAATTCGATGTTTCACTCCCCGAAGACGACTTTAATCCAGCGCTGCAATCCGATCTCAAAGTGGAATTGAATGGCTTGGGTGATGCCTTTTACGGCGACGGCGACCTGATGCAATCCTCGATGAACATGATCAACACCGGCCTCGACACGCAATCTCTTCGCTTCACAGACACCTGCCGTGCAGAACTGTGGATTGTCAACGACATTGGTGAAGTTGTTTTTGACAGTCGCAGTTTCAAAACGTGCAATGCAGTCAACATGGATTACAGTTTGGAAACCGATGAACTGGTGACCTTTTCACTCCCAGATTGGACCTTTAACGATCTGATTGGTTGTCAAATCGCATCTGGCCACTACACTGCCGTTGTTGAGGTGCCACAATTCCACCTCGCTTCCTCCCAGGGCCTTGACTATGCACGCCTCACCTCAACCGACTGCGCAACGCCTCTGGAAGTGGATTTGCGAACATCTCTCTCAGGAAATGAGAACGGGTTTGACCTAGGAGTCTCCATCGACCCAAGGGTCAGCGAAGTCGATCTTCGCTGGATTGGCCCATGTTCGGTGACTGTTGCAATTTTGGACCTTGAATCATCCGAAGAAGTTCACCGCCAAGCATCGTTGTGCAACGATCATGACGGACGGCACGTTTTGCTGCCTTACAACGCTGAGGGAGCAGGTCTTCTGCTCAATGTCGGGGAAGTTAACATGGTTGATTTCAACAACGCTTCCCTCCCCGAAGGCACCTATCAGATGATCATTACACTCGAAGCCAACCCTACAACATCCGCAGGTTTCGTCTTCGAATGGCCCATTGTTGAAACGGTGGCTCCCGAACCTGTTGAAATCGAGCAAACTGCCGAAGCCGAACCTTCCCGTTTGGTCAGTGGAACTTGGTCTGGAATTTTAACAGAACAAGGCACGTGCTGGATCCTCGATACACCACAAGAAGGCCAACTGCTGCTCTCACGTGCTGCGCTTGGCTCTTGGATGCCGCAACAAGGCTGGACGGGAACCTATGATGCGCTCTCTTCGGCCGCAGCGCCTGAGTGCGCCATGTTCCAGGCCGCATCGATTGAACTCCTGAGCATCGAAAGTGAAGCCGCTCCAGTTGCTCCAAGCCCTGAACCAGCAGCTCCACAAGAACTTGCAGAAGTTGTTGAACAACAGGGCTTACCAGCCTTTGCCCCGAGCCTCATCGTTGTGGTTACAACGACTTCCCTCATCTCGCTTCTTGTGACGCTCGTCATTGGCAATGAGTCCTTCCGCATCCCATCCACAGCGGCTGGGTTGTGGTTTTTGGGCATGGTTGGCCGCACCCACGAAACAAGCGACGGGCGTTATCAACGTGGTCGCCTCATGGGGTACTTGACCGCAAACCCAGGATGCCATTTCCGTGCGCTCATGGCCGCGCTTGAGATGAGCAACGGGCAGATCACACACCACCTGAGAATCCTTGAGAATGAAGAAGTCATTTGGCGAAGAAAGGACGGTCGTTTGGTCCGCTATTACCCGCTCACCAACACCATGAATCCAGCCATGAGCGAACAGGAACTTCCTGTGCCCCCACTCTCCCCGGACCCAAACAGCCTCCAGGGCAAGATCCTCACCTTGCTTGACGCCGATGGCCCAATGGGCGAGTTCCCAACCCAAGCGGAACTGGCAAAGCGACTGGAAAAGAGTCAGCAACTTGTTTCACATCATCTTCGTACCTTGCAAAAATTCGGCCTTGTTGAGAAGCGTAAGATGGGGATCAAGAATCGATACAAACTGACTCGAGAAGCGATTTTCCTTTTGGAAACCAGTGACGACTTCACCCGAGATTGACCGGTAATTGACACCGCTCATCGCCGACGAGTGGGCGTTCAACTGTAAGAGTTCTAGACTTCAATACGTCTTTTTTTGTCAAAGTGATATCATATTGATACATTTATAGTATTGACTCACAACCGAAGACCATGGTGGAGCCAGTCAGATTCAAAGACACACCGATTGATTCTATCAGCGGCTTTGTAGGACTTATCCTGCACCTTGCGCTTACCTTGGCCCTTCTTTTTGGTCAAGTCCTGTGGGCAAGTGATTGGACCTGGATCTTCGCACTCCTGTTGAATGTGTTCGGAGGGATCTATTGGCTCTTGATGTGGAATTGCTATGCCGTCGTCAATCCTAACGAAGCTGTCGTCACTCAATTCTTCGGCAAATACGTCGGCACGCTTAATCAACAGGGTTTTCGTTTTTTCATCAACCCCTTCTACGGGAAAACAAGAATTTCGATGAGAATTAACAACTTCGAATCGAGTAAACTCAAGGTCAACGATGTGAACGCAAATCCGGTCAATATCGCTGCTGTGGTTGTTTGGCGCGTTGACGATGCTGCTGAAGCCTTGTTTGAAGTTGAGCATTACAAGCATTATGTGCAAATCCAAAGTGAAGCGGCTCTGAGAGAAATGGCAACAAAGTATCCTTATGATGCAATCGAGGAAAAAGATCTGGGTGGCATTACCCTTTCTGGCCATCAAGATGTCATTGCAACCGAATTGCAGGCTTCTGTCGAAAACCGCCTTTCACGGGCAGGAATCAGTGTACTTGAGGCGCGGATCAGTTACCTCGCATATTCGACTGAAATAGCTCAGGCAATGCTCCGAAGGCAACAAGCCAGCGCCGTCGTTGCGGCTCGACGCGAGATTGTGAACGGGGCTGTGGGCATGGTTGAACTCGCTCTTGAACAACTGAGTGAGAAACAAATTATCGATCTCGATGAAGATAAAAAGGCCACGATGGTAAGCAATCTTTTGGTCGTTCTCTGTTCAGAAACCGACACCACTCCCGTGGTGAACACAGGAACATTATACCAATGAGTTGAGTCTATGGGTGAAAGTATGAATCAAGGTCATTCCAGCGATGGAAGGCGAAGAAAACCGAAGGTGGAGAAGAAAAAACTCCTTCTGAGAATTGATCCAAAATTACATCGCCATCTGCGTATCTGGGCTGAAGAAGATTTTAGATCAATTAACGCTCAGATAGAATTTCTCTTGAAAAAAGCAGTTTCGAGCAGATCAAAGGGCGATTCAGACGAGGACTAAACGAGGATGATGAAGATGGGACTCATTGACAAAGTGAACAAATCAAAACCGAGCGTAGGTGGCGTGACCACCGAGGAACGTGCAGAACAATTGCTGGAAGCTGTTGACGGGCAAATATTGCCTTCAGGCGTAGAACTTCTTAGAGAAAGCGAGGACTACAGTGGCGGAAGAGGCACAGAATACCTGGAGGGTGGGGCCGAGTGGTTCCAATTTTTGTTCTTTCAAATCATATTCCTCGGCTTTTTGATCGTACCTAGTGTGTTCGTTTTCTTTGGCCTGGTCGGTTTATTTTCCGGCTCCCCAGCTGCCCTCATCTTGATTTGTGTCGGAGGCCCTATTCTGTTCTTCAGCGGTCCGTACTGGTTCAAATTGATTTTTAATCCGGACCCAATTGTCCTTCTGACAACGCGTACGTACTATGATGGAAATGCAAAATTCTTTTTGAAAACAAGCGAGGAAGAAAACATATCTTATGGAGAAACTTACGAAACAGAAATCGATTATGCCGTTCAAATCACATCGAAACATCGAATCACAGCTCTTTATGATCCCGGGTCAGACGGTGCGGTCCGATCTCCCTCATATTCGATTTTTGTTTGGGAAGAGGGCAATGAAAACGATCAAGCGATCATTTTCCTAGAGCGATTAAGTTACAATACGACACAAGGGGAGGCAGAGGAAAGAGCGCTCTTGCTTGGCCGTCGAATGAGTTTGAAGGCCACGGATCCAATTGTTCAAGACGAATGGACACGCTTTGCCCACAGCAGTCAAAGGGTATTTTTCAGATGATTGCTGCAACAAGGTTCGTTTGTATCAGTGATGAATTTAGTTCTATGGAAAAGGAGTTGAATGAGAATTCAAAACGATTGAATTCTATGACCCGGTGATGTGAAATGGTTTTTGTTGAATGTGGTTCATGTTTCAAAACGGTCGAAATCGACGATGGTGAATATGGCACCTATGAGTGTCCATATTGTCAAAGTGAGTTCGGTGTTGGTGATCCTTCAAATGAAGATTACAATGACACATTTAATGTGGCCATTGTCGGTGTTTTCTTCTTGGCCTTCAGTGCCGTTATGATCGCATTATTTTTCTCAACCTTAGAACATAGTGATTGGGAAGAAACTGAAGGGGAGATTACTGGAATAGATTATGCAACATCATACGACCGTGGGTACGATTTCACGTATGAAGTGGATGGTAAAATCTACAATGGCAGCGATGGCTACATGTGTTCAGACGGTTCAAGATGCACTGGGTACAAAGTTGGAGATTCAGTGGTCATCTCTTACAATCCTTACAACCCCATACAAAGTGAAATTCTAGGTAGTGAATACGGAGATGGCGCTGTATTGTTTTGTTGTTTTTCAATCCCAGTCCTTGTATTGGGTTCGATGCTGTATGGGAGAGCAGTACACGGTCAAAAGATCATCAGTGTTGAGCAATCCGATAATCCGAGTTGAAAGAAGAATGCCCTTTTGGCATCTCAACACCAACCCATCAACCATCGATTATTAGGTGGCATGGTGTCGAATGAAGAACAGACTGCCAACCTATGATACTCGCTTGTTCTCCACAGTTCTCTCTACACCTTTCCAATCAACGTTCCAAATCACTTGCGTCCAACCGGCTTTCTGAGCGGCATCGATGATGGTCTGTGACATTGTTGGATGCTGGAGCACCCCGACCACCCCGCCTCCACCAGCGCCCATAGCCTTCCAGGCAGCGACGTGGCCCGAGCCTTCAAGCGGTTGAAGAACTTCACGAAAAGGGTCATGCAATTTGCGGTCAAGCATATCAGTCCCCATCATCACCCGTTTCAAGGCAGACTCGACACCTGCTTTATTTTCCGTTTTGATGCTTTGAGCCATTTCTTCTGCGGCGTGCGCCAATTCGGCCAAGCCGCGCTCTACCTCTTTTTCTCCTTTTGAGAATCTCCACCATATCGCTTGGTGAAGATCGCCTGAAACATGGGGTAAATGAGTGTCAAAAAGAAGAAGGTTTTCTTGCAACCATGTAGTGAACTGGGCCGATGGATTCAGCGGTTCTCGTACAACGTTTTCTCCTTCAAATATCAAATTCTGAACGCCGCCAAAGGCACTGGCCCATTGATCCTGGCGGCCTCCTTTATTGCCGAGTACCGCCTCAATCTGGTAGGCCTTCTCTGCAAGGGCGGCAGGCCCTTCTCCTGCGCTGCTGATTCCAGCGACCAGCGCGACGTTCATCGCTCCCGATGTGCCAAGACCGCATCCAGTCGGCATTTCTGTACGGTATGACACCTCCATCTTCCGCTCGTCATCGAGAAAACTTGTGGCGTGCACGAAATGGTTGATGGCGATGTTGACCACTTGGCCTCGATGAAGGTTGCAATACGTGGGTACATCGGTCCAACCGCCTGCAAGGTCAATTCGAACTGGCACTTTGACGGTGATTCGCTGAGCCATGTATTAGCGCAGTTTAAGGGGCCTCATGAAGAGTGGCATTCAAGACAAGTGCGCCAGTGGAAGGGTCGTCCGGAAGGGTGAGGGTGAGTCAATGAGCATGATTTTTACTCCCGATTCTGAAGTGATGTGGCAGAAGAAATGGAACGAGGCACGTTTGTTTGAACAGGACATTCGTGACAACCGTCCGAAATTTTACTGCCTTGAAATGTACCCCTATCCGAGTGGGAAAATGCATATGGGCCACGTTCGGAATTATTCGATTGGTGACGCTGTTGCCCGATACAAGCGAATGATGGGGTACGATGTGCTCTACCCAATGGGCTTCGATTCATTTGGTATGCCTGCTGA
>DAFX01000037.1:10156-36897 GCA_002495535.1 Euryarchaeota archaeon UBA433
TATGCCTGCTGAAAATGCTGCGATCAAAGAGAACGCGCACCCACATGACATCACCGAGCGCAACATGGCTTCGATCACCGCCCAAATCAAGCGAATGGGGTTCTCTTACGATTGGCGCCGCCAAGTGAAGAGTCACGACCCTCGTTATTACCGTTGGAATCAATGGTTTTTCACCAAATTCATCGAACAAGGACTGGCGTATCAAGAATTTGCACCCGTCAATTGGTGCTCCAGTTGCGAGACCGTACTTGCCAATGAGCAGGTCAAGGCTGGTCGATGCTGGCGCTGCAACGGCCCAGTGGTGCAGAAAGGCATGAGCCAGTGGTTCCTCGACATCCCAAAGTACGCTCAAGAACTGGTTGATGGGCTTGACACCATCGCATTTCCAGAGAATGTAAAATCACTGCAACGGGACTGGCTCGGTCGCTCAGAAGGAGCCGAAATCAAATTTGCAATCGAAGGACGGGATGAAGAACTCACCGTTTTTACCACGCGCCCTGACACCCTCTTCGGTACAACATTCGTAACCCTAGCTCCCGAACACCCCCTCTCGGCTTCCTTGGTTGCTGGAACGCCTCATGAAGCGGCATGGAAGGAACTCCACGACGAAGTCTCTGCGATGAGTGAATTCGATCGGATCAAGAACATGAACAAAAAGCGCGGCGTACCTCTTGGTGCGTTTGCAATCCACCCTCTCACTGGAGAAAGAATTCCAATTTGGGCTGGAAATTTCGTCATCGCCAGTTACGGAACCGGTGCCGTTATGGCGGTTCCTGGCCACGATGAACGTGATTTCGACTTTGCCAAATCCTACGACATACCCATTCGCCGAGTGCTTGTCATGGATGAAGGAGGCGATGCAGAAGCCGAACTCAAGAAGGCAGAGTGCGATCTTGGATGGATGGTCAACAGCCCCATCGAAGGCTTTGATGGCCTTTATGGAGATGCAGCAAAATCTGCCATCGTCGAAGCGCTAGCAGTAAAAAATGCGGGTTCACAAACCATCAATTGGAAAATTCGTCCTTGGCTTGTGTCTCGTCAACGGTACTGGGGCACCCCCATTCCGGTGATTCATTGTGATTCGTGTGGCGCAGTTCCAGTTCCGGCAAAAGATCTCCCAGTTGAACTTCCACGCGACGTTGTGTTTGGTGAAGGCAATCCGTTGGAAACTTCAACCTCATTCCTCACAGCTGATTGTCCGAAATGTGGCAAGGAAGGTCGCAGAGAAACGGATACTATGGACACCTTTGTTGATTCTTCATGGTACTTCTTGCGCTTCACCGATCCTTTGAACGACGAACTCTGCTTTGATGAAGCTAAAGCAAACCACTGGATGAACGTCGATTTCTACTGTGGAGGCATTGAGCACGCACAAATGCACCTCATTTACGCCCGTTTCTGGACCAAAGCCCTCCGCGATCTTGGTTTGCACCAAATCGATGAACCATTCAACGAATTACTTTGCCAGGGAATGGTGAACAAGGCCGCCCCGTGGTGTGAATCGTGTGGCCTGACTTTTTCTGTCGACCACTCAGGTTCACCTTGCCCGCACTGCACTTCTGAATTGACCGAACGCTCGGCAAAGATGAGTAAATCCCTCGGCAATACAGTTTCGCCAGAAGACATGATTGAACGCTACGGAGCCGATACAGTCCGACTGTTCATTTTGTTTGCAGCGAATCCAACCGCAGGAATGGATTGGTCTGATACGGCCCTAGAAGCCAATTACAGAGTGATGATGCAGCTGTACGGCATGCCTGAGCGTTTGTTTGCCTGGGACGGTGGTGCAAGCAACATGGACGTGTGGTTCGAAGGCCGCCTCAAGCAGCGGGTCACTGAATTCCAAGCCGCAATGGACAACTATGATTTGCGCAGGGCAGTTGAATTGTCCCATTATGAAATGGTCAAAGACGTCAACTGGTACACCCGCCGCGGTGGCAATAATCCCGAACTCGCCCGTACGATTCTGCGCCATTGGGCCCATATGCTCTCTATCTCTACGCCCCACCTCGCTGAAGAATGGTGGGCTGTTCTTGACATGGACGGCTTGATCAGTGGTGCTGAGATGCCACATCTTACTGCGATCACTGAACAGGAACAAACTGCTCTTGATGGGGAAACCACCACTCGCAGTTTCCTTGAATCCGCTCGAAAGATCAAGGATGTCGCAGAACGTCACTTGGATGGACCTGCGACTTCGGCCACGATCATTGTGGCCCCGAGTTGGAAACGGGACCTCGCGGTGAGTGCGCTCGAATTCCTGGAACAAGGTGGCAACCCAAAGCAATTCATTGGGGTGCTGAGCCAAATGGACATCACCCAAGGCGATCGAAAAGGCGAAATCATGGGCTTCTGGGGCAAGAAAATGTTGCCTCAAGTGTTCAAATGGGACGATGAATCAAGGGTCCTCATTCGCAGCTCTCTCGACGAGGTCGCCTCGCTCACTGCTCGGGCTTCTTTCATTGCGCAAGAACTCGGTCTTGATCACGTTCGTGTGGTTCTTGGTGAATCTGATGACGATGACACTGGACGTGCAGGGGGCGCTATGCCCCTTTCACCTGCCGTTGTCTATGCGTGATCAGGTTCGTTTCCACTCTGTGCCGGTCCACCAATAGTTTCCACCATCGCTCATTGCTCGCCAGGTGTAACCGTTTTCATCGGTCCACTGTCGAAGAACAGTTGGTTCCTGAACTGCGGGTTGAACGGCTGCAGGAGTTGCGGCAACCACGGGTTGAACAGCAGCAATTGGCTGAACAGCAGCAATTGGTTGAACAGCAGCGGAAGGGTGCTGGTCGAAAGTTTTAGCCGGTGCCTCATCTTCCTTTCCACGTCGTAGGAAGAGCACTGCTCCACCACCAATGATTCCTACCACAACAAGGGCGATGATGATCAAGTTTCTTCGTGCTTCTGCCTCCTCTGCAGCAGCGGCTTCTTGAGCAGCCTGAGCCACATCGCCCACGCCATTGCCATCTGAATCCAAAGTTTCGGTGGCATCGTTGGGGAAGGCATCAGCGTTGTCACCAACACCGTCCATGTCACTGTCAGCAGACTCAGTGGCGTCGTTTGGAGCCCAATCTGCATTGTCGCCGACCGTGTCGCCATCGCTATCAACGGTTTCAGAAGCATCGTTGGGGAAGGCATCAGCGTTGTCTCCCACGCCATCGTTGTCCGAATCCATAGTTTCAGAAGCATCTTCAGGGAACACGTCAGCGTTGTCGCCTACGCCATCGGCGTCGGAGTCCATTGTTTCACTGGCATCGTTGGGGAAAGCATCAGCGTTGTCGCCGACGGTGTCGCCATCCGAATCCATCGTTTCATTTGCGTCATTAGGGAAAGCATCAGCGTTGTCGCCGACGGTGTCGCCATCACTGTCCGTTGTTTCGCTGGCATCGGTAGGGAATTCGTCCGCGTTGTCGCCCACGCCATCTTCATCAGAATCCAGGGATTCCGTTGCGTCATCAGGGAACGCGTCCGCGTTGTCCCCGACGAGGTCACCATCCGAGTCCATTGTTTCACTGGCATCGTTAGGGAAGGCGTCTGAGTTGTCACCTGTGCCGTCATTGTCGCTGTCAGTCGTTTCTGCAGCGTCGTTTGGGAAGGCATCAGCGTTGTTTCCAACGCCATCGGCGTCCGAGTCCATTGTTTCACTGGCATCGTTGGGGAAGGCGTCTGAGTTGTCACCCGTGCCGTCATTGTCGCTGTCAGTCGTTTCTGCAGCGTCGTTTGGGAAGGCATCAGCATTGTCACCCACGCCATCGTTGTCTGAATCCATCGTTTCAGAAGCATCGTTTGGGAAGGCATCAGCGTTGTCACCCATGCCATCTCCATCGCTGTCTGAAGTTTCAGTTGCGTCGTTTGGGAAGGCATCATCATTATCGAACACGCCATCGCCATCAGAATCGATATCGACGATCATGGCTTCATCCTGACAGGTGGTCTCCGGCCCGAAATCCATGCCGTCGCTCGGTGTGACCTTCACGGTCCAAATTTCATCAATTGATGTTGCAGACACTGGAAGCGTTGACATTTCGTTGTAATTTGGGGCGAGTGTACCGTTGACAAACCAACGGATCATAGAGTTCGATTCGCTGTCACCATCTGCATCAGCAAAGGTGTAACTCACGGTAAGTGCTTGATCAACGCCCACTGCACCACGTGGTGAAAGGGCAAGGTTGGAGATGGTAGGAGGGGTGTTCACTGGTGCCAATTCCGGAATCGCAACGGATGTTTTGGCCCAAGCATCACCAGAATTTTGGAAATTTCCATCTCCATTCAACACGGCGATGTCCGCAGTCACAGTTCCGCTGTTTGCGGCTGGAGCAATCCAATCTAAAGTGAAGCTGCGCTGGTTGGAATTCGCATGAGTTGCGCTCATTCCAGCGATTTGGACATCGGGGCTTGGATTGGCAAGAGTCCCTTTGTCAACCTGCAGTGAGAAACCTCCGATGAAGGCTTGTGTGCCACCATTGACATCGATTGTGATCGAGTACGACTGCCCAGCGTTATAGGAACTAGGGAAATTTTCGCCTACCGTAACACCTCCACCATTAGAGTGACAGGTGCAACCGGCAGCGGCTTGGTTGTGTTTGCCACTCGAATTGCCTTCAATCGCAGGCACAGAGGCAATCATCAGCATCAACAAGGCAATCGAAACAACCCTCAGGGTGGACTTCATGCCTCATCGATTGTACATTTCTTATTTTAACAAGTGGTACGAGATGCCCATTCGTCGTTTACTCTTGCTCAGCGTGCTCAACGCTGATTGACACGGCATCGTCGAGGCCAACGGGGCGTTTTGGTGGAGTGATGTTTTGCGCTGTTTTTGATTGAGGCTTACCGGTGTATGTGACAAAGCCCGCTGCGAGTAAAAGGACAACTGCGACCATCAACAACCATTGTGCAAGGTTTCCATCTTCGTTGTTTTCCGAAGCGGCATCATCGTTTTGCCCCAGCACAGCACATCCGGTTTCATCGACTTGCACGGGAAGGCTGTTGAGGCACATGTCGTCTGCGTTCGAGACACCATCCAAATCATCGTCCAACTGACTCATACTGCATCCCTGTATGCCAACCTGTGCGCCTGCTTCAGTTTGAGGGCAGGCATCGATGATGTCCAAGACGCCATCGTTGTCATCGTCCTCGTCTTCTGTGGCGTCGAGGCACCCGTCTTGATCTTCATCTTGGCCAGGAACAGCCGCTCCGACCATGCCCTTAGGGCAAGCATCGAACGAATCTGGAACCCCATCGTTATCATCGTCGTCATCTTCAGTGGAGTCCTGGCACCCATCCTGGTCATGATCGAGTTGTATGGACACTTCTTCACTGTTCCAGTTGAAGTCCCCGCTTGGACAGGCATCATCAGCATCGAGGAACCCATCACCATCGTCGTCATCGTCATTGATTGAGTCGTGGCACCCATCTTGGTCGTAATCATTGATTGGGTTTGAAGCCCAAGCGGTTGTGTCCCGCGGGCAGTTATCTGCAGGTGCAGCAATGCCATCTCCGTCCTCATCGACATCACACGCATCCCCCAACCCGTCTTCATCAAGATCGCCCTGGGTCGGGTTCGCCACCGATGGACAATTGTCCATTTGGTCGATGAATCCGTCTTCGTCCGTATCGTAATCTGCACACCCGTCGCCCTCAGTATCGTCTTCAGGGGTTGAAATCCAACCTACTGGTCCGAGGGGGCACAAGTCGTTGAAATCGAACACCGTGTCTTCATCGTCATCAAAATCTTCTCCATTGTCTTCACACCCATCGCCGTCGTGGTCGGTGTTGGAATTGGATACCCAATTGAGTGCGCCTGTTGGACAATCATCGAGATCATCTTCAACGCCATCATCGTCATCGTCATTGTCACATTTATCACCGAATAAATCGCTGTCATGGTTGCCTTGCTGTGTGTTTGCGCTGCGTGGACAATTGTCCTCACCATCGAGGATCCCATCTCCATCGCGGTCCGTTTGATAGAGCCAAACTCCAACATCATAGCCTCCGTAACTGGTCGCATTGTGAATGCCGATGCTCGCCGTTCCACTGAGCATGAACGTCAAGAGTGGCGAGCCATCCAGAGCGAAAGTAAGGTCCGTCGGCTCATCGTTGCCATCACCGCCGGCTGAGACCGCCCAGGCCCACGTTCCATTTTGCAGGTACGTGGCCAAAAAGATGTCATTGTGCATGTCATCGTTAACGCCGTCAAGGTCTGGCAAGATATCTTCCCCAATTTCAATCCCAGCGGAAGTTGTGCCCGTAATGGTGATGTCGCCCTGAGCGTTTGTGACCACGCCGGTGGCTCGGTCGGTGCCTGTCCCGCCCGCGGTTGCAATGCTGTTCCATATTCCCGATGAAGATACAAGTGCAAGGACCATGTCGACATTTTGCGATGTCGTGGTGGAATGAACGCCAAAAGTCGCGTTGCCTGCAAACTCCCCGACAACACTGATGCCCTGGTTTGGTGAGCCCGAGCAGCCCCAAGCACGCTCTTCAAGCGGCCCACCAGCAGAGATAGCCCACATCCATTCGTTGCCTTGGTAGGAAGCGACCATCATGTCCGTTTCACCCTCGCTTACAAGCAATGTTTCTCCAACCAACACTTCACCCCTGAACGTTGCCGAAATGTAGGTTTGGCCAGCG
The DNA here is from genome assembly GCA_002495535.1 of Euryarchaeota archaeon UBA433. Taxonomy (GTDB): domain Archaea; phylum Thermoplasmatota; class Poseidoniia; order Poseidoniales; family Poseidoniaceae; genus MGIIa-L1. The sequence continues at coordinate 16,793 of DAFX01000037.1, forward strand.
CCGTCTTCGCATAAGCCTCCCACCGGTTCAATGCCTTCCTGGGTGTCGAGGGAGACGTACGAGAGTGGCTGGCCACCTTCGTTGTACACTGCGGTGATCACGCTGCCTTGTTCGGCGGCAGGGAGGATGTCGCCTTGGAATTCAATGGAATCTCTGAACAGGACACCAAGATGAATTTCATTGGTCGTTGTGATCATCATGTCGAAGACGAAATTATCGTATTCATTGCCTAATTGAGTGGACCAAAGCCACGTGCCGCCGGCGCTCAGACGAGCGAGAAACACATTCCCGTCATCATCTTCATCGTTCTTGGTCAGCGGTGCCAAGTCTCCAAATTGAAGTTGGCATTGGAACCCTGCGCTGTTAAGGCAGAAATTGCCGGCAAGAATGACGTCCCCACCGGGTAAAAGTGACACTGCTTCAACAGAATCGATGCCATTGGTGCCGAAAGCAAGGCTTGCGTTCCATGTTCCGTTTGGATTGATCCAACCGATCATGGCGTCTCGATCGCTGGAGCCTCCGGTCGCCCCGTGACCGTCAATTTGGTCGCGGAACTGGATGTCGCCTTCGTAACTGCCCACCACGATGAACGTCCCGTTTGAATAGGTCGCAGATTGTGAGATGAAATCATCCATTGCCCCTCCGGCGCTTGTGGCCCACCCGTAGGCCAACGTGGCGGACTCGTTCGCTGCATCAACGGACATTTCAGCCTCTACGTCCCTCAGAAACGTCTCATCTTGAGCGGCGAAAGTTCCAAGCGACGAAAGCACAAGAAGCAGGGAAAAGAGTGCTGCCGTTGTGCATCGCATGTTTTCCGGATTGACTTGTAGCATTTGAAACCCCGCTTTTTTCGTACCCCACATGTTCAAGGGCGAACCGCCTCACGCCATCGACATGAGCACCCCAAATGGCGTATGGCGGCAATCGCTTTCGCTCGAGGAGTGTCAACATTTCATGCAGAACCTTCTCAACCTAAACAGCTGGCCCACATGGCATTCTTCAGCGGGAAGGATCCTCTCTCAACAAAGCGGCGAACTTGTCGAAGGCCAGCGATTTGACCTTCATCGCGTCGAACGTCAACGCTTGATCGAGGAAATGTGGACCGTTGCAACCATTCGAGCCAGCGAAGACCCACACTTTTTGGAAATCGAATTTGTATGGGAAGGCCAACAACGCGAGGGGCGACCGCTCGGTACGGCCATCACTCATCTTTCCATGACCGTCACAGTTTGGGGTGAAGAAGGCGGTGGTGTCGAGATCGCTTCGTGGTGGGGCATACGTTGGTGGGCCAAATTCATGAAAGGGCGCGTCAACCGGTTACCCCGGGCCATGGCCAAACAATGGCTTAGTGACGCTTGTACTGCTGGAAGTCTTCACATCCCACCATCGCTTGAAACTGAAATTCACGAGGCTGAATGAAAGCGAGTGTTCATGGAGCCTCGACAACGACCACCACCAATGAGCGGTCAAAACGGCGAAGACAAACGCTCCAATTCCTCAAAGAAACGAGGAAATAATCGCGGCCGTTCACGCCACGGTGGTGGGAACCGAAACCGCTCAAACCGCAAACCTAAGCGGTATGGAGGGCCTTCAAAGGCCTCGCTCGAGGAGCGTCATGCCGAACGAATCGCCGAAATGGACCTCAAAGCGAACAAACGCTTTGACTCCTCTGAACGGTTGATGGGCTTCCCAGCAGAATTAGAGGAGCCAAGGACCTTCAATTTCACTTGGACGACCAACCCCGTACCCCTGAAAGATGAAGAAGCACTGTCCAAACAGGTGCTGCGACGAGGGGAGTTCGGCTGGCTGGATGATGACCGGGTCGACGAACTGGCTCAAATTGTCAAGAATCATAACATGAACTTGGACCAAGCACTTTCCCTTCGTTCTGCATTGATGCAACAAAAAACGGTGTACGGCCATGGACGTTTGCGCTCCCGTGGCAAAGATATGCTCCGTTTATACCGCGAGGGCGTCTCAGTTGTCGATATTTCTCAACGCTTTGACGGACCACCAATGAATGTCTTCCGGCTGATTTTAGCCGAAATGCGATGGTCGAAAACCAAAATTAAGGAAAGTCTTCGCGAGCCAAGCCGCTTGAAAGAAAGAGAGCGCACAGAGTTTGAAGCCGCCGAAGCCGCCGATCGAGTTTCAAACGTCGACCAGGGCGAATCACAGGAAAAAGCCGATTTGTTCGAAGACATTCTTGCTGACTGGTTTGAGGAACAAGGTGTTCGTTTGCGCCGCCAACCCGAGATGGTCAGGGAGCAGAAGCAAGAACTTGGCCGGCCGGTGAGGACCCCCGACATCCTCTTCCTCGATCACGTCTACATCAACGAGCGACCAGTGGCATGGATCGATGCGAAGCATTTCTACGGCGCTGATGTTGAGTTCCAACGAAAGAAAATGGCCAAGCAAATGGATCGTTACATCGAGGAATGGGGCAGCGGAGCCGTTGTTTATCGCCACGGTTTCAGTGAGAATTTGTTCATGCCAGCATGCACCCTATTAGATGCAAACGTTCTGGATTTGAATCCACTTGATTCAACGGATTGATCAGGCAGAAATCGATGTGGCTCGAACACCGAAGTTTAATCCTCGAAGAGCTTCTGCTATGTGTTGAATTTCTTCCTCTGAGAGCGGATGTTCTAATTGTCTTGGAAGCACGGTAAGTGAGACACCAAGCATACACAATCGCACATACACACGCGTGTGCATCTGAATGGCTCGCAACTCGTTCATGACAGCAGTATTGAGGGCCATTCGTTCAGGCTCTTCGAGCAGCCCGGATGCTTGAGCGAAATTTCTCGATTGCAGCATCAGATCGCTCCAAATCCCTGCGTCCCAGTTTTTCAACCGTAATGTTCGAACTGCCTTTTCCCCTGCTTCTGAAATTGTTCGTTGCCACACAGCGTCGTCGATATACTTCGCCGTATGTCGTGCTTCGTTCGGTTTCCAAACCAGTAAAACTCGTTGTTCGGTGTTGAAACTAACCGCCTTTCCGCCCGCCCCGGGTGCTCCTGGCTCGAGTCGTAGTTCAACGCCCCCTGCTGCGATACCAAGCACATCACCAAGACCTCCGCTGTGCAGGCGTTCAATTCGATGCGCGATGCGCAAGTATTGGCTTTCCCTCCCCACTCCAGAGTGCTGGTGGAGGGCACGTGCCACTGCGATGAGCCCCGCTGCAGACATCCCGAAGCCCTGACTGGTCGGTAGTGAAATTTTGACATTGATGTCGAACGAATCGGCTGGGTTGAGGAGGCGTGCGTCTCGAAGCGCTTGAATCAAATCTGTGTAAAAGGAATCATCCTGTTCAATCAATGCACCGCCCATCGATTCGACGGTTAAACGGATCTCGCCATCTTCGAACCCAGTGGGGTGCTCGTCTAGGGTTGAACCTTGAGAGATTTGGCCTACCTGTTCAGGCGCGTTTGTGCCAAGGTATGTGACCGTCACCTCAACACCATCAACGACGTTGAACCCCGCTCCTCTGCTGCCTTGTGAGCGAGCAAGTCGAGCGTCTTTCCAAATCGAAAACAGCAACGTAATGTGGCCACCGCACGATACTGTGTAAGAGGCCATACTGGTCGCTTCAAGACGTAGAACTTGAACGCTTGGGCGGTCTTTCCAATCAAAGGGTGTTGGTTGGAACAGCGCCGTATTGGTTGTCATGGGCTTGTCCATCGGATACAAACCAAACGAGGAGCAAAATGCCGCCTACAAACGGAACAAACACAAGGAGCATCATCCAACCAGACTTACCAAGATCGTGCAATCGTCGTACTGATACCGCAAGCAGTGGCAATAAGGCGCCGATGTACAACCCAAAGGTCAGCAGACCCATAAGAGTGGCAAGAGCCTCGACAACAAACAAGGAAACAAATGTCAGGGTGAACATGCCTATGACTGCGACCATGAAACTTAGGTAGGCGAACCAATACTCGGAGCGGCTGGCTCGGCCGCTGAATCCAACGTACTGTTGGAGGCAGGATTTCGTTGCGTCCATGAATGACATCATGTTCGCAGGTCGGGCTACGTGTGGCATACCTTGCATTTGTGGTTGCATAGAAAGAAATCTACTCGTATACTATTTAGTGATTCTACCGGCAAAGAATCCATACAAGTTGTTTTGAGGCATGGTCGTTTCGTAGCATCATGCCCCTCTCCCTAGGACAGATTGCACCAGCCTTTCAACTGACCAATGCCAACGCCGCAGTTGGTGAACCGACGATGAATTTCAAACAATCAGCGGGCTTGCAGGGGACGGTAATCGTCTTTGAGTGCAACCATTGCCCGTATGTTATTGCCAGCATTGAACGAATGGAATCGATGGCGGCGTGGTGCGGCGAGGTTGGTGTTGGTTTTGTTGGCATCAACTCAAACGATCCCGTGGTGTACCCAAACGATTCCTTCGAACACATGCAAAAGCGCGCCACGTCCATGGGCTATGCTTACCTGCATGACGAGACGCAAGAAATCGCACATGCTTACGGAGCAAAGCGAACACCGGAGTTTTTCCTCTTCGATGCCAACAATCGACTGGTCTATCAGGGGCGAATGGACGATGCCCCGAGGGACCCAACCAAGGCGACAACATCAGAACTCAAGGACGCTATTGAGGCCATGTTATCAGGCCAAACTCCAACCATAGAGCGCACCGAGTCCATCGGATGCTCGGTGAAGTGGAAGGCGTGAAACGGTGAGCCTATGAGTGGTTGTAGACGACAATGCGATTGGGACGAGAAAATGGTCTGTCGCAGTTGCGGGATTGACTATGGAATCGCTGCACCGTCCGAAAAGGAAACGGTGGAAACGCCCCCGACCGAAGAAGAGGAATGATCAGTACTGTTCCAGCACGAGTTCTGTCGTGGTCGAAGCAATTTCGTTTGGAGCTGCGAGCCACATTTTGTCGAGCAGTGTGCGCAGCGACATTGTATCGTCAACGTGGACCAAAGCGACTAGGTCTGCGTCGCCGGACACTTCGTAGATGATTTCGATGCCATCCCAGCCTGTGACTTCAGAGGCAAAGGAGCCGATTTCTGCACCAGGTGATACCTTGATTCGGACCAGTGCGGTGAGTCCAACGCCACCCTCGCGCACAGTGTAACCTCGAATGGTGCCTTCTTCTTCCATTTTGCGGACGTGGGTTCGGACGGTGCGCTCTGATGCACTGACCTCTCGGGCCAAATCCACATAGGACATTCGTCCGTTCTTTCGAAGTTGAGCGAGAATGGCACGATCGATTTCTGCAACACGAGGCATGATGTGGCCTTCCGCTTTGAGTATATCAAACCTGCTCACGGGTCGTCTTGCGGAAAAAACAGAGTGTTATTCGCCCGATAGCGGACAACTTAATTGGGACTTTTCCAACGGTTAAAAACCCACATTCCTTTGGGGATAAAAAGGCTTCTTTGGAAATTGTTTGGAAAGAACGCACCATTCACAACCACAGAAGTCTGTTCTTGTTCCGTTTCATTCAAGGGGCGTCTTCTGCTGGGGTAGAATGGGGAAGCCAATGTCTGGACATATCACAGGCCTCGATGCTCGAATGATTCTAGACAGCCGTGGCAATCCTACCGTCGAAGTCGATTGTTTTGTCGACGGCGTGCTGCTTGGTAGAGCTGCCGTTCCGTCCGGTGCTTCAACAGGTGCGTATGAAGCTCTTGAAATGAGAGATGGCGACCAATCTCGATACCTCGGTAAAGGGGTTCAAACCGCAGTGGACAACATCACAGATCGAATCGAAGAGGCGCTTGTAGGCCTCCCAGTCGATGAGCAACGCGTCATTGATGAAGTCATGATTGAACTGGATGGAACACCTAACAAAGCCAACCTTGGCGCCAATGCCATGCTTGGAGCGTCAATGGCTTGCCTTCATGCAGGTGCTGCTCAGCATGAATTACCCCTCTGGAAATACATCGGTGGTGTTGCGGGAGGCCTCATGCCCGTGCCAATGCTCAATATCCTCAACGGAGGAGCCCATGCCGCATCAAATGTTGATGTGCAGGAATTCATGGTCATGCCACACGGGTTTGACACCTTCGAAGAAGGGCTTCGGGCTGGTGTGGAAACTTACCACGCTCTCAAGAAAGAGCTGAAATCAGACGGGTTGCTCGGTGGTGTCGGTGATGAGGGCGGCTTCGCGCCAAATCTGCCTGCCAATGAAGAGGGGCTCAAGTACATGGTTCGAGCCATCGAAGGTGCCGGATATTCGGTTGAACAAATGGGGATTGCTTTGGATGTTGCCGCAACTGAATTCCATCACGAGGACGGTTACCACATGGATGGTAATGTCCTTTCCAGCGAAGATTTGGCTGACGTCTATTCAGGCTGGCTTGATGCATACCCGATCCTTTCAATCGAAGACGGGTTTGGCGAAGATGATTGGAAAGGCTGGGCAGGATTCACAAAGCGAGAAGGCCACCGCGTCCAAACAGTGGGCGATGATTTGTTTGTCACTCAATCCGAACGATTGGCCCAAGGTATCGAAATCGGTGCTGCCAATGCCATGCTTGTGAAACTCAATCAGGTCGGTACGGTCACTGAAACCCTCGAAGCGATGGATCTCGCTACATCCCACGGCTTCAACAACGTGATCTCCCACCGCAGCGGCGAAACAGAAGACGTCACAATCGCAGATTTAGCTGTTGGAACTCGTGCAGGCCAAATCAAGACGGGCGCACCAGCGCGCTCGGACAGGGTGGCAAAATACAATCAATTGTTGCGTATCTCTGCAGATGTCGACGAATACCGCTCTCCGTTCTGAGTAAGGAGTTTAACACTCCTTTATATGTGACACTTTTGGCCTATTTGTCATGAAGAGAGCACTCGCTACACTCATACTAGCCAGCCTATTGATGTCCACAATGCCGCTCAATGCCGCAGCAGATGAGACACAAGATATACCAACCAACGCATCGAATACCGGGGTGCATGACACCTTAGTGTCCGCAGTTGTGCAAGCTGGTTTGCTTGAAACGCTGCAGGGCGATGGACCGTTCACGGTCTTTGCCCCAACCGATCAAGCCTTCATCGACGCAGGCATCGATCTGTCTACATTCACAACCGATGAAGACAACCAAACCCTCGCTAACATTCTCACCTATCACGTCGTTGCCGGCGCAGTTGCCGCAGCAGATGTGACCGATGGAATGACAGCCGCTACCGTCAACGGTGCGGAGTTGTCTTTCACCGTCGCAGACGGCATTGTCAGCGTAGGGGCCGCTAAAGTCACCACCGCAGATGTCATGGCCAGCAACGGTATCATCCACGTAATCGATGCCGTGCTCATGCCTCCTGTCGCTCTTGGCGACATTCCAACCGTCGCTCAGGGTACCGGTGTTCACGATTCGCTCGTAGCAGCGGTCATTCAGGCAGGGCTGCTCGAAACCCTTCAAGGTGACGGACCGTTCACCGTGTTCGCTCCAACCGATGAAGCATTTACCAACGCCGGAATCGATCTGGCCACCTTCACCACTGAAGAGGACAATCAAGCCCTCGCAGGCATTCTCACCTACCACGTGCTGGCAGGTGCAGTTGCAGCCGCCGATGTCACCGACGGGTTGACCGCAACCACTGTGAATGGCGCAGATTTGTCCTTCACCGTTGCAGACGGGGTTGTGACCGTTGGTGATGCCAAAGTCACCACCGCAGATGTTCCTGCCAGCAACGGTATCATCCACGTGATCGATACTGTGCTCATGCCACCCGTGGCAGGTCCAACCATGGACATTCCAGAAACCGCACAGTCAACCGGTGTTCACACCGCGCTTGTTGCCGCACTTGCCCAAGCTGACCTTGTTGCTGCACTCCAAGCAGACGGTCCGTTCACGGTGTTTGCTCCGACAGACCAAGCGTTTGCGGATGCAGGAATCGATCTTGCAACCTTCGATACACCAGAGGAAAACGCAACATTGGCCGATATTCTGCTCTACCACGTCTACTCAGGCTCCGTTGCTTCAACTCAAGTGACCGACGGACTTGCTGTCACCATGCTCAACGGCGACAAAGCGACCTTCTCGGTGACCGATGGAGTGGTCTCTGTCGGCGACGCTTCAGTCACGGGGGCCGATGTGGCAACCACCAACGGCATCATCCACGTGATTGACAAGGTGCTCATGCCTCCACCCGGTGACATTTGCTACAACATGATCTCTCACACCATCGTTCCTGGTGCAGATAACCTCGCTTGCAACTCATACATGTACCTCGAAAATTACTCGATGATGGGCCAAACCATCACAGGTTGCTACAACACAGTTACTCACGCAGTCTCTGAAGTCAGCGCGGCGGAATGTGGCGCTTACATGTGGACTCCGGCAGTTAACATCGCTATGACAGCAGGAGCAACCACCATCCACACGTCACTCGTTGCGGCTCTTTCTGCTGCAGAACTTGTTGCAACCCTGAGCGGAACAGACGAATACACCGTGTTTGCTCCATCAGATGCAGCGTTTGAAGCTGCAGGAATCGACCTAGATTCCTTTGACACAGCCGAAGAAATCGCAGCGTTGACCAACATCTTGCTCTACCACGTCGTTGCTGGCACAACCATGTCCGCTGACCTCAGCGAAGGCATGACAACCGTTTCAGCAGCCAATGGCGACGATCTGATGATTCACGTCGTCGGATCCTCGGTCATGGTCGGAGAACAAATGGCCAACGTTACGCTCGCTGATGTCCCAGCAAGCAATGGCGTCATCCACGTCATCGACCAAGTCCTCACGCCTCCAGTTACAGAAGAGCCACTGCCAGATTGTGACGCCACAGTTGGCATTGCGCCAAGCGGCCTCAAGTATTCACCAGCAACGGTAACCATTTCCGTGGGTGACACCGTTTGTTGGCAATGGACCGACTCAAGCATGGCCCACAATGTGCGCCAGGTCGACGGTGAAGAATCGACAACCTACACCCAAGATGGAATCACATCTGGAGAGGCGCTCGTGACCGTCGACTTCCGTCACACATTCACCGAGGACGATTCGACCTTCTACTATGCTTGCGAGCCTCACATGGCTTCTGGCATGTTTGGGAAAGTAATCGTGGGCGCAGGTGCCGACATCGTGGTTCCAGAACCCGTTGACCCGGTCGAAGATGACGATGAGAACACGCCAGGTTTCATGGCCACCACTCTAGTGGTCGCTCTCTTGGGTGCAGTTCTTATCATGCAGCGTCGCCGCGAGGAATGAGCCGGCATGAATTGGAAGCGCTTCGCAGCGATCACAACGTGTTGTGTCCTTGCGCTTGCGGCAGGTTGGACATTTCTCGTGGTCAACTATGAAACCGATCTCGGAACTGAGAACACCATCATGGTGAGTGATGCGGGTGGTAACGCCTCCAGCGCCACAAATGACGCACTGGTTGTTCTCAGTTTCGAAGAAGGGGCAGAAAACCTTTCATGGTCTTCTTTGCAACTCTCGATCGTTGCGGGCGACGACGCCTACAGCTGTTCGTTCGGTAGCCAATCCACGCAAAGCGATAACGCATCCAAAGTGACGGCTGCACTCGGCGCTGACGGAGCCACGTTCACAACGGTGATCGACGCAACTGACGAAGAACGCTTCACCCATCTGGATCTACCAGGCCAGAAAGAAACGGATGAAGCCAATTCAACGCTGCGGTTTTCTAAAACCGATGTGTTTCTCGCCAGTGGTGTCCGCTGGACCTTCCTTGAAGGTGTAGAGTTCCAAGACGCAACGATGCAAAATTCCACAGAACTCTCCAACGAAACCGAAGATCGATTGGAATGGTACACCTACGACTTGGCAGAACATAGAGTCCAACCAAATGCAGGGGTGTACCTCATCGAGGTGGATGATTTACTGTTCAAGGTCCAATTTTTGTCCTATTACAATCAGGCCGATGAAAGCCGTCACCCGACCATCAAGGTTGCAGCACTGAACCAGACGGCGTTTCCCGCCCTGCTGGATACAGACCTTGTCGCCCCTTCACCTTGTTTGATCACGGCCGAGAATGCACCTTCTGAGGTATGGGGCGCAACAGAGTCAATCACACTGGTTGAAAACGGTGTTCAGATTTGTTCCGATTCATGTGCCATCCAAATTCGAGCCTCTTACGAGACTTTTTCTATCGAGATCAAAGGTATCAACGCCATTGACTGATCATCGCACAAGCCTGCATTCGAACGCTGTGCCCATCAGAGGTCGATACGACCAAGAACATCACCCCGTTTCGCAAGGTAGGGAGCGCCATGAGTGAAGACCACCCAAAGCAGCGTGATTTAGATCACCTCATGGAACAAAATTCAACCGAACTTGGTTTTCTTTCAGCCTATGGCGGGACTTCGATGGAGGGGGACGGCGCGCCCCTTCTTGCAGCTCTCACTCGATTTTTGAAGGCGGGACAAGTCGCAGTCGAAGAGGCATCAAAATCAGAAATCACCTTTGGTTTTGGTTCGGCAAGTGTTGTGGAAACCGGATGCAAGGTCGTGTTTGAAGGCGAGAATTTACCCCTTGTTCCAAGTGATATTCAGCAAGTAGGATTCGCTCACGGTACACTTGCAAAAAACCGTAAGCATTGTGAAGTTGTGCTCATTGAATGGGGCTTTGAACAGCGCCGCTTTATCGAGCGCTTGACTGAACATTTCAGTCTCGACGAATGAGCGCTGCGGCCATGAGAACACCGCTCACGGCGAGAAGTGCTCCGAAGCCGGGCGTATCTACCACTTTGATGCACCCATCTTCGCCCCAAGTCGAATCAACGCCTCCGTACGTGCCGTTGTTTTGCCAGCACGAAGACCATGTGGTGTACCAGTCGCCTTGAGGGAAATTGGTGCTGTTTCCATCCTCCCACGTCGCCTTCACTCTCCAATTGATGTAGGTGTGATCGTCCTTGGCTTCCACTGAAATTTCGTGAACCCGCTCATCGATGGTGATGTCCATGATCGCAGGGGGGTCACACACTCCATCGTTGGTACAGATTTGAGTTGTAATTTCAAACACGGTCCCATTGTCGAATTCTTCTTGATTCATTTCAATAGAAAGGCTCCAAGTTTCTCCATCAACCGACGGTGCATCTCGGCTGAGGATTGAGAACGGTGCTTCTCCAGGGGCCGGATTTTTATCTTCTCCACCAACGAGCCCGCTGGCAGCAGAAAGAGATGTGAACATGAGCATTGCACAGAAAAAACAAGCCAATTTCGCGAACCGCATGGGCTTAGGAAATATTTTTCATTCTTTACCTTTCGTGTGGCTTTCCCATTCAGGAACTCACAATTCCATGTCCCACAACTCATCCCCGACCCAGTGCAAGGTCTTGATTCCCTTGCCTTTTGTTGAAGTTTTGAGTTCCGAACCGCCAAGTGTGGCCCAACCAATCGCCAATGGTCGTTTATGGGTCATGTCGCGAATCCAGACCAAATCGCCTTCTTCGATGTCTTGGTCAGCATCATGGACTCCCGCAACCATGCAGTCTGCGCCTTTCATCAGGAATGGAATTGCCCCGTGGTCCACTTCGACCCATTTTTTGGCATCGATGTGTTGCAAAAATCCGCGTAGGGTCAGGAATGCGAATCGGACCCCTTCTTCATTGGTCACTTCGACCCCGATGGCGGTTTTGTCAACCAAGACCATTTGCCAGGGGCCATATTCTGCCATTTCCAAGAAGGCACCATCAACAGAAAGGTCGATGTCGAGCGCATCCTCCAAATCTTTGAGAAGAGGGGCGATGTTCTTCCGACGAACAGGACGGCGTTTACGAATGCTCCAATCTCGTGTCATGCCTTGCCCTCGCAGGTGGACCATTTGACCCTTATTCTACCCTTGACCTTCATGAAGGGGAATCCTATGGCAACACCATGGCCCTATGGTGCACCATCAGAACCTTTGCCAAGCACGCAACAGAACTCGGTAACGAGCAGCCACCAGCGCCTATTTTTTTCGTCAAACCGGAAAATTGCCTGCAGCGTTCCGGCCCGATCGATGTCAAGGGTCACCCGGGTGAAGTGCACCACGAAGTAGAACTCGTGGTCCGCTTAAACCACGAAGGCAAACCAGAAGCTATCGCGGTTGGTTTGGATCTGACCGACCGCCTCGTTCAAGGCGATTTGAGGCGTGAACAGTTGCCTTGGGCCAAAGGGAAGTGTTTCCGGGGCAGCGCCTACGTTGGATCGTTTTCGCCTTGGTATGGGGGCTGGGACGGTCTGGTTGACACCTATGAAGCCCTACATCTGGAGATGTGGGTCAATGGAGAACTTGTCCAGGATGCCCCCGTGTTGGAAATGACCATCACGCCAAAAATGCAAATTGAAGATTTGCTCAAGTGGGCGCCCGTTGCGGGCGGCGATCTTCTGTTCACTGGAACCCCGGCTGGGGTTGGCCAACTGCATCCAGGAGACGAAGTTCGTGCAGTTCTAAAAAAGCAAGAGAACGTCGTAGTTTCAGAATTGTTGACGAAGTGTGTCTGAGGGTTGCTTTCATATACGCCCTGTTTGTCGCTTTGTTCCGCAAGGTGGTCTCTCTATGGCACAATGGCACGGTATCTCTCGACGAAAACCCAGTGGCGGACGTAAAGTTCAGGCACGCAGCAAGCGTTCTACGGAAATTTCTTCCGAGAAGCAAATGGCTCTTGTTGGTGCGCCAAAGCGTAAGATTTACCGCCGCACCGGTGGCAACACCCTCGTTCGTGTGATGTCCGAAAACCGCGTTTCCATCAACAACCCAAAGACAGGCAAGACCTCCCTTGGTACCATTCACAACGTTGTCGAAAACGAATCGGATCCAAACTACGTCCGACGTAACATCCTCGTGAAGGGTGCAGTGATCGAAACCGACCAAGGTCGAGTGAAGATCACCTCCCGTCCAGGAAAAGACGGCGTCATCAACGGCGTGCTCGTTGAGTGAAGCAATCCAATCTCCGTTGGGTTCATACCAATTGGGGACAACTCCCCACACAAGGTGAACCAGCATGGACCACAACCCCGACCGTCTCTGCGTATGGCCCGGATACTTTGACGCTCGTACATCTCGACGCAGCGGTCGTCGCGTCCCAAAGGATTCCTCGGTGCTCAAGCCCGACCTTGAGGGCCTTTTCCTTGCAGCGCGCAAACTTGGCCTCAAGAAAATCAAGCGAGAAGAACGCGTTTCTCATCCATCCCGACCCCATCTACTCGAAGGGCGTATGTGGGTCTCCCGTGCAGGTTCAAAACAATCAGTTGGTGCGAATTCAAAGGAGGAATTGCTTCAATTGATTGGAGCGCAATGGCGACAGATGCAACGCGACCAGAAAGAAGCCAATGCTGAACGGGTCGCCAAAGGCCCACAAACGGGCGATCGCCGAGCGCGTTCTCAGCGCAAAGGTCGCAGCAGCACCCAACCACAACAATCTCAATCACGAAGGCGCTCAGGCTTCAAGAAGAAGCGCTGACCTCACATTGGCACTTCGTGCAACCATCCGAAGATGTCTTCCACATCTTCATTCTGAATGCCGACAAGTTGGTCGTACAATTGTTGAGTCATGTGACCGGGCTTTCCGTCACCGAAGGTTGCTTTGACGTCCCCTTTCGTGATCGTTCCGATCGGTGAAATCACAGCGGCTGTCCCGCAGCAGAACGCTTCATCAGCATCCATTGCAAAGGTTGCCTCAACCTTGGTTTCAATCACTTCAATGCCATTGTGCCGAGCCAACTCTATGATTGAATTACGGGTGATACCGGGCAGGATTGTACCCGTAAGTTCAGGGGTGTAAAGCACGCCATCCTTGACACAGAAAAAGTTCGCAGCACCAACTTCCTCAACATAGGAATGCGTTTCAGCATCGAGGTAAATGACTTCAGCATAACCAGCAGCTTTTGCTTTCTTACTCGGCATCATGCCGGGAGCATAATTCCCGATCGCTTTCACGCCACCAGATCCGCCCGGGGCAGCTCTGTGGTGGTCTTCAGAGATAAGCAGGTCAATCGCAGTAACGCCGCCCTTGAAGTAAGGTCCAACCGGTGTGACATAGACAAGGAATGTGTAGGACGGTGCAGGTGCAACGCCCAAGATTGGCCCGGATCCCATCAGCAACGGTCGGACATACATGGCGCCCTTTCCGGTTGGCGGGAGCCATTTGAGATTGGCTTGGACACACTGTTCTACGGCATCGATAAACACGGATTCTGGAACTGGTGGCATCTTGAGTCGATCCGCGCCTCGTTGCATTCTGCGAGCGTTTTCTTCAGGTCGGAAAAAAACAACCCTGCCCTTTGCGGTTCTGTACGCCTTCATTCCTTCAAACAGACCTTGTCCGTAGTTGAGAACGCCTGCCGCAGGCGACATTTCTATTGGTCCATATGGGCGCAGTGAGCCGGGCATCCACGGGTCGTTGGCCGTAGTTTCGGTGAGGTACATTGTGTCTGTCGGGGTCAACGAAAAGGTCAAACTGTCCCAATCAATTTCTTCGCTCATTTCTTTCACCCTTGCCTACGGCGTTCTGCCCATGTAGATTGGGCTTTCAATCATTCCTGCCGAGTGAACTGGTCCATCTGCTGGTTTTGCGACCTTTGCGGGCAAGGTTCTGCGAGCGAAGCCCAATAGGATGGGTCGGCTACCATGCGCTTTGGGGACGCAATGCGATTCGAAGGCAGGCTTGGCGTCGTCAGTGGACGCTACCATTCAGTCGACGGCCTCAATGAAAGAAATCAACCCTCCACGGTGCTCGAGCTGTTTGGTCGCAGTGAGGATGGGGAATCAGTGTGCGTGCTGGTTCATGGTCTTCGTCCCACATTCGAAGTTTCTCCCCTCACAGTTTGGAATGAAGGGATGGAAGTGCCAAGCCATGTCACTGAACGCCTTGAATCAATCAAGCAGATGGATGACGTTCTCGAGGTGAGCGGACCTACAATGAAACTCACGGATTTGGGAATGCGCCCGCTTTGGAGGGTGACTGTGCGTCAACCGTTCGTAGTCCCATCGCTTCGAAAAGCTCTTGCCAAGCAGAGTTGGCAAATTTTTTCAGGCGACATCCCCTTTCTGAATCGATTATTTTTGGACGAGGGACTTGGCATGCACCTGTCTGTGAACGGGACGGTGATCGATCGGCGTCAAAATGAAGATGAGGACGGTTCGTTGCTCTCAACGGTCCTCAAAGCGGGTGGTGCGGGTCGCTATGCCGTGGATTGCACCGTGGTGTGTTCTCTTGAAGACCTCGAAGCCAGCGCGCCGTTTCCAGTTCCTTACAAGGTGTTCTCATTCGACTTAGAAACGAGCATTGCCCATGATACGGTGCTGTGCGCAGCAGCGGTCATTGAGGACATGTCCAACGGTCAGCGTCAAACATTCTCGTTCGTTGGTGAGGAAACTAAAATCATGGAGGACCTCACGTTGGTTGTCAGAAGCCACGACCCAGATATCATCACAGGCTACAACATCGATAATTTCGATTTGCCCAGATTAAACGATCGAATGGCTGTTCATGCCCGGTCAAAAGATTGGCGCAAACGAGCGCTGCTGTTTGGCTGGGGCCGCGTTCATCAATCTGAATCAGAAGCCAAACGGACCCGTGCGGGCCTTTTCCCTCGACGCCAATCCTCTCGCGCTTGGAACGTTGCTGGACGGTCCGTGGTTGATGCGTGGTGGCAGGCAAGGATGGCCCTTCGCCCTCAACGTGAAACCCTCTCCTTCATCAGCAACTTGCTGTTTCCCGACCAAGAGGAAAAACACAAGATGGACGTGGATGCCTCAAAGATGGACGAAGAATGGGCTGCTCGACCAGACGTTGTTCTTGAGTATTGCATCCGTGATGCAGCATTACCGCTCGACATTCTCGGTGAATTGCAGGTCATCCGTCGCAAGGAAGCAGTTGCCGCGGTTGCGAAAGTCGTTTTTGATACGGCTGCAAATGGCAGCACCAGCCAATTGATTGATTCGCTTGTCATCCGCCTTGCCGATGCAGAAAGCGTAGCAGTGCCGCTCACAGGCTCCGCTCAAGCGAAAGAAGGTCAAATCACCGGTGGATACGTTCACGACGTTGCAGCAGGGCTTCATCCTTGGATTGCCGTACTCGATTTCAAAAGCATGTACCCTTCCATCATGATCGGTCATAATATCTGCTACACCACTCGAATTGACCCGGTCCAATCCGATCAACCAAGCGACGAATCCTTGGTACACACCGCCCCAACCGGTGCTCGGTTCCGCCATCAATCAGACCGAAAGGGATTGGTCCCAGCATTGCTCGAAGACTTGATGGCTCAACGCGATGAGCACAAAGCGGCTCTTAAAACTGCAAAGAACAACGACGATGAAGTCAAAATGGCGTTCCACGATTCCATGCAATACGCTGTGAAAATCCTGATGAATTCTTTCTATGGTGTGTTTGCAAGTGGCTTTTACAGGTTCACTCATCGCGACCTCGGCTCATCCATCACAGCTTGGGCTCGACACAACATCAAAGCCATCATTGCTCAATTGGATGCGGAAGGGCACGAAGTCGTTTATTCGGATACCGATTCTATTTTCGTTCGCTCTCCTGTCAACAAAAGCGCGCCCTCTTCGCTCAAGGAAGAGGAAATTCAAGCCGCAAAAGATGGCGTACCGGAAGCCGTCGCACACATGGATGCATGGAAAGGGGCAAAAGAGGAAATGATCAGTTTTGGTCTTGAGGTGGCAGAACGGTACAGCCGTGATTCCGCCATTTTAGAATTTGAAAAGGGCCTTTCAGTGTTTTTTTCCCACGGGGCGAAGAAGCGCTACGTCGGGCAAGTCGTTTACCCCAACGATGAGATGTTGATCAGGGGGTATGAAACCCAGCGAACCGACTCTTTTGCCTATCTTACGACGACAATGAAGCGAATGTTCAGCCACGCGCTCGCCGATGAGGGCGACGCACTGGTGCGCTTTGCCCTCGCCCAGGTCAAAGCCCTGCGCCAGAGGGAAGTTCCTGCCTCTGAACTCATCCTTGCCAAATCATGCAAGGGGCGCATGGGCTCCAACGGCGAGGTTGATTTCACCAAGGATTACGCGAATCCAGACAGCATGGCACAGGTCCGAGTCGCAAAGGCACGCATTGCACTTGGCCTTGGATTCACTTCGGGGATGAAAGTCTCTTACATCGTCACGGATGCAAATCAACGGCCCATGCGGGTCCAACCTTGGTTGGAAAATGAGGAGGGGGGCGGGGTTGATGCCTACGACGGACAATTCTACGCTGAGCGCTTGGCGGCGGCCCTCGGCCGAATCACTGAAGCATTTGGTTGGACGGCAAAAGAACTGGTCGCCGGCAACAAACAAACTTCCTTGTTTTCATTCTAAAATGATGTAAAACGAGGAAGCCCTTTTCATCAAGGCACTTTACAGAACCTCCATGAAGTCTTCACGAGTACCGATTGCCTTTGCAGCGCTTATGCTTCTTTCTAGCCTCTCAGGCTGTATTTTCGAAGAAACTGACTCAGGGAGCAGCGACGAGGTATTGGCTGTTTTCAATTACTCTCCATCCTCAAACATCCGTTCAGGTGACGTGGTGACCTTTGACGCCTCAGCTTCAACCCCGAGCGGAGGCATCACCTACCGTTGGGATTTCGATGGCGACGCTTCAATCGATGCAACCGGGCGCTCAACCGAGTGGTCGTTCGATGAATCTGGAACGTTCACAGTCGAACTGACGGTTTCAGACGGCACAAAGACCTCCTCCCAAACTAAAGAAGTCACCGTTGTGGAGGCAACCGCACAGCCACCGAGTGCAGAAATCACCCAATACGCCAGCGAAGAAGACTGCAACAACGACGACATCGATGAATCAACCCACATTGTGTTGTGGATTTGTGAAATGGACAAATCACAAACCGACCGAGATATCTCTGAAACAACAACCGTGAACCTCGACGCAAGCAACTCAGAATCCGGAGATCCAGATCAATACATCACCGTATGGAATTGGGACCTCAATGCCAATGTCGACGCTGACAACGATGGGGATTCAGAAAACGATGCGGACCTCACGGGTGAGTCAATTGAATGGACCAACGTCCAACCGGGTGAGTACGAACTCCATCTGACCATCGAGAACAGTGCAGGAATGAGCGATACGGATTCGATCAGAGTCTATGTCTCCTATGCAGGCAAATGGTCTGATTTTGAGATGGGGGGGAACAACTCCGGCGATGCAGTGACCCTTGATTTTGACGTCAAGGTCATCTATGACAAGGACAATGGAAACACAATTCGAAAAGCGGTTGGCGAACTCACCTACCCTAAAATCGATGGCGACTGCACCAACCTGGGAACCAACAATTGCCGTGCTAAACTCGATGTCTATGCCTTTAATGAAGAGGATGAAGAGGCGAGCAACACCTCCGAAACGGGGCTTGATCAACGCTCAGACGGTGATGATTGTGACGACGACTATGATTGCGTCTTCCTCACTCTTTCATCTTACATGTTCACGGACACCGAATCCACCTACGGCGATGGCGACTGGACGCTCCAAATACGCAATGAGAAAATCAATGATCTCCAAGTAGAATCGTTCGTCATCCGCCTCCATTACAAGTGAGCACAAACGCTTCGAATTGGTCTCTATTGAGAAAGGTGTTTTGAGCAACCTGCGTGAGCGTTCACCATGCGCCGCACTCGAATTGTAGCCACCATCGGACCCGCAAGTTCTGGTGAGGCCGTGCTAAGGTCCCTTCTCGACGCTGGAGTGGATGTGTGCCGGCTCAACTATTCCCACGGCACCCCTGACAGCAAAACCGAGTTGTACGAGCGAATTCGTTCAATGGAGCCCTCCCTCGGCCGGCCAACCTGCATCTTGGCGGATTTGCCAGGGCCGAAGTTGAGGCTTGGTCGTTTCTCAGGCGTCGTTGCTTTGGTGCGTGGAAAACAACTCACCCTTCATTGTGGGGTAGAAGAAATGGAGGACGCTTCCTCCTCGGACTTACCCGTTGAATACGCAGGCCTTTCTGCTGAACTTCAGCCAGGAGACCCCGTGTTGATCGCCGATGGGCTGGTTCGCCTTGTTGTCAATTCGTCATCTGGTGTGGCATCAGGCACCGTTTCATGCACCGTTGAAGACGGTGGACCAGTGAGTGCGCGCAAAGGAGTCAATGTCCCCGGTACGATGGTTGATTTGCCCGCCATAGGCCCCAACGACAAAGCAGCAATTGCCCACGCCCTCGAGGCTGGAGCCGACTACCTTGCCGTCAGTTATGTTCGCACCCCTGAAGACCTTCAACCAGCCATAGATGCGGTCAAAGCTGCTGGCAAACACGTACCTGTTGTCGCCAAAATCGAGCACCCCATGGCCCTTGAACGCCTCGATGAAATCCTCGATCTCGCCGATGCGGTGATGGTTGCTCGAGGGGATTTGGGCGTTGAGATTCCTCTGGAAGACGTCCCAGTGGCCCAACAACGCATCATTGACGGTGCGCTTGAGCGAGGCATGATTGTCATCGTGGCAACTCAAATGCTGGAAACCATGACCCTTAATCCGCGGCCAACCCGTGCCGAGGTGTCCGATATCTCGAGCGCAATTCGTCACGGGGCAACTGCAGTGATGCTTTCAGGTGAAACTGCATCTGGTAATTATCCTCTGGCAGCAGTTCAAACTATGGCTAAAATCGCAATGGCCGCAGATACAGGATTCGAATCAACCGATCGGCGACCAAGCGCTCTTGCTCGTTTCAAAGCCACGCGATCAGTTGCGCATGCAGGCGTTGAGTTGGCGAAAATTTCTGATGCATCAAGAATCATTGTTGCAACTCAGCATGGCAACGCAGCCCGCTTGGTGGCCGGCTACCGTCCGACAACGCCTGTGACGGCCATCAGCGATCGAATACGAGCTGCTCGACGAATTCAATTGCTTCCCGGCGTGGAAAGTTTGCTCGTCGAGGAATTCGATCGTGGCTCACAAACCATGCAAACGGCAGTGCAAACATTGGTCGCTCAAGGGGTCGTTCTACCTGGCCAAAGAGTGGTCGCTATTTCTGGTAGCCCAAAAGCCATCAGCGGCGCAACAAGCACTGTTCGGCTGTATAAGGTGGAAAAGGACGGTTCTATCCGCGGCGCTGAGTGAACTTGACTGAGAACTGAAATCTAGAGTTTTTTGCCAACATAAATCCCCGCAGTACCTCATTTTCACAGAACGGGTCGATGGAAGCACGCGTCGCGGTT
>DAFX01000022.1 GCA_002495535.1 Euryarchaeota archaeon UBA433
GCTCGGCCGGAATTGAACCGGCGATCTTCGCCATGTGAAGGCGACGTCATAACCCCTAGACCACGAGCCCTAAGGTAGGCTGTCCTAAAGCACCGATGATATAAGCCTCGCCGTTGAGGTGGTTGACCTCAATCAACGGTGTTCATTGAGATGAACAAGACCGACTTCAAGGCGGTCATGCGTAGGGTGAACTTCTACGAGGAGAACGGGTATGGAAAGGATCTCAGCAAGTTCTTCTGCTAAGGACAAGGGCAACTCAATTCGCTCGTGTTGAGCATCATAGCGAATCCAACCTTCTGCCACACCAAGTTCATGGGTTAACTCAGCAAGATCTTCGTTGGCGTCGGTAGGGGCCGTTGGGATGGCACCAAACAAAATTGTGTCGTCTTCACTTAGCACCTCATAAGGTCGGAGGGTGGCTTGGCCGCGCCTTCGGAAACGTGCACGGAGTTGCCCTGCATCTTTGTAGCGTGCTGAACAAAATTTCAGATGGAAATTGAGGGGCTCTGCTGCTGACTTCAGTCGGAGCGCAAGTTCGGCTGAACCTTCTGCTGCTGCGGTGATGCCTCCACTCAGATTGAATCCTCTGACATCCATATTCTCTTGATTGCCGACGGTGATTTCCAGTTCATTGAGGTTTAGGAATGTTGCAGGTGATTCGTTCAACTGCTCGAGCAGTGCAAACAATTGCTCTTCCTTATCGGGCTCACAAGGCAATTCGACTCCAACTTCGATCCCTGCCTGAACGCATGCTTGCATCACGCCCTCGTATTTTGTCACCGTACCATCTAAGAGGTGGAATCGAATTTCATCCAACCCGGCTTCACCAAAATCTGCAGCATGTTCGGGAGAAAAAGGAATCGAAGTGTAGAGGTGAATGTGGTGTTCGGTACCAAACGCAGCCTTGAGTTGTTTTACCGCCTCAAGGGAACGTTCCATGTCAAGCATTGGGTCGCCGCCAGTGATCCCTGTGCCAGTGGCCCGCATGGCATGGCCTTCCTCGATGACTTCTTGCCATGTCGAGCAACGGCGCTCGTTTGCAAACATGTCAGGGGATTCTCTTCTGTTGTCCGAGAGTGGGCAATAATCACAGCCCCAGTGACACTTCCCGGTCACGAAAAGAACCAACTTACTGCCCCGTTGGCATTGAACACATCCTTCGGCTTCACCCTCCTCCGCTGGGAGAATTTCAGTCGCCATTTGCAAGGATGTGGCCATGGAACTCAAACCGTCGTGCCAGCGATGTGGTTTCAAACCGTCGATGTGGTTGTGTTCAACTGGTTTGTTCTGCTCGTGTTAACAGCCAACGATGAAACCGATAATCGCCGGTGAGTTCTGGATGGAATGTCAATGCCAATTTTGAACCGTCAATCACTCCGACCGCTTCTTCACCCAAGTGAGCTACTGCGAGACACTTGACACTCGAAGTGTCAAAGCGAGGCGCTCGAATAAACACCCCATGGTAGGCAGTCGAGAGTGAGTCCGGAGTGGCGCCTTCAACCGGAAGGGCTCGGTGATTGAATTGATCTGCTTGTCCTCGATGCTGGACAATTGACGCTGGTGAAGCCACATCCAAATCAACCTCAACATAGGCTTCGAACGATTGACGTTGACGCCCCCAAGCGTTGCGTGAAATATCCACATCAATGTATGGGCTTCGGTTCTCACCTGGGGATGCAAGCAGAATCGCTCCTGCGCATGTTCCAAGAACAGGACGTTCAGGGTGCTGATCCATCCACTGGTAAATCGCGGGTAGAAGAGCCTCACTTTCGCTTGCCTTGCGCATGGCGGTGGACTCCCCACCAGGCAACACAAGAGCGTCCAATGCCTCACTCACTTGACCCCCTTTGCGAAGTTCAACGATCTCGAGGGAGAGATTCAGTTCTAGAGCCGCATTGTGGAGCGCTTCAATATGCTCATGGCGAGCGCCTTGCAACATCGCCAATCCAACACGCACCATGCCACCACCAACAGGAAGCCACCTAAGAGGTCGACGGAATCTCAACCAGCCCAACCCAAAGCAGGCCTCAAAGGCAGACGGGTCAGGTATGGTGTTGAAAAACCTCCAAGCGGTGCAACAACCAATGGCCTACGAAGACGATTGCTTTCTTGTCCCTGGGCCGGTTCGAATGGGGCAGCCTTGTCTCGATGCAATGGGCACCGCTGTCATGACGGCGCGAGGCCAAGAATTCAGAGACGTAATGGCGAAATTGAACTCAGGACTCCGATCGGCATTCAATTTGAGCCCTTCACCTTCCGTACGAAAGTCCAATTCTTGGGAAGGCGATGATGGATACAAAGTCATCGTGGTTTCGGGCAGCGGAACGGCTGCAATGGAAATGGTCATTGCCAATCGCTTTCGTTCCAACGACCTTGTCCTTGTCCCAACCAATGGCAAATTTGGCGAACGTGTTGCGGAAATCTGCAAGCGATTTTGCAATGTTAAGCACATGAAAGGAGAATGGGGTCGAGCGTTCGACCTTGGTGAAATTGAGCGGCATCTAGAACGAAAATGTTACGAGGCTGTGCTGATTTGCCATAACGAAACAAGCACTGGAATCACCCAGGATGCCGAAGCGATTGCCGAAATGTGCTCACGCCATGAAACTTCATTCATATTGGACGGCATCACTTCAGTTGGTGGCATGCCGGTTCATCCACAACAATGGAACGCTGAAGCTGTTGTCGTTGGAGCACAGAAATGCACAGCAGGACCGTCAGGAATTGCTGCGGTTGCGGTCAATCAACACTACGTCGAACGCGTCCAGACCATCCGTGAGCAAGGGGATTCAAACCCGACCTACTACTTCGACATGATTCCAGCCTTGAAGAAGGGCAGTGACGACCAAACACCATGGACACCTGCGATCAACTTGGCGATGGGCTGGGGTGCAGCACTCGAAACGCTCCAAAATGAAACGAATGAAGCGCGTTGGGCTCGATGCGAACACATGGCAAACGGTGTGCGGAATTTGTTCACAGACCTCGGATTTGAACTTCTGGCAGATCGCTTAGGCCGAAGTGCCTCGGTCACCGCAATCATGTACCCCGAGGGGATTGATGATGGCTGGAGGACCAAACTCAAAGAGGAATTCAACACCCAAGTGATTGGGGCTCAGGACCATCTGAAAGGTAAAATGTTCAGGGTCGGATCGATGGGAGAAACTCCGGTCGAAGAAATGGTTGAGGGATGCGTTCGAATGCTGGAGTGTTTTAGAGCCTGTGGCCATGACCTGCCTCCTGTTGACGTGGCAACTTACTTCTGAGGGGTGAACATGTCGATGGCAATTGTGTTGGGACGATTCCAGCCATTCCACAACGGCCATGCCTACCTCGTTGAACAAGCAGCCACCCTTTTCCCAGGTCAAAGTGTGATGGTGGCGATTGGCTCAGCCCAATCCGAGTGGGAACCAAATAATCCCTGGTCCGCAGAAGAACGCAAAGCGATGATTCTAGGTTGGGCCGAAACCATGGATTTCGAGGTTCAGGTCTGCTTGATTGAAGACATCAATGACCCACCAAATTGGGTGTCACATGCTCGAGACCACCATGGTGAAGGGGTCTTGGTGACCTCTGATGAAGGGACGGCTGCACTTTACCGACAGGCTGGTTTCCAGGTCCACGATATTGATTTGAATGAGCGAGAACGATTGGAGGGGTGGCGGGTGCGTCAAACGGCAAAAATGCTCTCAACGGTGTACGACGATGATGCAGTTCGTGAAGTGCTCTCTGCAAGCCTTCCTCCAACCGTGATTGAATGGCTGATCAGCAATGATGCACTTTTCCGTCTTTCAACGTTTGAAACTGGCGTCCATGCAGGATGATCACTTTCGAAAGAGTTTTTTCTTTACGTCTTTCTTCAATTGTTCTTTCACAGCCGCACGAACCTTTTCTTCAGCCTTGGCTTTGACAGTCTGTGAAAGCTCAGATGCTTTCTTTTTGGCTGCTTCCTTCAGAGGTTTCGTCGCTTCATCAACAACGTTTCTCTTTACGGCAGCAGCCGTTTCTTTCGTAACTGCCTTCGCAGCCTTACCGGCTACATTTGCTGCTTTCCCGGCCGCTTTGCCGGCAAGTTTCTTGACCATGCTGAGCTATCGTGCCCTTTGCACAAGAAGGTTTGGTCATTATTCTTCTGAGGCAACGACGACACGTGTAGCCATCAAAACACGCTGCTTGTACATGTATCCCGCTTCCAATACATCGACAACATGACCTGCTTTGAATGCCTCAGAAGCAGGAATGGTTGTGATTGCCTCCATTTTAGCTGGATCGAACTTCTGACCTTTGGCATCAATCGCAACCACTCCATCTGCTTGGAGTTCGTGCCACATCTTGTTCCGCGTCAGACGCAATCCTTGAGCCATTGGACTTTCATCGTCCTCGCCAACATTGGCTAGAGCTCGGTCAACATCTCCAAGCACGGTCAGCATGCGACGAGCAAGACCCATCCCGCTGTATTGAATCAATTCTGATTTTTCCGCCATAAGTCGCTTACGAACGTTCTGAATCTCAGCGTCCTTGTAGGCGATTTCTTTCTCTGCTGATTCAGCTCGAGAAAGTGCGGCTTCCAATGGGTCCTCGACTTCCACTTCAATTTCCTCGGCGAGGTCCATGGTTTCCATGCCCTCTTCGATGATTGGGACTTCATCGTCCACGCCATCGTCTTCGCTCATGTTTCGCCGGTACAGGAAGTGGTCTTTGAACCCCTCGTTTCATTCGTTAAGAAACGCGGCGAGGTTCCATGGACCATGCCCCCATTCCCCTGCGGGTAAATGTTCGCGACCAAGAACACCAACGAGATTCCCCTCACCCATCCATCGACTGACGGCATGGACCAGTAAACGACTCGCTCGATCATGTGCTTCGTAGGTGGGGACTATTTTGGGATCTTCTTTTTCATCGAGGGTTTCACCCAATTCTTTCCTGCGTTCCATCCAATCAAGACAAACTGATTCTGAAAATTCATCTTCAGGCAATCCTGCAAGTCGACGTGTGGCTCGCATCCAGGTGTCTTCGCCATACAGAGCATCAACGTTGGCGACCGCCTCTCCGAGTGCGACATCGAGGTAAAGGAAAGCGCGACCTTCCCATACTTCCCAAGCGCCTGGACTCGCATAGTGCATGAAGTGAAGCAATCCCTGTGCACCCTGGCGTTGCCCCTTTAGTGCTTCCAGCAATGTTGGGTTGCCTTCGATGGTGTAGGCATCCATCCAATCCAGAATCTCTGCTTCGGCATCAATATCGAACGGTCGGTTTAATCGGGGATCAGCTTCAGGTCGAACGGAGCGATATGCCCCCGATTCCATCCCCGAATAGAGGCTCTTCCATGGCTCATTGAGCAACCGTTCCAACGCCGGTTGGTCGACGAGAAGGAGCACCATCTCAAGTCCCATGCCCCCACCCAAGTATGCAACCCGTTTGATGCCATCGGCCTCAATCGAGTGAAGTAAAATTTCCATTCCACCCTCAAACGGGCAACAGCATTGAAGAATGCGTGGCGCGCCGTTCCGCGTGGAGGGTGTTGTCGTGGCCACAATCAAAGAGCAAATCGAACTGATTCGCGCTGAGATTGACAAGACCCAAAAAAACAAGGCGACAAACGCCCACATTGGCAAACTGAAAGCAAAAATTGCTCAGTTGAAAATCAAGGAAGAGAAGGCCCACGCCCACTCGAAAGCGAGCGGTGGCGGCAAAGGGTTCGAGGTCAAAAAATCTGGAGACGCTACCGTGGCCCTCGTCGGGTTCCCATCCGTTGGTAAATCAACACTGATTTCTCAGGTCACAGACGCACATTCCGAGGCGGCTGGTTATGCGTTCACAACCCTCACTTGTATCCCTGGTGTTATGGAACACCGAGGCGCTAAGATTCAGATTCTGGATTTACCGGGGTTGATCAAAGGTGCTGCAGAAGGAAAAGGTCGTGGGCGAGAAATCCTCAACGTGATACGAAGCGCTGACATGGTGCTCTACATCGTCGATCCCTTCCAAGACGCTCACTTTAACGTCCTGCACCGAGAACTCCACAACGCTGGCCTGCGCCTGAACGAAACTCGCCCACCGGTGTTCATCAAGCGCACAGAACGAGGTGGTATTGATGTGCGCACAACCGTTGAGCAAACGCATCTCACCAACGAAGACATGGGCGAAATCATCCGCTCTTTTGGATTCACTTCGGCCATTGTGACCCTGCGAAACGACACCACCGCTGAGCAGATCGTCGACTGCCTTGCACAAAACCGAATTTATGAAAAAGCTGTGATTGCAATTAACAAAATTGACATTGCCACTGAAGAAGAATTGGTGAAGGCCCGTTCGAACCTACCGCAAGACTGGCCGGTCATGCGCATTTCAGCATTCAAAGGAATTGGTTTGGATGATTTGAAGGATTTCATTTACGACAACCTTGGTTTCATGCGCGTCTACCTCAAGCCACAGGGTCAAGAGGCTGATATGGAAGAGCCTTTGATCGTCAAGGACGATTCGACTGTTGAACACATTTGCAACAAATTGCACAGGGATTTCGTTCGGAAATTCCGTTATGGTCGTGTGAAAGGCCCGAGCGCTAAGTTTGACTGGCAGAGGGTTGGATTGGACCAT
>DAFX01000093.1 GCA_002495535.1 Euryarchaeota archaeon UBA433
TACCTCTGCCTGCTTTGACCCAAAACCAACAAAGAACACAAAAAGGAAAGGATACAATGACAAAAAAAACACACAACATAACAACAAAACACGAGCATTGGTTTGTCCAACAAGGATACACCGACCCAGATGAACTCATCGACCACAATGGCAACCTGCAATTGCCTGAGAAATTCATGCAGATTTTCTCAGCCTACAATCAACACAACATCGCAGAAGGCAATGATTGGGACACATGGCCTGAATGGGAATTGGTGCTCACTTCTCTTGACGATTATCTCACGTTTGGAGAACCTGATACCGAACCGCCAGAAGCGGTTGCAGAAAGGGAACACTGGCTTGGACTTATGCAGTTCATGCACGATTCACCTGCCATCGCCATCGACGGATACACCATCAAGGTGACCGGCGATTATGGCCACACCTTCAGCTTCGACATGTGCATCGAATACGAAGACTGGGTGACGCCAGGCTCGCTTGTTAAGCACTACGAGAAAACAGTTGGAATCGGTGTGGAGCAACTCGGCCCACCTTGGCAACCCAATGTCCTTCAGTTCTTCATGAAAGGCATCGTGGAGCATTCGCTTGGAGCGTTTTGGACCTGCCCTGAGCACGTGCCGGAATACGGTGGCAAACCAACGGTCCAAGCATCAGAAGTCGACTTTTGCATCGAACAAAAAGAAGGGCAAAGCTTCCCACTTGCGATGCTTTCGTTGCTCCATTTGTGCATTGAAGACACGCACATTTGGAAAATGGGCTTCGAGCACGATCTGAGTCAAATCGAATACATCAAAGAAGTGGAAGAAGAATGGCCATCGGGAAGGCCACATCAAGACAGAGAATACCTATGAGGTGAATAAAATGGAAAAGAATAACGGAAGAAAAAACAGCAAATACAACACAATCGACATGACCATGCTGATGCAATTGCTTGCTCTGCATTTGAAACTACAGATTGAACTGACCTCCTACGAACTTGAATCGGTGAGGGATTGGAACACAAGACACGAAAAGGGTGAAAGGGACAGTGACGGAAACGGCATCGCTCACTTCGATGAAGACACATCCTGTTTCGGTGAAGACTTCACAAAGGAGTGGATTTGAACATGGCTTGGAAACCAAACGCCAGCGCTCCACTGTGGGATTCACCTGCTGGAGATGAGCCTCAAGGGCCATTTTTCCCAGAAATGGCGATTGAGCACATCAAGCAGATTGGGCCTTCATGCGTGGCGACTACGTTGGCTATGATTGCAAGAACAACAGGAGCCGATGTGAACCCAGATGAGTTCAAGGGCATCACCAACTCACAATCACCGCATTCATGGTCGAATGCGCTCAAGCCATACGGTATGCAATTAGCGTACTGCAACCATGATTTGAGAAGGGTTGAGCATTACATCGAAGAACTTGTCGAACTCAACGACTTGTTTTTCTTGTCCTTTTACTCGGTCAATCCACCAAGCGATCCAGATGGAAATGGCAAGCTGTGCACGGCACACATTGTTACGATGCATAATGGCACCATCTACGACACTGCAAAACACAGTGGCTCGGGCGGTGTGGTTCTCGCCAATGAATACGAAAGGCTGGAAAGGCAAACCAAGAGAATCTTCAGGGTTGTGCCGCTTGGGCATCCGAGGTGCGTCTGATGAGTCAAAGCACAACAAGAAGGCTACCAATCGACGGGTTTGGGACCTGCGTCACCTATGGTGGAGCCAACGGCATGGGCATTGGTTTACCCATTGAAATTGATGAAGACAGACCCCTTGTGGTGGCTCACCCAGCAGCAGCAAGCCACTACCATGCGAGCATGAGTTTGTTTGAAGATGCGGGCCATCCGTTTTTGCAGGTCTTGGTCGATGTCGGGATGTTGTGTGTTCCTGATGAATGGCCATACCACGCAGATGTCATCAACCATGCCATCTATCAGAGGCTGCATGACTCCTCTGAAGGCTGGCCAGTGTTCAGGAAAACCTCACTCGCCACACCGCACTGGCAACTGCATGTCATGAGGGAGGCCTACGATTTTCTGTCCAACTCGCCACCCATTGATGTCCTCTATGTTGACTGGTTGACGTGGCTTGACGAGTTTGTTGAGAATAGGAACAATGCCTTTCCAGAGATGATGGCCCAGTTTGCTCACAACATAAGGGATGGAGGGCTGGTTATTTTGGATCACAAGCACGTGCCAACCGACGAATCTGGCGTATGCTGGTACAATCATCCAGGTGGCGTATTTCCACTGACTGATTCGACTTCCATGAGCGAGGAGTGCACCATCGAATGGCTTGGCGAAAACGCCAATCATGAAATGCAAACATACAGTGCAACGGTGTTCAAAGTTCACCATCATGCGGATGGAGAATGGGGCGGAGTTGATTGGTTTGAAGCCATGAAACCATGGTTTTGGAACACAATACTGGAAATGGCGCTGATGCCGTCTCAAGTTCAGAAAATGTTGGATGAAGAACACGAAGAAACGATTCATCCAAAAGCGATTACATGGGACAATTGGCACGACACATGGTCAACGGTCTACATGGATGGAGAAGAGCATGGAATGGTGTTCAAAACACCAGTGCCGGCAAGGTCGGCTTGGCCATTCGAAGCCTACCATTCCTACCTTCAGTGGCTCGTTGATCATCCCACGTGTTTGCCAGCCGAGGTGACCAAGAGGTCCTATGCGCTCAAGGGTGAAGGTTTCAGGCTCAACATCGTCCACGGCGATCTCGTTGCGCTCGCTCCTGCCCTGCACACCAAACATACCGCTTTGACCGTCAGGCACGCCTTGCAACAGCAAGTCATCGGGAGATGCCCGTGGTGGAAGCATCAGACAACGGTGCTTCAGACCAAAGAATCGTGGATGCCAAACCCCGTTGTAGGCCTCAAATGGTCGGGCCCCACTGCGACGCCACATTTGGCCAAGGTCTTGATACAACAGGCCAAGAAGCAATCGTTCGGCGTCATTTTTCATCCAGCCTTGCCGCCATCACAGTCTTTTCAATGCAGAGAAATCGTCACGGTCGCTCACGGTACTGCAGACCTGTTGGAACTCATGTCGGCCATTGAGGCGTATTATCAGGAACTTGGACCGGACGGTGTGAGGCCAACGTACAGGCTTGAATTGACCGTTGTCACAAGAGATGAAGGCGAATACGTAGAGCAGAAACTTCCACCTCTGTGGAGGAGGGCTGACCATGAGTGATGGAATGTACTTGCAAGCCTACCTAAACCTTGGAAGCGACTGGCCGTTGAACCTCATCAGCATCGATGCTCAGAAAAA
>DAFX01000083.1 GCA_002495535.1 Euryarchaeota archaeon UBA433
GTCGACTTCACTGGTGCAAACGGCATCGCCCTCATGGTTGCCGGTCACTTGACCGACACACCAACCGGTTTGATTGCCACCAACGCTGAAGAAACGGGCTTCGGACTTGCAGCCTTCCTTACCATGGAACCTGCAGACGCAATGGCCGCTTACACCCTCACAGGCGATCAATACGCAGCGGTCATGGGATGGGCTGGCGGATGGGCAACTTCCGCCTCCTCTGCACAACTCGGTCTTCTTGGCGGTGTTGGTACCATGAACGCTGAACAATTCGTCAACCAAACCTTTGGTGGCATGAGCCCTGTCGGCGATCCTTACCTCACCAACTCCCTCAACATGGGTGGAGCATGGGGTACAGCGCTTGTGCCAGGAAGCGCCGGCGCACCAGCAGTCGATCTTTCACAGGCGCAATCTGGAAACGCTCTCTATGGCCCACTCGGCCTCACCACCTCCACTGGAGCAACCCTGTTCCTCTACGGTGAATTGAGCGGCATGACCCCTCCAATCGACTTTGCTACTATGGGCCCAGGCACGCCAATGGAATGGAACACTTCCACCGTGGCTATGCTCTACGGCGTTGATGAAAATGCAGCCGCAGCAATGCGCGCATTCATGTTCGGGGCAATTTTCGGTGACTTTGTCCCAGGGTTCCTCATTGACTCCTTTGGTACCTCGCCATACTTGACTCAAGAATTCAACAACTGGTTGCTCGGATGGCACGACCCTGTGTCTGCCTTCCTTGCGAGCGGCAACCCAATGGACATGACTGTTGGATGGACCAGCCTTGAATCAAACGCAACCTACTACGGATCTGGTGGCGTTGTAAGTGATACTGGAACCAACTACACCATCTGTACCGGTGAGAGCAGTGCTTGCGACAAGGGCACAACCCTTGCCATTGATGAGAGTTCTTTCTTCTCTTGGAAGGACCCTGCAAAGGCAGCGAACACCTTCGGATTGATTACAGCCGAAAACCGAGCAGGCACCATCGGTGGCTTCCTTGCTGACGGTGACAACCGCGTCGACCTCTCTGGCTATGCAACCGCTGCAATTGTCTGTGATGGCGAATCAACCCTCAAGGGAATCCCCGTGGATGACTGCAGTGCCTCCCTCGATCCATTGACCCGTAACATCCAGGCCAAGCTCTTGGACACAGACACCTTGCTGGACGCCGTTCCTGGTGCACTTCCGGTGTACTTCGGCAGTGAAGTGACAATGAGCGTTGAACAACTCAGTGGAGCAGCCATCGCTGGCGAATCAACGTCTTACTTCTACCTTGACACACGCCCGATTACTTCGATGAACGTCGCTCCAACCATTGACGACCTTCAACCGGTGTTCATGATCAAGTCGAGCGGTGAAATCTCTGATGCAGATGCAGAAACCCTCGAATCTTCCATCGTGACCAACCAAGAGATGCTGACCTACTGGACCAACTTCGATAACATCGCAGATTACATCACCGTTCTTATCTACCTTGGAGCGGTCATTGCACTTGTGAACGGCGTTCGTTTGATGATGACTGAAGACGAAACTGATGAAGCAATGAAGTCGGAAGCACCTGCTGCTGAAGCACCGGAAGAAGCCGGTGATGATGCAGAAGAAGCAACCGCTTGACGCCTCAATAGTGCGTGAATTCGACGCCCTCGATGGCGTGGGTTACCTTGTGACCATGGTCTTCAACGGTGCCGATGATGGCAACGCCTGTGAGCCTTTGACCGAGCCATTCGCAGATGGCCTGGGCGTGTTCAGCTTCAACGGCGATAATCATGCCACAGCCCATGTTGAAGGTGCGGTACATCTCCCGCGTTTCAATGCCTCCAACGCTCTGAAGCCATTCAAACTCAGGGTGAGCAGGTAACGGTGCGTCGATGTGCCATCCAAGACTGTCGTGGAGGCGCAACAGGTTCGAGAGGCCGCCACCGGTCACATGGCAAATCCCATGAAGGTCGGCGATTGAAAACTCAACGTCTTCCGTGGCGCAGGCATGAAGGAGGTCAACCACAGGATCGCAATAGATCTTGGTTGGGTTGAGAAACACTTCTCCAAGCGTGAAGGGCAACCCTTCTCGGTCATCGAACCTGAGCACTGAGCGTCCGATGCTGGGCACAGCAAAGGGGGCCTCATCGGTGTAATCGGCTCCGATATGCTCGATCACTTTTCGGACGAGAGAATACCCGTTGGAGTGGATGCCAGATGATGGCAACCCAATCAGCACGTCACCGGATTTGAGGTTCTCACCAGTGATGGTATCTCCTTTCTTGACGTAGCCAAGTGCAGTTCCCGACAGGTCAAGCTCCGTGACAATACCGGGCAGAGAGGCCGTTTCGCCACCGGCGAGGGTCACCCTTGCCAAACGGCAGGCTTCTGCAAGCGATGCTCCAAGGGCTGCGTGCGTTTCGGGATCCGGCTTAGGTACGGCTACATAATCCACGAATGCAATAGGTTCTGCACCAACACACAACAAGTCATTGACGTTCATGGCCATGCAGTCAATGCCAACGCCACCCCACTGGTTCAGTGCCGAAGCGATTTGCAATTTGCTGCCGACTCCGTCGGTTGCCAATGCAAGCAGCGAGTCTCCAAATTCAATCAAACCACCGAAACCACCGGGTAAATCCACTGGAGCACCCGGCGTTCCAGGCTGCCTTGTCGACCGCCCCAACGAGGCGATCAATGAAGCGACAGCCGAGCCTTCAAGGTCGATATCGACACCCGCACTTGCGTAATCCATGGGCTTGGCCATACCACTTCCACAGAAAGGCGTTTCATGAACCAATCGGCTCTAATTCCCGACGCTTTCTTTCAGAGCCTTTGCGAGGAAAGGTAGGCTCAAATCTAATCGGTGGTCGATTCCCGAATGTGTCCCATCGAATTCTTCCCATCGGTGTTCGACGTTTAATTCGGCTAAGCGATCAACCAATGCTCTCGAGCCATATTGAATGTGATATTGGTCCCTGTTGCCACAATCAATCCACAACGCAGTGAGGCGACTTAACCCCTCACTTTTTGAGTCAACCATCAACAATGGATCGAATTGCAACCAACGGCCCCATGCGTCCTCAAGAATTGCGCCTGTGCGTGGCTCGACCGGCAACACAATGCCGAGCGGATTGTCCGAAGCCGGCTCTTGCGGGTCGTAAGAGGCAGCCATTGCACAGATCATCAAACTGTGAAAATCAGGACCGGAGAGCTTTGCTGCATTCCGCACATGTTCAACATAATCTGCGGCTGAACCAAACGAGGAGACGTGCGTGAGGGTCTCGGCAAAGGTTGGCTTGAACATCAATTCAAAACCGACATCCCCTGAATGGCAAGCGACAGCGTTCCAAGCCCCCGGCATGAACATGGCATTCACTAGGGCACCATACCCTCCAGAGGATTTTCCGACCAGGCCAAAGTTACCGTTTGTTGAATAGCGCTTAGTAATCTCAGGTTTGAGGCACTGGGCCAACCACGAGGACCAATTGCCGAGCACGGGGGAGTCGACGAATTGATTGCCCCCTAAGCTAGTGAAGGTATCCGGCATGACCAAGATTGCCGGCTCCATTTGGCCCGTGGAAACCAAGCGTTCATGACGCTGCGGAATTGTTTCGGCAAACGCCTTCCAACCCGCCCGAGCAGGTCCAGAAGAAGTGAATGGTGCGAGGTAAATGATGACAGGTAAATGGCCCCCATTCTGCATTGCTTGTACACCTTCAGGCGCAACATGCACCAGCACCTCGCGTTCGGTTGGATCGCCCAGCCTGTTTGCTAACAGCGATGAATCCACACTCCATCGTTCAAGCAATCCACGGGTTGGTGTGAAAGCGTGTTCGGGCATGGTTCTGCGTCGGGGTGCTTGCACATGGATGATTCGCTGCTGGCGCTTGGTCAGTGGACACTGAGAATTCGCAAAAACGGGGGACTTCGCTGGTGTTGGCTTCCAGTGGAAACGAAGGGGTGGCAATTTTGCAAAGATACGGTCATAAACTGTTGACGCTACAGTATGAAAGTTCAGAGGATAAAGAACACCTTGAGGTCCCGAAAATGTTGCAAGAATTCGATCTCCCAGCACGCTGGACTTCTTTGATTCAAGATCACTTCGCAGAGGCGGTTCACAACCTCGCTCAGATGTGGCCAGATGAGCAATCGCTTGAAGTCTCTTACCGTGTCATCGAAGGTTTTGATCACGAATTTGCACACGACATAGTTGAACACCCCGAGTTGCATTTCCATGCCTCAAATCAGGCTCTTCGTCAATTCCTCCTCGACGCCGGCCACAGCAACATGTACCCCTTCGTACGCATCGTCCATTTACCAAGCGACCAAATCCGTACCGTTTCTCAACTCCGGGCCGATGACATAAGCAACATGCTTGCCATCGATGCTGTAGCGACCAAAATTACGGGTGTGCGCCCACGGATTTACGCCGCGACGTTCGAGTGCGTGGGTTGCGGCCATACGATGGTCATCAATCAACCAAACGAACAAGAATTGATCGAGCCAATTGAATGCCAGCAAATCGACGGTGGATGCGGGCGGGCAAAGCGCCAAACTCGATTCGAATTGAAGCAACAAGATTCTATTCTTATCAACTCGCAATTCGTTGAACTCCAAGAGTTGCCTGAACAAATGAAGGGGGGCATACAACCGGAACGTATCCTCTGTATCGTCGAGCACGATCTTGCCGGGAAACTCAATCCCGGTGACCGCGTGAAGGCGAATGGCGTGCTTTTCATTCGGTCACAACGAAAAGGTGGCAAAGATACACCGGTGTTCGATATTTTCCTTCGCATTCATTCACTTGAACGGCAGAACATCCCGCTCGAAGAAATTGTCATCACTGAGGATGAAGAGTTGGAAATCAGGGAACTTTCCCGACGTCCAGACATTTACGAAGTGTTCACCAACAGCATTGCTCCTTCCATTTATGGCATGGAGGTCGTCAAGCGCTCACTTGCCTTGCAATTGTTTGGTGGCGTAGCTCGCCTCAATCCTGACGGCACAAGGAACAGAGGGGACCTCCACATTTTGTTGATGGGGGACCCGGGTGTTGCAAAATCTCAACTGCTCAACTACATGGCCGATATCTCCCCCCGTGGACGGTTCACATCCGGACAGTCTGCTTCGGCTGCGGGATTGACGGCTGCTGCTGTTCAAGATGCGGCAGCAGATGGACGTTGGACGCTTGAAGCGGGAGCACTGGTGCTCGCCGACCTTGGCCTTGCCGCCATTGACGAATTCGACAAAATGAACGAAGGCGATCGTTCCAGCATGCACGAAGCCATGGAGCAGCAGAAAATCTCAATTTCGAAAGCAGGAATCAACGCCAGCCTGCGAACACGATGTGCCGTATTGGCAGCAGCAAACCCAAAAAGTGGGCGATTTGAGCCAGTATCTGAAGTTCCATTCACTGCACAAATCAACCTCGCGCCTCCTCTTGTATCCCGTTTCGACATCATTTGGTTGTTGACCGACGACCCCGAAATGGAAAGAGACGCACAGATTGCACAACACATCATCGACAACAGGTTGTTGGGTGTGAGTGAGTTGCTTGTCAATGAAGGAACAGCCCCAGATCCAACGAAGATTGCAGCAGAATCGGGCGTCAAGACGTCCAAAGAACACGGTGAAGTGCTGTCTCGGGACCTCATTCGAAAGTACGTCGCTTACGCAAAGCGCAGCATTCATCCCTCACTTGAATTGGAAGCTCGTGAAAAGATTGTCAATTTCTATGTCGAAACGAGAAAGCAAATTGGCGACTTTTCTGACACCGTTGCAATCACCGCCCGGTCCCTCGAAGCGCTCGCCCGTCTAGCGGAAGCAAGCGCTCGAATCCGTCTTTCGCAAGTCGCTACCATTGAGGACGCCGAGCGCGCTATTCGCCTCACTCGGACCTGGCGAGAAGACCTTATGGGTGGAAATTTCGACGAAACTGCACTTCAGACCGGCCAAAAAGGCACTGCGAGAAACAGAGAGAAAACGATGTTCAACATTGTCTCGACCCTTGCTGTGGACAGTGGTGGCGTTGCTCAGCACAACGATGTGCTCAATGAAGCTGAACGTCATAAGATCGACCGTGGAACGGCCGAAAGCATCCTCGAAAAGTTCCACATCGATGGGCGACTGTTTAGGCCAGGCGGTTATGACACCCATGGAATCCCTTGATGTTCTTGGGTTTGAATCTTGAAGGATGAACGCTTGGGTGGAACTATGGCCGACCCTCAAACCACTGAGCCCGTTGGCGATGTCGATGATGCATCGGCACTTTCTCCAAAACAACTTGGCTTCATGTGTGGGATTGAGGTTCATCAACAACTGGCCACAGGTAAACTGCACTCCCGCCAACCAGGTGTGCTTTACGACGTGACCATCGATACCGTTCCTAGCGATTGGAAACGCTTTGAACGAAAGCTAAGGGCGGCACGAGGTGAAGGTGGTGCAATCGATATCGCAGCGCGCTTCGAATCAAGGCGTAACCGCTCGTTTGTCTATGTTCAAAGTCCAAATGCAGGCCTGATTGAACTCGACGATCAACCGCCTCTTGAACACGACAGCGACGCAATTGAAATCGCCCTCACCGTATCAGCTCTGCTTGAAGCAAAGCCGGTCTCTCTCCTGCAGACCATGCGCAAAACAGTGGTGGACGGCTCAAACACAAGCGGGTTTCAACGCACCTCATTGATTGCAACCGACGGGACCCTCGAAACTGAGGACGGCCCGGTGGGGATTGACGTGCTTTGCTTGGAAGAAGACAGCGCTCGAAAGCTCGAAACGCTCGCAAAGAGCAACGGTGAACAGGTGATTTACAACCTAGATCGCCTAGGACTTCCTTTGATTGAGATTGCAACAAGCCCTGATGTGATTTCCCCAGAGCACGCCAAGGTCACCTCGATGGCCCTTGGTCGCACGCTTCGCCAAACACGCCGTGTGCGCAGGGGCCTTGGGAGCATACGTCAAGACCTCAATGTCTCATTGGCCTGTGGCGACCGTGTTGAAATCAAGGGGTGCCAAGACCTCAATTGGATTCCACGAATCATCCGACTTGAGATGGCTCGCCAACTCCATTTCTATCGTTTGGCCAACGAATTAAGATCCATGTTGGACCTTCCAATGCTGCCACCCGATCGCCGAAGCACTGACGACGAGGTGGAGGCAAAAGTGGCGGCAGCGGCCGAACAGCATCTTCCGCTCAATTTGATTGACGTGTCTGCATCTTTCGCCACATGCGATTCAAAAATGGTGACAACAGGTCTCTCATCCGGCCATACGATGCTCTGCCTTCCTCTAGCGGGTCTCGATGGAAAAATCGGCCAGAAATCGATGGACAAAGAGGGTTCACAAATGCCCCGCTTAGGTCGGGAATTGGCCGGCGCGGCAAAACTCGCAGGTGTGAAAGGTGTGTTCCATTCTGATGAACTGCCCGCTTATGGAATCGAACACGAGCATGTCGATGCGGTTCGAAATGAAATGTCTTTGAGTGACGGCGACGGTTTCATCCTCTGCCTCGCCCCACAATGGCAAGCCGAACTCGCTCTAGAAAGCGTACTCCAACGGGCCAGGTTGGCATGGCATAGGATCCCACAAGAAGTTCGAAATGTTGTGGTCAAGAAAGGCGCTCCAGAAGACGGAACCACAGCCCCTATGCGCCCACTGCCAGGGGGCGCTCGGATGTACCCCGAAACGGATGTCCCCTCTATTGTCATCGATGGAGATACATGGGCCTCTACCCTTGCCTCACTCCCGATGAGCGATGAAGAACGTAA
This sequence comes from Euryarchaeota archaeon UBA433, assembly GCA_002495535.1. Lineage (GTDB taxonomy): Archaea > Thermoplasmatota > Poseidoniia > Poseidoniales > Poseidoniaceae > MGIIa-L1. The sequence goes on from DAFX01000083.1 coordinate 7,749, forward strand.
CGCCCGGATGGCCGCATACGATGTCTCAGCAGACCAAGCAAAACAATTGGTAGCCAGAGAACTGGATGACATCTTTGTCGATTATTCTACAGACCTACCACACAAAGGTTGGGCGAGCGTCGTGCTTGAAAACGACGAGGCAAATCCGGTGCTGTGCGCTCAAGTTCTCAAAGTCAAAGAGCAAGGCGACATTACCCGTGAATCGATGAACGAAATCATCGATGCTTTCAGAGGCCAAACCCCGACGATGGCAGAAATTGCAGCGTATGGGGAAGCCAACGGGTACAAGCCTGCAGATGTTGGCGACCTTGCATCAACCATCCAATCAATCGTCTTGGAACGAGAAGATTTTGTCAAGCAGAGAGGGATGGGGGCGATGGGGCCTTTGATGGGCGTCGTTATGCAAACCGTAGGTGCTGCAGATGGCAAGGTCGTCAGCGCTCTCTTGCGGGAAGCAATCCAGAAAACGATGGAGTGAAACCTGTGGGCCAACGTCCGTTCGCCTTCGCCCTCCTGATGGCGCTGATGCTCCCGATGCTTCCAACGAGTGCGGAAACAAGCACGTTTGAAGAACAATTTTCCCTCGAATGGTCCCACGATTTCGGTGATGTTTACATCACGACAGCACCTCTTTTTCATGGGGAACAACTGTTTGTTCGAACCTCCGCCTCATGGGGTGGTCACGACCTACCTAGCATCGCCTCATTTGATCTGAACGGCGAACTTCTGTGGTCGTTCAGCAATTCGAACTCAACCCAACACGACATGTCTCCGTTTCTGCTCGTCAAATCAGGATCCGGCGCTTGTGGGGTGTGGCCATGGATGCTCATCACCGGTTGGTCCGACGGTACGGTAGAAGCGAGGTCACCGACCGATGGGCGATTGCTGTGGTCATACCATTCTGAGCCAATCACATGGGGCATTACGGGCTCGATGGTGGCCTACGAGGACCAAATTATCATTCCAACCCGTTCGGGTTTGTCATCGCTGTGCGCATCTACGGGAGCCGCACAATGGGAAGTCGAAACCGGGCTCGGCTGGAGGAACGGCGTGAGTGTTGGTGAGGGCAGTTTCTACCTAGGCGACGAATCTGGTATGCTTTGGGCAGTCTCAAACAATGCAACGGTTCGTTCCGTGGCACTCGATGATGGCAAGATCAGACACGCCCCCTTACTCACGCCAGCCGGACTTTTCGTCCAATCACAGGGAGTGCGAAGCAGTACGGTCTATCTCATTGATCCAGGTACTCTTGAAGTGAAAACGACGATGAAAATAGGTGGTTCGCCGGCCATCCCTCTCGGTTTTGATCATTATGTTTTGTCTGCAGATTCGGAATCGGTCCGACTGTATGATTGCACCATGAATTGCACAATGACCGATCAGGCACCATTCCGTTCCAATGGTGAAATTGCAGCGGTGCATGATGGTCATTACATGCTGCCCTACAACGGGGATGCAATCGGATGGGCCCTCCTTGAACTTGGGAACAACAGCACATTCGAATTGCAAACGGTCGCAACTGGGGCGGACGGTTACTCCACTGCAGCCCCAGCCTTCCTCCAAACCGACACCAGGCAGTTGGTTGCTTTTGGCAGTGATGATGGCGAGGTGTTTGTCTATTCCACTCAAGAAAAAGCAGTCAATAGCGAGCCTATACCCGCACCTCATGACTTCAACTGGTTGGCTCAAGGGGTAGTGTTTCTGCTCTTTTTATCGCTCGGTGGTGCGGCCATACAATTGCTCAGAAACCAGGGCACGTCAGTTTTGAAATTTCTAAGCGTCTATGTTCTTTTGATCGGGCTTTTGGTCGTTGATGATGTTGCACTTCAATGGTCAGAATGGATTGAAGATTCAACACCAACTTCGGAAAACAAAGAGCCATGGAACGAAACTTGGGATGAATCATGGCGAGGCACCCAAGTTGTCACCATCACGCTTGGCGGCGAGGATTTTACCATTGGCGGGTTTGAAAACTACACCAATGTCTTCGAACTTACCGAAGCAGCCTGCGACGAACTCGATTTAGAAATTCAGTCGGAATCAACGAGTATGGGCCAATACATCCTCGCTTTTGAGAACGAAACCGGTGAAGGCTGGGAATACACCGTAGACGGACGTCTTGCCTCGGTTTCTTCTGATTTGAAGCCACTCGATTCCTCTTCCAGAGTGCATTGGTACCCAGTTGAAGCGAGGTAAGCCTCAAATCTTGGCGGCCAGTGGCTGTCATTATGTTCCAAGCCCTTGGCACCCACGGCCCCGAGCTTTCGCCAACGATGGCTCTGGTTTTGGACATCATTCTCCTCACGGCTGCGTTCTGGCTTCTTTCGGGTCCAAATCGAAGGTCTGCCCATGACGTTGTCCTCATGGCGACACTGGTTGTGAGCGTCTCACTTCTGCGTGTTGTGATGCAACCCCTTCCAAACGTACAACCGGTTACAGCTGCTTGCCTCTTGGTCGGCGCTCAACTCGGCGCTCGACGAGGTGCAGCATTCGCAGTGATGGTAGCAATGCTGTCAAATTTCATAATGGGCGATGGTTGGTGGACTGTTTTCCAGGCAATAGGGTGGGCAAGCGTTGCCGTTCTGGGTGCTAAATCGGGCCTCGTTGTCGATGGCGTTTACAATGCTGGTCGTACGGCGCTTGCGGCAATTGGTTCGGCCTTTTTATTCGGACTCATCGTTTCGTTTTCGATCCTCGATGGCACATTTGGTCCGGTTGATTTCGCGTTCTACTTGCTGAACGGACTGCCGTTTGATGCCTTGCATGCCTTGGGCAACGTCACCTTCACAATCTGGTTTGGTGCTTGGTTCAGTTCAATCTTAGCAGAACGACCAACACTTGAGGCGTTGGAGTACACGGTGTTGGATGGCCATGGTATCGACGCCTGATGACCCAACGATGGCCTTGATTGTCCGTCATGACTTGCGTCTTTCTTCAGGCAAAGTAGCGGTTCAATGCGCCCATGCAGCCGTCTCCTGTACCCTTGCAGCGCGCAAGAGCCACGCCCGGCTCGTGGAACGATGGCGGCAGGGCGGCGCCCGCAAGATTTGCCTCAAAATAGAGAATCTGAAAGAACTCCAGCGTCTTGCAGGACAGGCCCAAGCGGCAGGCTTAGTGACGCACCTGGTCAAAGATGCTGGCCATACAGAAGTGGAGCCTGGGACCGTGACCGTGCTCGGGATCGGCCCCGGACCTCGTCGCTCAATCGATGCTCTGGTCGGAGATTTGAAACCATACTGACCGTTCGTACAAGCATGGGTCTGCGTTCATTTCTCCACAAAATAACCGCGCCACGCCCGCACGGGACCGCACCCACCGGGGATTTGAAAATGGTCTTCGTCGTCAACCACGGATTGAAAATGGGCAAGGGTAAGATTGCAGCCCAGGTTGGGCACGGTGCTGTGCAGGCCATGCTTAATGGAGGAAACAAAAACCCTCTGATGATTGAGGCATGGCTTGGTACGGGTCAGAAGAAAATCTGCGTGAAGGGGAATGATGCATCACACCTTGAGCAGATTGAACAACAAGCGGCAGAACTCAATATCCTCACCTCGATTGTACGGGACGCCGGTCACACCCAAATCCCGAGCGGTTCGTTGACCATCTTGGCCCTAGGGCCTGCAGGCGCTGAGCAACTCGAGCCAATTACCGGGGCACTCAAACTGTTGTAATTTGCCACCGCTTTGATGAAGGGGGGCGCCATCGGTCAACCATGCGCCACTATTCGACAGACCGCATCGATTTGCGCTCAGACACCGTGACTCAACCCACCCCGGCTATGCGCGATGCTATGCACCACGCAGCAGTTGGCGACGATGTGCTCGGCGACGATCCGACCGTTCGCCAACTTGAAACACGCATGGCGGAAATGTGCGGAAAAGAGGCGGCACTTTTTGTTCCATCAGGCACCATGGCAAACGCGATTGCCCTCCGATGCCACACTTCACCAGGTGATGAAATCATCACCGCAAAAAACAGCCATATCTACATCTATGAAGGTGGTGGCTTCGCCGCTCTGTGTGGTGCATCCGTTGCCCTTGTCGATGTCCATGGCGGGCTGATGCGACCTGAGGATGTTCAATTGGCCATCCGAAAGCAGGCAGGCTCACTCTCACACTACCCCGATGGCACACTGGTTTGTGTTGAGAACACTTCAAACCGAGGCGGAGGCGCGTGTTATCCACAAGAGACCTTGGATGAAATTGCAGCTGTAGCCAAAGCGAACAACTGCGCTACGCACATGGACGGGGCAAGGGTGTTCAATGCGTCTGTGGCGACAAAAACCCCGCTCAATCGCATGGTGCGTGATTACGATTCGATTTCGATTTGCCTTTCAAAGGGCCTTGGTGCCCCAATTGGGTCGGTGCTCGTTGGGTCTTCGACATTTATCTCTCAAGCCCACCGCTGGCGCAAGATGTTTGGCGGGGGTATGAGGCAAGCAGGAATGTTGGCAGCAGCAGGGCTTCACGCACTCGACCATCACGTCGAACGGATGGAAGAAGACCATTCACGTGCGGTCCGACTTGCCAAAGCCATCGATCAAGTTGAGGGGTTTTCGGTAGATCTTACAACCGTTGAAACCAATATGGTGTACTTTGACTCCACCAAAAGCGCTTCCAGCATCATGGATGCTCTTGCTGCGAACGGCATCGATGTGCTCGATATCGGGCCGAACAGTTGCCGAATTGTCGTGCATTTGCATGTGACCGATGATGACGTCAATAAGGTGATTGAAACATTCAGCACTCATTTGTGAAGTTGATAAACGGTTGGGCAGTTTATCCCTCATGAGCAACCGCGCATCAACTCATTGTTCGGTGTGCGACCAAAGGAAACCAATCTCTCCATGCGCTCTTTGCAAGTCCCTTACCAAAAAGTCAACAAAAAAAGAATGGGATTACGAAGTCCCTCACCTCTTGCAAAACGAGGTGGTAGCGGCACTGGGCGGACCACACCAAAACGTGAAGCAGCGCTGGAAACTTCTTCTTGCGAGTTTCGAGCACTCCGCAGATATCGAGTGGGCAAGATTGGACCCGTTGCTCGATCCGGTTGTTGAACTGCCAGCATCAGAAGCCCACCTGCTGGAAATTGCATCACACATCGAGCATGGCCTCAAACTCTCAAATGATGAACGGATGACCCTCCACAAAGGGTTTCTAATGCACGATGGCCTCCATTTTTCATTTCAAGATCACAAACTCAGCATGAATGGGCGGCAATTGCCGTGTTTGGTACCAAGTGTCTCCCTTCTTCGCGTCCTGAGTTCCAAATCCAAACGAACCGGATGGAATTTGAGCCAATTGATGATCCTCATGGGCTGCAGCGATACCGCAGGAACTAACCTCAAACGTCCACCCGAACCGCGCGGGGAAAACCACCGGGCATTCCGACTCAGATACCGTCGATATATGCGCCGTTTTCAGCACCCGAGCCGCCAGGCTGCCGAGCATTTGTTTACCTGGCTCGGGTGGATGTCGGAAGAACATATTCCCCCGCCACCAAACTACATCCTACACCCTCTTGCGGCATGGGCGCGAGATATCAAAAATCGATTGGATGGTGGCAATCACTTGTTGGAAAACATCACAGAAGCGTTTGCAAATCATCCGGCGGGTTTGGAAGAGTTAAGCCACTACCCATGGTTACAAAGATGGGAATCGTACACGGGAACAAGGCAAGAAAATGCTCCATCAGCCTTCCCACTCCGTACAATCGGGGGAAAACTCAAGCTACGGGTGCGGACGAAATCAGGAACAAATCGCAATACGAATGTGCAAGAAACGCCGAAGGCCTGGGCGTTGTTATTCTCGATGGCCCTCTCGCCGCTGACATCCCATGCGGGAGAGACATTGTTTTGCATTCAAAAAAACTGGACCTCTGTCGCCGACGCGCCATTGAAAATACCGAAGCCCGTCAAGCGTTCCATTGAATTTCTCAACGAAGTCATGCAGGGCGGCGGCGAGCGTGTTTATGTTCATGGCAAACACATCCTCGTCGTAGGTCGATTGGGGCATTTCTACGAAGTGATTGCCGGACGTGGTGCACATGGCGCCCCGTTTGTCATACGAATGATCGATTCACTCCAACCTCGGCGAACAACTCCTATTTGCATTCATGCTGGCACTTTCCACACCACCTTGCCCCTCGGCGATACGATGGCGTCGGTTGTTCTCACGCTGCTTGATGACGTAAAAGGGGCATCTCGAATGGAATCCTTGCTGGACATACTTGCCCACCACCCGCCGCTTGGTTTTCCTGGACTTCTCAAAGACGAACATGTGGACATGCTTGATACAACCTCCCTTGAGACCCTCAAGGGCCTCCTTCGTTCGAGGCGTCGAGGTATGACGGCCCCATATTGGCTTCAAGAATTTAGAGATCAGTTCGAGGGAGATGGGCCTGGGCTGAATGGTCCACCGCGAGATTTGTATTACCAGTACATGGAACGACGAAACCGCCGATATCAGCACCGAGACTACGTTCCGGTCGACGGGCACATTGGCACGGCAACAACCCTTGTGCTCCATGCTGCGGCAGCCAAACAGCAAGTGCCACTCAAAGCCATGGCTAAATTGTGGACTCAATCACTGGCGGAGGCAGAGGAACGTGAGCCTGAACCTAGGGGCCCACCAGCCGAAGGGGCGTTCAACATGCGTTTCTTTGGTAGGCAAGATTGGATGTTTCTGCGAAATCGCGGGCAAGCTGAAGAAGACGCGCCGATCGGAGACATTCGGAATGGCGAACGACGGTTCTGCGAGGTCTTCCCTCGAATTTGGGAAGCAATGCTGTTGCAACCAATTGGCTCAACCATGCTCATGGGGGGCAATGATGGTGTTGATGTTTCCTTTGAAGATTGCATGCTTCGAGCCACGGTCAGGTCGGCCGAAGAACGCAGCCTTATCCGTCGCTTTGCTCGAGAGGCAGGGTATGCAGAGGATGGCCGTCGGGACGGACGTGTTGTGTTCCGGCGCCGAGACCATCCACGGCAGTGGGCCCGAAGAAACTTGAGCGAAACACTCAATCGAGCACAGCAGCGGTTTGGTTTCAGAGGAGCACCACCATGGTGGTGGCATTACATTGAAGCAGAACGAGCACCAGATGAAGCGCCAATGTTCCGCTGGGAACTTGGTGAGGATTTACGCGATGACAATCAGCGCAATTTAGCAGGCGATTTTCAACCTTGATCGGTACGTCTTGAGATCGCCGCTGCACCAATGATTGCTAGTGTACCCAAGCTGTGCACGAAGGGAAGGAAGGAGTCACCTTCGTCCGAATCCACCAAAGGTGGAGAGATGACAGGCTCTTCAACGAGCGGATTGAATTGATACACCAAATGGACTGAGAGGTCATTTTCATCGAAGGCATCGGGTAAGACGACGTTCATTTCCCCTTGAGATTCGTTGCCAAGGTGAATGATGTCTCGGACAATATGAGGGTAGTTTTCCAGTCCATTGGTCCCTTCTTCGAAATAAGCAGAGGCTTCAATGACCCACAGGTAGGCACCTAGGGTCCCTTCTCCGAATTGCGTTCGATCCACATCGAGCGACCATGCCACATTGCCTCCTTCTGAGGCCGGGATCCAGGTGAAACTGCTCGTACCGTTCCCAAGCATCAATGGTTGCTGAATGATAGTAGTGAAATCTTGCTGGAGGCTGTCGGATTGCGGCACGCTTCCACGGACCATGGTGCTCCCATTGAACACAACAGCAGGAGGCGAATATCGCCCGTAACGATCGTGGAATCGAGCATCGAGCACATCTGTACCAAATGGATCTTGGACTTCTGAAATTGAGCGGTGGATGTGGTATTGCTGCATGGATAGGTTCGTTTCGATGTCATCCAATGCGTGTTCTACGTCAACACAATTGGAGCACCATGTGGCCGTGTAGACTTCGACCACAGTCGGTAGATCGCTTAGATTGTGGATGCTCGTGGTGGTTGAATTTGCATCTGTCGATTGCCCTCCAAAGACAGCACCAGATTGGAGCGTTTCAGCGGCACCAGCGCTTGCGCCCTGGCAGCAAAACAGGACCGCTATCAAGCATGCGAGGCCGACTTTTGAGTATCCCATAGGAAATCCAAGCCGCCCCGTTGTATCAAGGTGTGGTCGGGATGCTTGGCAAAGAGCAGTTCCATACAACTCTCCTCTCCACGCATGTACGCTCCATTGAAATTCACCATGCCGGATTGTTCGGAGGTGACAAAATCCTCGTAACGAGAACGAATGCCGCTGCCCGTGATTCCAAAGACGCCACCGAGCTTATCGGCCATGCCTGTCTGAAGCCCAGCGTCCACGAGTGTTGCGTAGAAGGCGGTGCAAACGACCATCCGCACCTCATTGTTACCGGTGAGTGCCTCGGCCGTCCCCTCGTTCAACAGAGCAAGGCGTGCTTCAGTTTCGTAGTTGACCATGATGTGCTCGTCCTCGGTCAGGACATCACCGAGCATATCGTGAATGTGCTGGACTGCTTGTTCGACACCATCCTCCCGGATCTCTGCAGGAGTCTTGGCTTGAGGTGCTGTTTCCCACTTCATTCCACAGCGTGCCTTGTAATGGCGCATGATGGTCTTCACTGCATTGATGAGTTGCTTTCCAGTAATGTTGAACTGGTCCATGCCGGCCCTTCGGTCCATCTTCGAAAGAATGCCAAGTCGGCCAGCGACCTCGACAATAGCCATAGCCAAAAGAACGATGTTTTGCTGGCTTCCATCTCCACGCACCCCTGTTCCCTTTCGACATATGCTTTGCTTCGGCATACCGAGGGCTTTCTTCATCGCCTTGTCAGAAAGGCCCTGGCGGATTTCTTCAAGTTCTGGCTTGAGTGGCTTGCATGTCATCTTGATGAATGGCTCAGCCGCACGTGCCGCATAGTCTCCGTACATCTCCTTGATGGCCTTGCGCACCTTAAGCGACAACGGATGGGTGAGGCGTGTCGTGCTTCGGTTAATTTTCGCACGTCGGTTCCAGTCCTTGCGTTGACCGGCAGGAACGCCTTTTAGGTCCATGTAAGAACCGTGGGTCCCCAGTTGTCCCTTTGTATCGCAGTTGGTTTGTGTAGCACTGTGCGTAGCAGATTCGCCACCATAAGTGGTCTTGCCAGCGTTCGCATCCATGATCTCTGCCGTAGGGACCACGATACCACATTCAATGCACGACAACTCGGCTTTGAGCGCATCGAGCTCCATGACGCCATATCCACATTCATTGCACTTGTCATTTTCTTTCATGTTCTTATTTACCATTCATATCACCTTTTC
>DAFX01000010.1:0-533 GCA_002495535.1 Euryarchaeota archaeon UBA433
GCGTGATAGTGGAACGTGCCGCCCTGTCCATTGTGAGCATGGCACACGCCGAGCACAATTGGTTGACGATCCTCCTCATAGGCGCCGTGTTGGCTGGCGACCGCATCGCCGCCGGGTCCATCTTCGGGTCCATAGAACGGTACGCCGTTCACCGCAATTGCAACTTCACCGCGGGCAGGTGCGCACTCATAATCGCCGTTGGCTTCCGGGCAGTCTGTCGCAACATGGCCACCGGTGGTATCGTTCACCGGCGAGCGAGGAATCGTCCATTCGTAGTTCTGGGCTCGTGTGCAATCATTGCCTTGAGAACAGGCCAATGTGGATTCAAAATCATGATCTGGTAAACCGTTTGTGACGATGGTGATGTGGGTTTCATTCATTGTAATACTGACCGAACATTCGTGCGTTTCCACCGCAGCCGTGGTCAAGTCATCCACTTGGGTGATGTTCTGTCCCGGTTGACAACGGAACACATCCAACCAAAATTGGCCCAAGTCGGAAGCGTCGTACGTTGGTTGAATTGGATCTGTCGG
>DAFX01000010.1:930-3818 GCA_002495535.1 Euryarchaeota archaeon UBA433
TGTTGCCCGTTCCGTCGTCCGTCCCGTTTCCTGTTTGATGACCAGTTGAATTGCCATCGCTGGCATTGCCTTCAGTTTCATTTCCTTCACCGACCGGTTCTTGATCCTCTTCGGAGCGATCAACATCGACAACCATGGGGTCTGATGTGGTGTTTTCTACACTGTGAGCGGCGGTAAAATTCAGGCTCACAACACCGCTTGAATCAGTGTTCACTGTGAAATTCCAAAGCCCAGACGCATCTGGGGCAAATTGCGCAATGCTCTCATTTTGGAACACCACATCAATCAAAATCTCTGTTGGATGAGCATGGATGACAAATCCATACATCGAGATTGCAGCGCCATCGTCTTCGGCTGAAATTAGACTGAGGATCGGTGCTGCGTGAAGATGACCATCGTCGTGCACTGGCGCAGTGTCATTGACTGAAGATTGTTCTTCGGGCTCTTCTTGATTGACTGGGGGGTCCTGTTCGACAACAGCATCGTCGCGCTCGATGACGGCTGCGGAAAGGCTTGCGACAAGAATGAGGACCAAAATGCCCCATATCGCATCTTTGTTCATGGATTGTAATCTCAAGATGGAGCATATATGATTATGCAATGATTGCGTGAAAAAGGAGAAGTCTAATGCACGAACAAGAAAGCGATATGTCCTTCATTGGGTCCATGGCTCCTGAGGAATGTTTTTGATTCGTCCTCGAGTGAAAAAATTGTGCGAAGCAAAGCCACTTTGATTCTTCTCTCGATTGGCCTGCTTCTTACGCTCAGCGCCTCACCATTCGTAATGGCACAAGGCAGCGAAGAAACAACGCCTGAATTGATGACACGCATCATGATGATGCCTCCAGATGCGGAAGTTACGGGCATGCACATCGATGCAAATGGAAACTTCTTTGTCAACGCCATGCATCCTGATGAAGACAACTACAAGGCAACCATTGGTGTCATCAATGGCGTTGATTGGAACAACCTCGCCGAAACTGTCCCCGAACTTGACGCCTCCAGCAGTGCGGGTGACATCTGGCATGGAATACGAACCTCTCACGGCACCTACCAAGTGATCCTACAAAGCGGGGATGCCCTTTCAGAAGGTGGTGTTGCAGGTGGCATCTATGCGGCCGATGATGGCAATCAAATTCTCGTCAGCAAGAAACCAGATTACAACGCGTTTGTCCCGCTCAACGATGATGGTACGCGCGGCTACCTCTACACCGCTTGGGAAGACCGTCCAGCAGGCATCAGCCAAGTGGAAATGGAATGGGACAGTGGTGCCTCTGAATGGAATGTGGTGAACAGCAAAATGTTGGACCTCAGCAGCATTAACGGTGGCTGGGTGTTATGTTTCGGAAGCATGAGCCCGTGGGGATCGCCACTGTTTTCTGAAGAATTGTATTTCGATGACACTGAACATTGGAACGATGACAGTTTCAGGTACCATTCCGATCAAACCAAGCTCGAGAATTACCTTGGCCATTATCCAAATCCCTACGATTACGGCTACATTGTTGAACTTGAAAACGCAACATCAGCCGAACCAGATTTTGTCAGGCACCTTGCTATGGGTCGTTTTTCTCATGAAAATGCGGAAGTTATGCCCGATCAACGAACGGTGTACCTTACCGATGATGGCTATGATACGGTGCTGTTCAAATTCGTTGCGGACGCGGCAGGGGACCTCGGTGCAGGGACGCTGTACGCAGCGAAGGTCGACCAAGACATGACGCGGGATTCTGCCATCACAGGATTTGATGTTGAGTGGATGGAGATGGCCTCATCATCAAACGCTGAAATTCAAACTTGGATTGACGACTATGATGGCATCACAACCGATGACTACGTGGCTGGACAAAACGCCTACATTTCAGATGAAGAAATCAATGATTGGGCGGAGTGGCGCCTGAATGAAGACCTCAATGGAGATGGTACAGTCGGTTCGGCAATCGATGACCGAGTGGCCTTCCTTGAATCTCGTAAGGCTGCTGCAGCCCTTGGTGCAAGCGATGAATGGAACAAAATGGAGGGCGTCGCCTTCAACGAAAACGCTCCAGAATACCTCTACCTTGCCATGTCGCGAATTGAATCAGCGATGAGCGATGGTCAGGGCGATATTGATGTTACACTGAATTCCTGTGGCATTGTCTACCGAATGACAATGAGCGAAGGATGGAATATCAATCGAATCGATCCCGCGGTTTCTGGCGGGCCCTACACGGCTTCAGCCGAGTACAAATGCGATGTCAATAACTTGGCAGGACCTGACAACCTTCTCGTGCTCGATGATGGACGGGTCCTCATCGGCGAAGATACCTACAACCACGAAAGCAACATGGTGTGGTTATGGGGCGAGAAATCTGTATCCATAAAAGGAAACGAAACCATCACAATCAGTGCAGTGAATGTGGCCAGCACACCGACTGACACCAACGCATCCTGGGCGTACACCTACCAAGCAGAAGTGGACCAACTTCACACTGGCACAACCTACACTGCCTTCATTTCTGTCAAACAAATTGGGGATGAAGCACTCAAAGGGTTCTGGTTGTGGAATGGAATTGAAAACAATGGGGAACAACATGAGGATTCCTTTTCATTGCAGATTGGATGTTACCTCATCAATGCCTCACTCTACGAAAGTGCCGATCTCAATGCTGATGCAAAGAATGCGACCTTGCTGTCTTCCTCAACTTCCGATTTCGTGGTTGGGAATGGGGTGTGCCTCAATGGCGTGTACGACGATGGAGTTGTTGATTCACAGGAGGATCCTGATGTCAAAACCGGAGAAAATACCCCTGGATTTGGAACGGTCCTCAGCATTATCGCAGCGCTTGGAGCTGCAGGTGTTGTATCAAGGCACAAACGCCTCTGATGTGTGTTGCAAAGGGTAGCGT
>DAFX01000014.1:0-6528 GCA_002495535.1 Euryarchaeota archaeon UBA433
CTGGATGCAGATCATGCTTGCTTCAGAAACGCCACCTCCGTTCAATCGCTAGGAAGCGGCGGGGAAAATGGAACTGAATTGGTGGGTGAACCGGGTGAGGATCATCGAAAGGTGTTGTTGCTCAATACCACCATCGATGGCGGTGACACCCAAGGCCATGCAGATTACCGGCATGGAACTCATGTGGCCGGAACCTTGGCGTGCTTCAATGTCGAAGATGAGCGTACGGGGGCCTACCCCACGAATGGATCGTCCCTTTCGCATGCATCTTCATTGGTGTTCCAAGACATTGTGTCGGACGAAGGGTGGGTGGCGCCCGATGTTGATCGTCTACTGGTGGAGGCTGGAATGCAAGGCGGAGTCATTCATTCGAATTCATGGGGGGACGACACCACCGCATACACGGCGAGAACTTCAGACTTCGATGCTTGGGCTTTGGCAATGCCCTGGTCGTTGGCGTTTATTGCGCCAGGAAACACGGGCGGAAGTTTGCTCGAACCCGCAAACGGGCGAAACGTTGCTGCAATCGGGGCATCGATGAAATCCGTTGACGCTCAACGGTGGTCATCCTCGTCGATTGGCCCGACAGAAGCCGATACAATGGGGATCTTTGCACTGGCTATTGGCACCTCGGTCCAATCTGCTAAAGCAGACAACCTCCCCAACTCATACAATGGTGATTTGCGCACATCAACTGGAACAAGTATGGCGACCCCCGCCGCTGCTGGAACCGCGGCTTTGATTCAACAAATGGTTGAACTCGGATGGCTTTCAGGAAAAGAACTGCGCTCGAATATTTCAATGGAGTCGCAGGTGCCTGAATGGGGCGACGCTTCACTTCACAATTCCACGATCGGCGTCGGGTCTGGTTTCACGCCCTCCGGCCCAATGTTGCGGGCCTTGCTGGCGCTCGCAACGACCCCCCTGCCCGAAGGAGAGAGGAATGGTGGCGATGGGGGGCATGAGTTGCAAAACTCCTACGATGGTTGGGGCCAACTGAATTTGTCTCAACTCGTTGATTTTACCGCGCTGCATGATGAGTTGAGTCAGGGGCACGCGTCGCCTGCAGATGACGTTTGGATTCACGACTCTTTTCGCCTCACAAACTCTACACCGCAGTCTTGGTTGGCCAGCAGGCAAGGTTCTGAAGAACCCTTGGAGAACCTCATTGCCCACCCTTGGAACGGGACAGGAGCGGCGGGGCCATTCCTCAGAACGGGGGATGTTTGGACGCAGCGATTTACCCTTGAAGCAGACGTCCCGCTCGAGGTGCGAATGGCCCACAATGCAGCCCCAGAACCAACAGCAGTGGATGATTTTCAATTGATAGTAAGGCTGTCAGACGGTCGAATAGCTTTGGCGAGTGAATCAAACAACGATGGTGGAGCCACATTGTATTACGACGATGTGGATTTTGACAACACCTCTCAATTTCAAGCCACTAATGAAACAACCCACGGTTTGAGGTTGGACTTGGGCGATCTTGAGGGTGTAACCTGGGTTGAAATTGAAGTGAGAGCCCGGTTTGTTGCTCCTGGAAACTTGCCCGAGGGTGTGGGCCTGGACGGTGCGAGAAGTGGATTCGCCTTAGCAGTAAAAGGCGTCCAGCGAGACACTGAAGATTGGTCCGATGGCGACGGGGACGGGGTTGCCAACCTCGAAGATGAGTGCCCGAATCAAAACGCGCTGGGATGGGATGAAAATTCAGACGGATGCCTCGATGATAACGACGGGGATGGGGTCACCGAAAACCTAGATTTGTGCCCCGGCGTCGATGCCTCGCAGTTCGATTTTGACAACGATGGCTGCATCGATGATTCTGATGGCGATGGGGTTCTTGACAACCTCGATGAGTGCAGTACGCCCGAGCCCAATGCCTCGTGGCCAGTCGACCAACTTGGATGTAGGCCAATCGATATTCGCCCTGCGATTACCATTATACAAACGCCAGAGAATGATTCACTCTGGAGGGGGAACCTCACCGCGAAGTGGTCGATCGAGGACCCCGACGGGGATGTTTTTGTGACTGGCGCGCGTATTGTGGTCGTTGACAACCGTTCTGAAGAAGGGGCCTACATGATTGCGGGGTGTGAATTTGAATCAAACGATTCAGATGCATTTGAGTGCACTTGGAGCTCTGCCGAAGCTCTGCCAATTTGGAGCGTTGAGGATTCTTCGTTACGACTGGACGTGTTTGTTGAATCGAAAAATAGTTCCCCAGAAGCGGACAACGCTCGGGTTGTGATTCAATCGGATCAATTGTTTAGGGCGGTCTATGATAGCCCGTTTGTTGAAGACCCCTTAGCAGATAAAACGGAGCGCGACAAAGGTATCGGGTCTCAACCAAGGGCGTTATTTTGGGGCCTTGCCGGGATCCTCGCCGCCTGTGTCTTTGTATACAGAATTGGATTGAAAAATCTCAATCGTAATTTCGTTGACCATTTGGAAGATCCGTTTGTCAAAACGGAGGTTGACCAGACTTTGCTTGCAAGTGGGGAAAACGAATGATTTTGCAGGCGTGTGGCCCGATTGGCGTGGTCGACGGCCCTTCGGTAACAAGGTGAACCTTGAAGGGTGGTGGCATCCTCGCCAGTATGTCCGCAATGCGGACGGTGAAGAAAATGAGTGACCGCTTGTATGTTGGAATTGACCTTGGCACCTACCAATCGACTATCGCCTCCAGTGCTGGAGTAAGCCACACGATCGAAACGGTCGTTGGCCGACCAAAAGACCCTGTGGCTCGAAACTTCCTCGGCCGTGATGTGCTCTTTGGAAACGACGCTTTGAAGAACAAACTCGCTTGCAACCTCTACCGCCCGATGGCTGCTGGTGTTGCACAAGACGATGAAGCAAACTTGGCAGCTGCTAAGGCCTTCGTTTCTCACCTTCTCGAAACTGTTGATCCAGAAGAATTTGACGAAGTGTTTGGTGTCATCTGTTCGCCAAGCCACGTTTCATTCACCGACAAGAGCAATTTGGTTGCCACCCTACGTGGCCAAGTGAACGCCATCATGGTCGTCACTGAACCATTTGCAACCGCTTACGGAATTGGTGAAATCGCAAGTTCAATTGTGGTCGATATTGGAGCAGGAACAACTGACATCGCTCGCATCTACGGAACCTTCCCGACCGACGAAGACCAAGTCACCATTCAAGAGGCGGGAGACTGGCTCGACAACGAATTGATGACCCTCATTCGCAAGAAGTTCACGGGCGCTCAAGTTACAAAGGACATGGTCCGCAAGTGGAAGGAAGAAGTCTCCTATGTTGGTGGCGAAGTTCGTGAAGCAACTGTAGAACTGTCTGTCGAAGGAAAGAAGCAAGTCGTCGACATTGGCGATTTGGTCGCTCAAGCATGCGAGATGATTGTGCCAAAGATTGGTAATGCAATCAAGAAGATCGTTGCTGGCGCTGACCCAGAATACCAACCTGTTCTCCGCAACAACATCATCCTCTCTGGTGGGGGTTCACTTATCGATGGAATTGCAGCTCGCATGACCGATGAAATCTCCGATATTGGAGACGTGACAGTTTGGTGCGTCGAAGACCCAATCAACGCTGTGGCAACCGGTGCTTTGCAACTCGCTGGTGAAATGCCGGACGACATGTACACCGCCATCAACTGAGCACGGTCATTTCCAAAGGGTGCCTAACCACCCGTGGTGATGCTGTTTTGACTGGGAAAGTTCAAGTGCAGTTGAGCGTGGATAGTCACCTGTATGACCATTGACTCGACTGGAACAAGCGGCATTCGCCGGCTCGATGACACCTCTGGTGACGAACGGGCGGCGCTCGAAGGGATGCTCAAGGGCTACCCTGTTGAACAACTCGTTGAGGAGGTTCTCATCGCCTGGCAAGAGCTTGCTGCTCGTAATGAGGAAATGGTTACGGTCAAGCAACGTCTTCGTGTGCTTGAGCTCGATCTTGCTGAACGAGAAGATATGGTTGCTCCTGAAGTGGCGCGCTTAAATCAAGCCGAAGCAACGCTTCAAGAGAGTGAGGCGAAAATCATTCATCTTGATCGGTTATTGAACGATGCTCGTGAAGAATTGGCAAGCCAACAATCCTCAATATCCCAAGAGGAGCGCGACGCAATGGCTTCCGAGAACGGTCAGTTGCGAGACCTGTCCATTCAACAAGACGAGGTCATTGCCGAGCTTGAAGGTCGCATTGGCCAAATGGTCGAGGCTTTGGAAAGGGCGGCGGATGCCGGTCTTACCTCGGTCACGGCAGACGAGGTTCGAAGTTTGAAATCTAAACTCGACGCCGCCCTCATGCAGAATGAAGCCGAGCAGGCCGCAAACAAAGCGCTGGAGGAAGAACGTCAACGACTACGAGACATTGCAGATCGCCTCAGAGGGTTGTTGGATGCGCGTGATGGTCGCCTCGGGGAACTCGAAGAACAACTTGAGCGCGTGATGCAAGGCCCAAGGTCAGTTTCTGCTGAACACGACTATTTGGTCGAACAAATCGAAGAACTCAAGCGACGCTTGTTAGAGCGAAACCGAGAATATGAATCCTTGCGACGGCGCGAGCGTCGGTTGCACAATGACGTCTTTGAGCGGGATGAGCGAATTCAACAGATTACGCTCACCCTCACCGATATGGAAGCGGCCTTGCAAGACAGGACTGCCGAACTCCGAGAACTCGAAGGCCAAAGGGAATCAATGTCCCACGAATTGGACTCGGTCCGACGTGGCGAGCGAACGAGAGAGGTCGTTGGACGGGTCTTTGCTGATTCGCTCTCACTTGTCAGAACCCACGACGCTCGAGAAGCAAAGCGAGAAGCATACAGCAGTGAGCCTGACAAAACCCGAACCCTCTCAACACCAAGCACAAGCGACATGGCGGGCCTGGCTGACGGTGGGCGGGTCGAACTTTCTGTTGAAGAAACCGAGATCACTCCCGGCATGGACGTTGATGGGGCAAGGCCTCCGTCACCCGGTGGAACCGGCGACCCTGTTTTGTTTGAAGACGAAGATTAGGTGGGTGATGTCCATCGACCCCTTTGGTGGCTTGCTTGCCCTTTCGTTAGGCCTCGGTCTTGCCGCTGCGAGTGGATTTAGGGTCTTCCTCCCCCCCATGTTGTTGAGTGGGGGCATCAATATTGGAGTTGTTGAACCAGCTGGACAGTTGCACCTGCTTGATGGGTGGGTTGCATTTGGAGTTCTCTTCATCGCCGTCGTTCTGGAAATTGGATCTTACCTCGTGCCGTGGTTGGACAATCTCTTGGATGTAATCGCAACGCCTGCAGCCGTTGTTGCGGGAATTGGAATGATGGGCGCCGTGTTGGGTTCCGAAGCAGATTTCGATCCGATTGTTCAATGGTCAATCGCCGCCATAGGCGGTGGCGGTGTTGCTGGAACCGTGCAGGTTGGCACGGTTGCGACGCGTGCGGTGTCGACCGGCACAACCGGAGGTCTTGCTAACCCACTCATTTCTATTGGAGAAGCGGTAATGGCTGTTTTCGTAACCCTTCTTGCGCTTCTCGCACCGCTCTTGTGCCTTGTGCTGGTCGTGGTGGGCACGGCGTATGCAGTTCGGCTAATTGGAAGGCGGCGTTTGAATTCGAAGCACGGGGTTTCAACCGGCGTATGATCCTCACTTTGCGATGTACGAGGCTCAATGGATAGCATTGACAACATCAGAGATACGGCTTCGAAGTTCTTCCAAATCCGATGCGTCTTCGGTAAGCGTTCCAGTCACAATCCAATCGGCCCCGGCATCGGCCGCAAGTTTGGCCTGTTCGGGGGTTCGGATGCCTCCGCCAATCACAAGCGTGAGGCCTTCAACCGTTCTCGCCCGTTCAATCAGTTCCGGGTTAACTTGCGTGGACGCACCGCTTCCAGCCTCAAGGTAGAGCAGTTTGAATCCAAACATTTGCGCGGTCAACGCATAGGCATGCACCAAATCGTGATCGTCTGGTTGAATCAGTTCAGCGGAACCAACTTCCCCGACCTTTCCGCCGGGTGCACAAACCACATATCCTGTGGGGAGTGCTTCAACGCCGAATTTCTTTAGGTACGGCGCGCCGCGAATTTGTTCGCCGACGAGGAAGCGTCGTTCTGTGGAGTTCATCAGCATCATGAACGTGATGGCATCTGCAGCAGGGGAGAGTGCATGGGCGCCTCCTGGGAAAAGTACGATTGGAATGTGCCACTGTTCTTCATTCCCATCAGGATCTTGGCTTGCTGCAAAGGCGCGAAGTTCAAACGCTTCTTGGATGGCAACGCAGGTGGCGTGAACCACTGCATCTGGAGTATCGGTTGAACCGCCAACGAAAATCATAGCCGAACCTGCTTCAATGGCCACCATGGCCCGATTTGCGGCCGTGTTGGGGTCTTGCTTTGCCGGGTCGATAAGGGTGACGTGGCGGGTCGTCCCGTTGGTGTTGATCGTGTATTCAAGGGTGGTTTGATCAGTGCGGCGCATGGCTATCCCGCCTTGCGCTTTTGCGGCCACAGCATAGGGCTTACGCATCATCTGGTCGAAGAGTGGGGAATCCATAGACTACTCATACCTCGCCGT
>DAFX01000014.1:6835-6983 GCA_002495535.1 Euryarchaeota archaeon UBA433
ATAGACTACTCATACCTCGCCGTAGTGGCGGTGTCATGGGTGAATCAGGACCGTTCCGCCGATTGCTTGGTCACATGGGCGGCCATCGTGGCACTATTCGATTGGCTTCGTTCTGTTCAGTTACCAACAAGATTTGGGATTTGGCCCC
>DAFX01000053.1:0-1985 GCA_002495535.1 Euryarchaeota archaeon UBA433
AGTGCACGGGTTTCGCCGTCCATGCCCGCTTCAGTGTTCACGCTGGCAGAAACGGGTTGGACTCCATTGATGCTCTCAGGCGCTCTCATGCCACCGTGGAAGAGTTGCACGAGGCTCACCGCACCTTGCGCTCGTAAACCCTCAGCCATTCTTGTCAGGCCGGGCAGTTGATGATCGCCCCACACTCCCATTTCTCCATCCCAGCCTCGACCGGTCTGGGTGACGTTCGCCGCTGCAGTGGTGACAATTCCAAACCCACCCTGAGCGCGCATTGTGAGCCAATGAGTTTCCTCATCCGACAAGGTGCCGTCTTCGTTGCTTTGCTTATTGGTCATCGCCGCAACAACAGAGCGGTTACGTACTTCCCTCCCAGTTCGGGGCAAGATGTACGCATCGTTTGGCTTCGCCATGCAATCAACACGTTATTCTGATTCAAGACGGTTTTCACGCGCAGGCTCTTGGTGGGTACCAAACAGATTGTCAAGCCATTTTGGTGACCACCAATTCCATTTGCCCATCAGGCGCATGGTTGCAGGGACCACCAACGCCCGAACGAGCGTTGCATCGATAAAGATGGCTAAGGCCAACCCAAGACCGATTTGCTTGAGGATCACCACCGAAGAAAGACCGAAGGCGCCGAACACGACCACCATAATGGCAGCGGCACCCGTGATGAGGCCGCCGGTTTTCTGTAAGCCACTGGCCACGGCTTGCGTGTTGTCGCCTGTGCGTTCCCACTCTTCGTGGATACGACTCAACATCAGGACTTCGTAGTCCATCGATAACCCAAACACGATACAAAACATGATCACTGGATTGCCCGAATCGATGGGTTGGGCTGTAAAGTTCATCAAATCAGCACCATAGCCCCATTGGAACACCCAAACCAGCATACCAAAGGAGGCAGAGATGGAGAGGATGTTCATGGCAATCGCCTTGACTGGAATGATCACTGAGCGGACCTGCATGAAGATGAGAACCATCGTGGCAATGAGAATGAAGGCGAGTGCCCGTGGCAGATTGTCAGCAATGGCCTGCAGGTTATCTGCATTGTAAGCGGCGAAGCCAGCGACCATCAACCGGTCTTCTTCGCCAGTGAATTCAGTCAAGAACTCATCCCTGTTGTCACGAATGTCTTCCACGGCTTGCCTTGAAGCAACATCCGTTTGTGCCCCGACCAACTGGATTGACATCAAGGTTGCATTCTCGCCGATGAGAGCGGATCGTAAACTTTCACGCACAGCAAGTTGCTCTGCCGGGAGGAATTCTGCAGGAGCAGCCCAGAAATCAAGCACATCTTGTGCACTCATATCGGGGCTTGGTAAGCCCACACCGATGCCACCCGAAACCCTTGAATCGTTCAGTAAGTCAAGGAGATAAGCGTGTTGAGTGCGCAGGTTTTCCTCGCTGAGAGGGTCTGCTCCATCGGTATCAATCACGATGACAATCGAGTTTGCAGCCTGGTCTGGCCACTGTTCGTCGATGAGTTCCATGCCCATACGAGTTTCATCATCGGGAGGCAAGGCGGCCCACGATGAGAGGGAGAATTCAGCATAGGCAAAGGGCACACCAGCACCAACGAGCAGAATCAGTACGGGGATCAGCACTGCCCAAGGCCGGTCCATGACTTTCTTAGCCACGGTGGCCCAGACACCATCGTCCCTCGCGCTCATGTCGAGTGCAAATGGGACCTTCCACTTGTTGACCCTGGGGCCAAGCATCGCCATGACGGCTGGTAGGACAATGGTCGAATAGACCATGGCAATGAACACCGCAATCGTCCCACCAATGCCAAGCGAAGGCAAGGAAGTGTTGGTGAAGAAAAGCATGCCCATCAGCCCGATGGCGACCGTAATTCCAGAATAGAAAACGGCTTTTCCTGCCGTAGCACTGCTCATTGCGGTAGCGGTTCGAACGTCATGGCCTCTAGCTAACTCTTCTCTGAACCGATTGACAAGGAACAACGAATAATCTATAGAAACGCC
>DAFX01000053.1:2368-3602 GCA_002495535.1 Euryarchaeota archaeon UBA433
GAAAGCCAGATGGTCATTCCAATCGCAGCAAGCACCGTTCCGACGCCAACGCCTACTGGTAAGAGCGCAGCCATAATCGAACCAAACACAATGCCAAGGATCAGAATAGAGAGCGGGCCTGAAACCAATTCTGCTTTGACCAAATCATTCTTGATCCGCTCATCAAACATCCAATCGATGGCGATTCCATCCGTGGCCAGGCCTTCGAACGAACCGTCGATGTCGATGGTTTCATGCAACTCATCCATGAGCGCCTTAGCACCTTTCCGATTTGTGTCAAAACGAATTGTGTTTAGCGCATATTCGCCGTCTTCATCACTTGCAATGACGTCCTTGCGGTCAACATCATCAACAGTCCATGAATAGGTAACCGTGATGTCTTCGTGTTCCTCAAACGCCGACAGCGCCTCTTGAACTGCAGTTTGCCAGGCCTCGTCAGTGTCGTTGTAGGTTGGATGATGCACCACATATCGGAAGAACGGTCCGTTTGATTCACCATCGCTTTCAAACCGCTCAGAGATGAGTATACCGGCGTTGACCGATTCGACATCGTCTTCACCAAATCCTTCAGCCCAATCAGCGCCCATTCCAATGAGACTGGTCATCAGAACACATGACACAAGACCGAAGGCGACCATGAATTTGCGTCGATCATGGATGAACAACCCCAATTTGAAAAATAATCGGTCCTCCAACATCTTGGGGTCAGTCGCACCTTCCATGCCCCGTCGGACCGTGAACGGTTTATCAAGCAATGTTTGGATTTCCCTTGCATTGAACATACGAGGATTGAAAGCATCGCAACCCAACCCTCTGGTATGGAACGGGCGTTGTTAGGCGGGGGATGTTTTTGGTGCACGGAAGGTGCGTTCAAAGGAATTCATGGCGTTGAATCGGCACTGCCTGCTTATGCGGGGGGCTTTGACCCACGTCCACATTACCGTGCTGTATGTTCCGGGACCACAGGTCATGCAGAAATCGTGGAAGTTGTGTTCGACGAAACAATCGTGCCCTACGAAACCCTGCTTGAAGTGTTCTTCACCGTCCACGACCCGACCCAACTCAATCGACAAGGCAATGACATAGGCACACAATACCGAAGTTGCATCATGCCAACAACAGCCGAACAAGGCGACACCGCCCGAAGAGTGATTGAGGAAATGCAACCGCTTTTTGATGCAGATATCGTCACCACCATCGAAGAACCAACACACTTCACCATCGCTGAAGAAGA
>DAFX01000060.1:0-732 GCA_002495535.1 Euryarchaeota archaeon UBA433
CGGCTGATTTCGATGCTCTCGACCATTGCAATCGAACCCTACGAAGGGCAGGTGGTTGATACGCCTTTCCATTGACCAAAGTGGTCACTCGTAAGCAATCTCTGTCAACTGAGGGACGTGCAATTTGATGATGACACTGAGGGTCCAGTCGTTACCGGGGTCGGGGTCTGGTGTGCCCTCAAATAACGGGTCAGGGTCTGCTTGCTGGGCAACGACACTCCAAGCCCATTCACCTTGGCCTGCTCGTGCGGTTGCGTCCATCAACAGCAGTTGGAGGAGGTCTTCCTCCGAATCTGAATCAAAGATACCATCCTCGCCAAATGGATTCAATTCTTGGCCGGAGACTGTAGCGGTTGCCGACTCGTTTGACGTGATGTTTTCGCCTGCAGTTTGGTCCGAGCGCTTGTAGCCATCATCGATGATAAAGACGCTCAATGTGAAATTGTCTTGGGGGGCCAACACGTCTTGTGAAAGAGTGAGTACGCCTTCGAAGTCAAGAACGCGCCCCTCCATGCCAGGGGTAATATTCCCCTGCCACTCTTCACCCTGATCGAGGTATTCATCCCAAGAGTATTCGACTTCAATGGTTTTCCATGTCACCTCATACCTGCGAGTAAGAATATCCAGCGTGAAGACTTGTTCAGCAGTTGCGCCCTCACCATCATCGAGGTGCAGGCTTGCGGTGATGGTTCCAGAGCGATTGGTGGGGATCAACACGGTGTCAGTCGTTGC
>DAFX01000060.1:1126-3934 GCA_002495535.1 Euryarchaeota archaeon UBA433
GTCCCATGCGTAATCGAGATTCTTGCCTTCTGGGTCGTAACTCCCGCTGGCATCGAGCAAAGCTGAATCGCCTGAGCGAATCACTTCGGGGAAGGTCAAATTCAGCTGGGGCGCGCCGTTTACAATTACGGTAGCGGTGATGTCATCGGTACCACCTTGATCGTTGGTGATGGTGAGTTGGGCGGTGAAGATGCCGTAACTTGAGTAGGTGTGCGATGTGAATCCAGAAATGGTTTCAGAAGTTCGCCCGTCGCCGAAGGACCAAGTATAGGAGGTGATCACACCCTCGACAGCTTCTGAATCGCGGGCATCAAAAGTCACTGTTTCCCCTTCTTGAATCTGGAGAGGGTAAGCGTTCAACGACGCCCTAGGGTCGACCGTGGTGTCCAAAACACCTGTGCATCCTGCGAGTGATGTGGTTGCCATTACCAAGCTCATAAGCACGCAAAACCAAGCCCGCCGGGTTGCTTGAGTGCTCCACATCAAAGCAATCGAGCCGGCTGCCCTTTCTAACGCTTGGGGGAATATTTTACCCCCGCGCCGCATTCAACACCTTGGTATGGCCCTCTTATTCAAGTCGCCAGCGTTGTTTCGATCCATAGGTCAAAGTCCTCCAAATCCATTCTGCTGGACCGAAGGCATAGCGATTGAGCCACCAAGGGCTCACGAGCAATTGGAAGGCCCAAATGACCAGAACAATAGCATACAAGGCCCATCGTTCTAAAACTCCGACGAGGCCAAAGCCTGCGCCGGTAAATAGGACAAGTGAAATCAAAGAATGAAGGAGGTAATTGCTCAATGCACTGCGGCCGACTGCTGCTAAACGGGTTCGCAAAGAGAGCCAAAGTTTGCCTTGACAGAACATCATCACCGCTCCAAGCCAGCCCACCGCCATGGCAACCCTACCAACTTGATAGGTGCCTTGAAAGTAGCCGGTGATCACAATGACGTCAAAATTCGACTCTATCGCCCGATAGAGTTCATACCCGTTGGTCAGCAATCCAACTCCAAAGCCAACCACCATCATTCGAAGGTAAAGGGAACGGCGGCTCTTCGCAGAAAGCACGCCTAATCGATACATGGCCATGCCAAGAAGCATCATGCCCATGGCGTCCCAAAGCATGTACACGGGAACAAAAAAGAGTAATTTTTCATTGACATTTTTTGCGCTGTATGCTGCCACTTCGAAATAGGACCCTCGCCTCGTATCAAGCTCTTCCTGCACTGCTGTTTCGTTATACTCGAGCGTGTTTTCCATGTCGTGCCAAAGGGCTGCTTCTTCGAGGAATGCTTGATCGTGGGGCCCGTTGGGGTCGTCTTCCAAGATGGTTGCTGCATCTCGCGCCTCGTGCATGATCTGGCCCGAGACGAAAAACAGCCCTGATGAACACAGCAAGACCGTCATTGACAGAAGGATCAGCGTTTTTGGCTTCACGTGCCTCAGCGGGTAAAGCAGTGCACCGGCGATTGCATACACGAGCAGAATGTCCCCCGTCCAAAGCAAAACATAAGCATCAAACACGCCAAATAACAGAAGGAAAAAGGTACGCCGATAGTGCAAGGCGGCGCCCTTTTCCAAACCGGATTTGCTGCCCAAGCCAGTGGTAAACATGATGATGCCTGCTCCAAAGAGCATGGAAAAGAGCCCCCTCATCGACCCTTCAAAGAACAAATTGATGAAGCCCCAAAGTGCATAATTGAGGCTTGAATGGTCCCCTGAACCGGCGATTGGATTGTAATAACCGACCGAGGCGAGGCCAAAACCAAGAATATTGAGCAAGAGCACCCCCAGCAACGCCACGCCTCGCAGAACATCCAGCGATTCGATCCGTTCAGAACGAGCAACTGGGCTGCGAATTGCTTGAGGGGGCACCTCCGTCTGGCCCATGGGGAGTTCTCATTCGTTTGACCATTAAATCTTGAGCCGTCGCTCTTCGTATTTCTATCACAATTTGAAGAAAATCATTCCAGCGATGAAACGGGCTGTTAGGTGATGTTGAAAGAGGGACGGTGTTCTTGGCCCACTATGGCCACTGATGTCTTTGGCGGCGAGCGAGTGCTCGCCTTCGACCTAGAGACCACGGGCGTCTCGACACAGTACGACCGCGTGGTCCAGTTGGCACTGATTGGAGCAAACGCTGAGGGCGAGGAAATTCATTATGAAAAACTCGTCAACCCTCGTCGCCCCATCCCTTCTGGTGCAAGTCGAGTTCATGGTATCTACGATCACGATGTTCGCTCATTGGGTGATTTTTCAGTGGTCGCAGAGGAGGTGGCTGAACTGATCGAAGGCGCTATTATTGTCGGCCACAATGTTCGAAAGTTCGACATGGCGATGCTTGAGAGTGAGTACCTTCGCCTTGGCAAAAGAGCACCAAAGCCCAAGGCGATTATGGACACATACGAGCTTGTCCGTCGGTTGAAAATTGGACGCCCTCACGGCCTTGGCGCCCAGTGCACTAGGCACGGAATTGCGCTTGAGAACGCGCACACTGCTGCTGCTGATGCTGCTGCATCCATGCTTCTTTTCTGGCGTTTGTCGGTCGATCATGCTCCAGCCTTCCGCAAATCAATTGAGGAAATTGAGCGCTGGGCCGTGCATGGAAATGTGAGTGCAGAATCGTCAGATCTTGGACGTGGATTGAGTGACTTAACACCCGTCGACGCCCTGGGTAAAATTCGTATTGATGACGGTCATATGGTGCTCGCCTTTGGGCGACATAAGGGCCGACACCTTAGCGAAGTACAGTTTGAAGACCCGCGCTACATCCAATGGTTGCTTTCCCCAAAAGGGATTGAAGACGATGA
>DAFX01000034.1 GCA_002495535.1 Euryarchaeota archaeon UBA433
AATTCTCCATGAACGAAGACTTGAGGCATGGTTGGGAAATCAGACCAAGCGCAAACTGAGGGGATCGCTCGAGGGTCAGATAGGATATTCACAGCGGCAAATGGTTCGCCAACAGATTCAGAGAACTGCTGCATCACTTGTGCAGCGCGGTTAGAGAATCCACATTGTGGTTGATTTGGGTTGCCTTTCATGAACAGCACCAAAGCGTGTTCATCGACAATAGCTTGCAGTTCTTCAGGTGTCCAGTCCATTCATTTCACTCCTTTTTGTTTTTGTTGATTCGGCGGATGTGTACGCCTTGTCCGCCCCCGTGGGGGTCGAATGCAGTGTCGCCGGCCACTTCGGCCTGAGCAGGGGTCATGCACTTGAGATCGAGCGCGTGAACCGGGTGAGGAATGTGTTGCTTCATGACCGCTAAAACGGTCTTTTGGCGTTGCAGGGGACGGACCCCATCGAAAGATTCGGAGATGACGCGCACGTGGAAGTGATCGCCTGAGCCATGCAAATCCAACACTTCGATGGTGGCTTCAGGAACTGCTTTGCGCACTTCGGCTTCAACCCACTCACTGCTGACCATCACAGACGCCTCACTTCGCCCTATCGGTTGATGGCTTTGAACCTGCGCTCGTTCACGCGATGCTTCAAGGGCTGGGCGAGCCAGCCAGTCCTATGGGCGCAGCACCACCTCTGCCGGCTGCCCGCCAGCCAGAAATGGGGCGGGATTCAGCTTGGCTTGCAGGGGCGGATCTTGTTGCGGTGTTTCTCGCCCTGTTTGGGCAGGTCTTGTTGACGCGTGCCTTGTCGACCGAAGATTTCGGTTTGTTCATCATTGCCTTTGATGCGTTTGCAACCCTTTTCCTTATTGTGGATTTGGGCTTACCCACCCTTCTTGCTCGTGATGGTGGCAAAGCGCTCGACCGCGTATGGCCCAGCATCTTCCGAATCTATCGGCTTCAGGCGATGGTGTTGGTGCCGTTTTTGTTGCTTGCGTGCGTGTTCACGCCTCTTGCCGACCCTTCATGGCGCACTCATGCCCCGTTGCTGTTGATCTGTGCGGGGATTGCACTGGCACACATTGCCTCCTATGCGCCTCGAACGGCGTTGCGGGTCGCAGGTGAAGCCCGCCTCGAGGCGTTCACTAAACTCACAGAACGCGGCGTGACCGTCCTCGGGTACGCGGTTTTGTATTGGGCGGGATCTCGTTCTGTCACCCTGTTTGCTCTGACGTTTTTCATCGGGGCGTGCGTCGGCCTTCTTGCCGCACTGTGGTGGTCAAAGCAAGTGCTGCAGCCCCACGCCCAACAAGAAAGCCACTCGACTCTTGGACCAGTTTGGGCTTCCAACACCACCTTGCTCATGCACGCTCTTCCTTTTGCAATCACCCTGGGCGTGTTGCCCTATGTGGTTCGAATTGAGAAGTTCATCCTCAGCGATGCCATTGGGCTAGAAGCGGCAGCGTTGTTCCACGTTGCTCAACTTGCTTGGCTGGCAGGACTTGTGGTCCCTCAAGCAATGCGAGCGGCTCTTCTTCCTCTTTTGGGCGAACGGCGCGACCGTCCGGGAGAGTTCCAACGGCAACTGAACGATTCCTTGGATTTCTGTTTGGCGTTGCTCCCCTACGGCTTGTATGGGGGTGCTGCCGTGGTTTGGTTTGCCGTGCCTCTGGCGTTCCCTGCTCAATACACCGACGGTTCACTCGACGGTTCTGCTGTTGAATTGTTCATGGTGTTGTTGTTTGGTTGGTGCTGCACCCTCTTGTCCACGCCGACCTACACCGCTCTCCAGGCCGGACCAAAACCGTGGCACTTTACTGCGTTTATCAGCGGCGTTGTGGCCTTTGCAGCGCTGTTTGGCAGTTGGCTCATTCACTGGCAAAGCAGCCTTTCGAATGAACGGGGGCTCTATGCCGCAGTGATCGCTTCAAGCGTCACGGCAGCTTTCATGCTCCTCTTATCGCTGCTGATGGCTGCACCCAAAGGGCATGTTTCTCAACGAAAGGCAGATTGGACGTTGGCTCTTTGTTTGGCGCTCACAACTTGCGTCGGGTTCGTCATGTTCCCACCGCTTGCTTTGACTGGAGTGGTGCTGTTTATCTTCACGCCACGAGGTCTTGCAGCACTTCGTTCCACTGGGCTATAACACTGGTTTGCTGAAACCGTTCAGGCAGCTCAAACCCGCCTTCCCAGCGCGATTTCAAAGCGGCTTCACATGCGTCGGCTAGTCGCTCTGGAGTGGCCTCATCAACAACGCAGTACGACGGTAAGAATTCAGCAACATCGCCGACGTCAAGCGACACCACCGGCGTGCCACACACCATCGCCTCCTTTGCGACAAGCGGTCCAGATTCTCTCTTGGAGGTGATCAGGGTCAAATCTGCTACGAGCATTCTGTCCCAGACGATCGGCCGGGGTTGTTGCTTGAGGGTTGTCATGCCCACAACCCACCCTCGCCGTTCCATCTCTTCACCACACTTCAGCGCAAGAAGATGATTTTTTTCAGGGCGTCTTGGGTCGGACGGGAAAAGGATGTCAATGCTTGATTTACGCCATCGTTTCTTTGATGGTTTCATCGGCGTTAACCATTCCTCTTCAACCGCCACATGACAGGGGATCATCGAAACCGTATCGGGCTCACGCCCAGTTTCAATCACCTTGCTCTGGAGTCGTTTTGAAACAGCGATGAGGTGGTCCGGGGCTTGAATGAGGGCGTGCACCGTCGGCCCAACAGAACTGTGATTGAGTCCAACGTCGAGGTCCCACCCGTGAACGACCGCACCCCAAGGGACCTTCCAGCGTCGAGACAGGTGATGGGCCAACACGCCAGCCGGCCACAATGTGTGGCACACAATGGTTTCAGGTCGCCAACCATCGAGCCACTTTTCGACCCGTCGAGAAAGACGACGTATGCTCCATTTCGTCAGGCTCGGCCAAGGATGGTCTGGTAGGGCGGTAAATCGGGGTGCAAAGACAGGAATGCCCCCGTGCTCAAAGACCCGAGGTGCCTTGGCCACTCCGGTGTGTGTTGAGCGGCGGGCCTCTTGATAACGGAGCATGCGAGGGAGGCAATTGACAACGCGCACATCGTGCCCTTCCTGTTTCAAAGCAAGAGCGTGGTCGGCAACGAAGGTCCCCCGGGCTGCATTGGTGGGCAGCGGATAGAGCAGGGACACCAGCAGAATGCGCATATCGCATCCACCTCTTCTTCAGCCTTGAAGGGCTGTATGGATGACAGAGAGGTTCTCTTTCAGCGAAGCGCGGTCGTTGAACAACCCAGAGCCAACAACACAGTTGCTGACGCCCCACGATTGCAGCATGGCAATGTTGTGTGCTTTGACGCCACCATCGATCTGAATTTGTACCGGGCGGCCGCCTGCTGCGACTTGTTCATCGATGGCAGCTTTCAATGTTCGAATTTTCTTTTCGACCGCAGGAATAAACGATTGGCCACCGAAACCAGGGTTGACGCTCATGACGAGGACCAAATCCAATTCCGAAAGCACCTCAAGCGCAGCGTCAACAGGCGTGCCGGGATTCAACACGACGCCAACCGTAGCGCCAGCGGCACGAATTGCCGTGACGAGCCGGTGCAGATGAGTGGCAGCTTCGACGTGAACTGAAAGATGATTGCAACCCGCATCAATGTAATCCTGGAAGCACGCTTCGGCGTTTGAAATCATGAGGTGTGCATCAAACACTGCCTCATCCCCAAGGGCCTTTCGAAGGGACTTGATGACGGGCGGGCCAAACGTGAGGTTCGGGACAAAGTTTCCATCCATCACGTCAAGATGAAGCCAATTCAAGCCCGCATCCAATGCTTCGCGACAGTCGGTAGCAAGGTCGGCTAAATCTGCCGTGAGGACGCTGGGTGCAATGATCATGGAACCGCCTTAACCACGCCATGAAGGGTTGCGTGATGAGTATTTCGACCAAATTCCGTATGAAATAGCGTACAAACCCTCATAATCTTCGGGCCGAAGGAACCCAAAGGTGAGCACATGGGTGAAGTGAGAGCAGTTACCGACAGCGAGTTTGAAACAACAGTCAACAACAACAACTGGGTTCTCGTTGATTTTTGGGCGCCATGGTGCGGACCATGTAAGGCACTGGGTCCAGTTTTGACCCAAGTGGCAGGCGAGCGAGACATCCTCATTGCCAAGGTTGATACCGACTCCAACCCAATGAACGCCGGGCGTCTCGGTGTACGAGGCATCCCCGCCATGTTCCTCTACAACAACGGCAAACTCGTCGGCCAGAAAAGTGGGGCTATGCCAAAGGCTGCTGTGCTTCAGTGGGTCGACGAACACATGACTGCAGACGATTTCTGAATCAATCCTTCAGTTTTTTCAGCCGCTCCTTCTGAGCAGAGCCAACGTCCCTTAACAGCCGCTCTCGAAGCGCCTCATGCAACCACATACCTTCTTCCAGTTCGATCAACAACCCATGCTTGATCAAGTTTTGAGGCGGAGGGCCTTCCCATCCGACTGCTTTTGCAAGCGCTTCCCACAAAAGCGGTTTTTTAGCGAGCGCAAGGGTTGCGAGCAAGTCCTGTTCGCGTTCGGGAAGCGAGGTTAGAATTTCTTCATCAAGGAACCTCAACCAGTCGCCGTGTGTGGGTTGGCCGTACAGTTCTAACAATTCCAACGCCAATGGGTGGCCGCCAGTTGCAGCATGCACTTCATCGGCCTTCACGTGAGAGGGGTGATCCAAATCCTTCAGCCAAGCTTTGGTTTCTTCAAGGCTCAAGCCCGCAATTGGATATTCGTGAACAACCCCGCGCGTGTGAACGTCTCTTCTGTCGTAGACCTTGAGCGTCGTTCTCGAAATAAACAGCAGCCGCAAAGGTGCTTTTGTAGCGATTTGCAAAAGGGCACCTAGCAAATCCTTGGCCTGCTCTTCCATGTGGTGCACGTCATCGAGAACGATGAGCCAATAGGGTGGTGGTCCGCCCGCCTCGTCTTTGAATCGCTCGCGGATGGTGCGTGCATCGGTCAGGTAGGTCAGCAACCTGCGCCGCCAGGAATCAACATCGATTTTTCCACCCGGGCTCAACGGCAAGGTTTCGATCAAATTGTAGGGGTCATGGGATTCATCGATTCCAAATCGGTGAAGGAGGCTTGTCGCTAGGCCTAGGGAACGGTCCCATGGCTGACATGGGTACCAGCACACCGAAAGGTACGGGTCGTCTTCAAGCAATTGATGAAGCCAGTGGGCCACAAGAGTTGACTTGCCAATGCCGGCGATCCCATGAACTACAGCACACGGTTTTCGCTTTTCAAACCAAGATTGCAAGGCTGCAAGTTCCGTCTCCCTTCCGTGAACTGGGCGCGTTTGAGGAGGTCGGTTGTTGTAGGTGGCGTGGGCTCCTGTCATCGGCGTCAATCGGCCCGGTGCAGGCATGTCATCATCTGACCGTTGGATTCGTCCAAAGCGAATATCGCCATAGGTGAGCACGCCTTCGTGTTGAGCATGCAAGAGGACCTGGAGCAGGGAAATATCAGCCTCAAGCCGGGCAGCGGCTTCTTTTGCATGAATTTCCAGCAGATCTCCCTCATTGTTTCGCAGGAGGATTTTGGTTTGACCCAGTTCAGCGTGCCGCTCAACAGCCCGTTGACGACCAAGATCGCTCAGTTGCCATGTTTTCTGCCTTCGATCTTCGCCCCGAATGGATCGTGTGTGCTCTTCAACCGCGCCATCTTTCAGCAGCGAGCGCATCGCCCGGCTCACGTTAGGTGGATGTTGGGCGCATGCCTCGGCGATTCCAGGTCGCGTCAGTTCCGGCCCGACCACATAGCGATCGGCTTGTGCCTCGTTGTCGTTCAAATGAAGCAGGACGCGGTCCAAAACCGCAACACTGACCTTCGGAAGACCTTCGCTCACACCTACGGCTGTGCCGACCTTCTTTCTCAACGCTTCCCTTCTGTGTTCGAAAATTTATCCTTCCTTCAGCATAGTTTGTTTACACATTTGAACCACAAGACCTTTTATGGCTAAAAGCACGGACGCCCATGTCTCGACGACTAAGTGGCATCTTGTTGATTTTTTTGATGTCGGTTATGGCTCTATCTCCTCTTGCTATGGGGGCTGATTCCGACGGGGACGGTGTCGAAGATTCTGTCGATGATTGTCGATGGGCAGCGGGCACTTCGACCGTCGATCGAGACGGTTGCCCAGACCGCGATGGCGATGGGACCTCAGACTTCAACGATGGCTGGTCAATCAACAACCCGAACTTCCAAAATGAATTCACAACCAACTCCAACGTCAATTACAATGATGTCGATTATTCACCGAGCGGAGAATTCATCGTCACAGGTTCAGAAGATGGTTTTGTACGAATTTGGAACGCGTCAACCCACATCAACACCCGGTCCGTGAATGCCAACACCAACAGCGGTGATGTGACCTCAGTGGCGTGGTCACCAGACGGGCAGTACATCGCCGCAGGTCTTGATGACGACACGATGAACATCTATCACAGCACGAATTTGTCCTCAGTCCACGGCAGTATCGGTGTCGATGTTGGCAGCGGGGATTATGTCAATGATGTCGAATTTTCACCAGACTCATCGCTTGTCGCGGTCTCAATCGGACGCTCTGGCAACGGTGGGACAAA
>DAFX01000097.1 GCA_002495535.1 Euryarchaeota archaeon UBA433
GGACCGGAAGGGGGACCTGATGGAGGGCCACTCGGAGGACCAGATGGAGGGCCAGATGGTGGACCGGAAGGCGGACCGGAAGGCGGACCGGAAGGAGGGCCAGAGGGCGGCGGAGTCGAAGGGGGCGTCGGAGGGGTCGCAGCGGTCACCACTGGTGGCGTTGGCGCTGCTTCTTCTGCCGGGGCAGGGGTCGAGTCAAGAGGTGGAAGGGCGAGTAAATCGACCGGGGCATCTTGTTCTGGCTCTGGTTGGGACGGGGAGCCGCCAAGTGGTGCAAGCAAAGGATCACTTTGACCAAGCGGGTCGCTTGAGGGTGGTTCAGGCTCTGATTTTGCCCAAGGCGGCGTCCGAGGGCCTTCTTCTGAAGTCTTGGCTTTCTCGGCTTCACCGAGTTTGACTTTTGTAGCCCCACCGGCCGCGTTTTCGCCATGATACGAGGTCATCACAACGGATGAAGGATCGATCAATTCTTTTTCTTGAACTTGTCCAAAGGCGTCAAGGTTGGCGTCAAATGCACCACTGAAAAGGCTTGATCCGATGGCGTTGCCAAAGGAGCGCCCTTCTTGCGCTTCAAAGGTGAAGTCTGCTTCATAAGGGCCGAGGGAAAGGTTTTGGCCGCTTCCGGAAATTGAGTAGGTCCATGTCCCTGTGTCGAGTTGGAATTCGAAGGAAAAGGTACGGGTGAGCCCCGGGCCGAGGGAGGTGATGGCGGTCAAAGGCTCAACTTTCGTACCTGAACTCGTGGTAATGTAAGCGGAGAGTCCACCGATTGGAATCGCTGCCTCATTGGTCATATCGATGGTGACAAACAGCACGTCTTCATCGTCGTCATCGATTTCCATCTTCACCGACAACAGGCGTGCTTCAAGCGAAGAGGTTCGTGCGCTGTGTTCGTCGCTCATGTGCTCACCTGTTCTGCCACTCAACGAAGTCCTACTTCAATTCAACGCAACCGAAGTCGGGTTTCGGAGGGCAACGACCAGTCGACTGCCGCGACGGTATGATGAGCTTTGTCGATTGAGGTTCGATATTCACTCTCTTTTGAACGGCCTCGAATGACGTCGCGCAATCCGAACCACAACGGGCCAATGATTGGGATGAGGTAGATCATCTTGCCAACCGCTCGCGGCCCCCAATGGTGGTCCTCGAGAGGTGTGCCGTTGTCGTGAACAATGGCAATGCGAAGTCCGCGCTGGGCGAGCGAGCGCCCGATGGTGCGGCCGGTCCATTTGAAGTACAGATAGTGAGCACCGAGGAACAAAAACCAGTTGACTGCAAACGCACCGATGTACTTTGGCCCCTCTGCAAGGAGGGAAAAGTCGGACATGAAGATCATCAGTTGTTGGCCTGTTAGGAAATGCAACAGCAGCGTCAAAACAATCACGTCAAGCATGTACGCTGCGACTCGCTTCCACACCGGTGCAATCAACATCCCCTCGGGGGCTGAAGCGAGAACGGCTTGTGCGAGGGTCCCGCCCCCTTGATGCAAACTGACTGGACTCTCGGCCATGCTGAACCGTGGTACCTGCCCTTTGTCAAGTATTGGCTGTTGAGTTCAGCCATGGGTCACGTGCCAAGCGAACAAGGCTCGTTCTTCGGCCCAGTCCAACCAAGCCCGCCAGGTGCCATCATGGCGCAGCGTCTTAGGATTGCCAAGAACGATCAGGCCGCGACGAGCACGCGTGATGGCTACATTGAGGCGGCGGCGATCCCTTAGGAAACCAATCTCGCCGTTGTCATTGGCGCGAACGGCTGAAAAGACAATGATTTCTTTTTCTCGGCCTTGGTAGCCGTCGACGCTTTTGATTTCAAGACCCGCAAACGGGCCGTTGTCATCCCGGCCGCCCGCCTGTTCGAACAAATCGGTGAGCAGCCTCACTTGACCGCTGTAGGGCGTGATCACACCAATGTCGGACGGCACCAAATCCCCTGCGGACAACAGTCCGCTGACGATGGAAAGTACCTTTGCCGCCTCGTCGAGGTTGGATTTGCTGCTGCCTTCGTCGTCCACAATTTCTGAACCATCGACGGGTACGAAAGCCACAGGATGGTCCCAATCGGGCCACAGGAACCCGGCTGCAGGCGGTCGCTCGGCTGGAGTGCACCCGTCGTCCAAACGATCTTCGTAAAATCGAGCGCTCGGGTATTCCCTGATGGTGGGGTGCATCCTGTATTGCGTAGTCAGCATGTGTGTTGCGACACCGCACTCAGTGAGCCGTTCAAACAGGGATTGGCCAAGTCCACCGTTCTGCGCTGCCTCGCTGATCACGGTTGGAGGCAATTGCTTGTGATCGCCGACAAGGACCAATTGACGGCAGCCTCGAGTGATAGGCACCAGGGCACTCGGCTCGCTGGCTTGGGTGGCTTCATCCATTAGCACGACCGGAAAACGCCTGTCTCGCAAGAGGTTGTGGCCGACTCCAATCGTGGTGGCACAGATGACTTCAGCGCCGTCTAAGACCGACGAGATCATGTTGCCCTCAATGGCTCGCATTTCCTTGAAATTACGATTGACTTCACGATGCGCCATACCCTTCTCTTTGCCCTTGAGGCCGCCAAGACTTCGGCGGAGTTCGGCGTTTTGTTCCCTGATAAATCGGAGTTCGTCTTGCATGGGATGGTGTTCGATTTGCGCATCAAGGGTGGCTTGTCGCAAATGCTCCCGCACCTTGACTGGCCGCCCAATACGCACCGCATTGACACCCAATTCAAGCAGCCCTTCCAGCAAATTATCAACCGCTACGTTTGATTCGGCTGTGGCGAGCACTGGACCTCGCCCGAGGTTCACGAAGGCTGAAAGAAGATGCACCGCGGTATGAGTTTTCCCCGTCCCCGGGGGCCCCTGGATAAGGGTGAGTCTGCGTTCGATTGCCGATTCAACCGCTTGGCGTTGAGAAGAATTGAGGGTCATTTTGGCGATGCCAATGGGCCCACGGCGTTTTTGCCCGTGGATCTCAGGAGGCCGTGCAGAAGAAGTTTCCATGTCGTGAAGCGAGCCGAGCAACAAATCGCGCAACACCGTGCCTCCTTCGCCTTCGCTTGAATGAAAGGTCGAGAGGGCTTCATGCATACGATCGTGCGCCACGCGGTTGGCGCCTCGATCAAGACGCCAAGTGCCTTTTTTCAAATCCTTGGGTTTTTCTGAAACAACCACGCGAATACGCGTTGGGCCTCGGTCCAAAACGATGCCTTCGACCACCTTCTCACCCCAGGGGCGAGCACGAGAAATCAACACGATATCACCATGGCCGAATCGATGGATTGGCAGGCGCGAGCCCTGCCGGTTTTCGAACACCAAAATCGGCTCTCCAAAGAAGCGACCCTGGCCTCGGCCATTGAGATCAAAAAGGGCCAAGCCTGCACCAAGAAGACGTTGCTTTGACCACGATTTCCAACGTTCTTCGACCATCGCCGTTTCGTCGTCCAGCTCGCGACGTATCAGTGCGGTGAAACGGGTGAAATGGTCTTGGCCGCGTTGCCACTTCAATGGCATCTCGCCTGCGATGTCTCGGTCGGCTTTCTTTTGAGCAGCGCTGCTGTTCATGCGCCGAACACTGCCTCGCTCCTCCATGTTTCATGGAACTCGGCCCACCCCATCAGCGTATGCCTTCTGCAATGACGCCTCTCGGGGACGAGAAACCCATTGACTTAAACCGGAAATGTAGGACGACGGAGTCGGGGTGCAGACCATGTTTCGAAAGAGGAAACAGGATTCGGTTGATGGTGAAGTCTGTCCTTACTGTGAATTTGTCAACCCTGAAGGGGCCGATCAATGCGCTCAGTGCTATTACTCCCTGAATAAATCCGCACGTGACCAGCCGATGGCAACACCTTCATCATCAGGCAATGAACTGATGGCCACGTTGATGAGCGACGAGGTCTTTGACGAGGAAGAAGATATCGCGGTTGAAGCCGTGTTGTCCATGGGCGAGGTGACCGTCGATATCGACCAGGGCCAGCTGCTGGGCGAAGAAGATGGTGAAGACCTTGGTTTCATCAAAGCGGGCAACCCAACGCTTTCCGAAACGGTGGAATATGAGACGCCAGATGAAATCGAATTGGATTCAAGCGATGCGCCAGCAACGCCTGTCGAATTTGAAATTGAAGCACACGACCCAATGTCAGAAGTGGCTGAACCCGTGCACACAGGACTTGGCAATCTGTACTCTCCAATGAACAAGACCGAGAGCGATGACGACCTCATGGGCAGCGTCGGTCCGGCCGCAGGCACCGTGGCGATGACCCCGGAACTGCCTGATCTCCCCGGCGAAGAAGCACCTGCTTCTGTCCCTTTACCGGTGGCAAAAGCCGTTGGCCAACCAATGCAAGAGCCAATTCAACCTGTTGTCGCCACACCGGACCTTCCAGACACTGATGCGCCAGCCACCGATGTGGCTCCAGTGGCGCCCCACGTGGCACAGGCCACCAGTCAACCTGAAACGCCTGAACTGCCTGATGATGCACAGCATGAACCGGCACCTGAGGCGCCTGAACCACAAAACGCCTCAAGGATTTGGCCTTGGCCGGCAAAAGAATCATGGGACCCTCGCCAAGTCTATCGAGAAGTGGTGGCGGTCATGGAGGCAATCAAAGCGGGTAAACTTCCTGAAGCGGCTCAAACGCTCGATCGTCTTGGCCCACACTTGGAAGGCAACCTCGACATGCTGCTTCACATCGGCATGGCCATGCGCCATCTTGGCCGTGAAGAACACCTTCAGTGGACGCTGGCAATGGCTCAACACGTGCATCCAAACGATGAACATGTAACCGCTGCAGTCGCTCAACTCAGCAAAGGGGCATAACCGATGACACCTGAACTTGAACTCGACCGTGGTTTGTCGCTCAAACCGGTCAACAAGTCGATCCTACCCTTCTTGCTCGAAGCCTACAATGAAGACCCAAACGCTGCTCAAACCGCACTACCATGGCTTGATGCCTCAACCAACGTCCAAGGCCAATTGAGCGACATGCTGTTCGATGTGGAGAGCCAAGCCGGTGCCGACCGGCTGCATTTCTGGTGGGTGAGCAACGCAGAAACAAACGACTTCATTGGCCTAATTGGGCTTGGTGATGAACTGCAACTTGTTGGCTCCTCATACAACCTTGGTTACTGGGTTCGCCCGTCGTTTCAGCGCCAGGGCATCGCTATCATGGCTGCCAATAGGATCTTCTCATGGCTTGACGAGCGCGCTCGTAACGAACAAGAGCACCACCGAATTGAAATTACGGTTCACCCCCATAACACAGCGGGCCTCGCCACTGCAACTCGAATATGTCAAGCGTGGCAGGGTGAGATCGTGGAGGAATTCATTGGTATTGAAATCGGTGAACGGACCGTACCCCATCGCCTTCACATCATCGACCTGCCCAGGGGGTGAGGCATTGCAGCGCACCTGGTTAACCGTCGATTTCGATGACCTGCGTCACATTCCATCCGCCCAAGGCCACCCCAAGCGCAGCAAGCACCCAGCTTCGAACACGGATCTTTCCGATGCGTACACAAGAGCGATGATTGCGTTCGAATCATGGCTGGCAAGCACAACCCATCCTGTGACGCTGTTTGTGATTGCAGACTTGTTTGAATCGGACGGATTTGGCGATTGGTTTGACGGCGTCTTAGCAACCTACGGCGAGCGCTTAACGGTCGGATGTCACGGACTCACCCATCGCTCTTGGTCGGCTTGGCCCGAAGACAAAGAT
This sequence comes from Euryarchaeota archaeon UBA433, assembly GCA_002495535.1. GTDB lineage: Archaea > Thermoplasmatota > Poseidoniia > Poseidoniales > Poseidoniaceae > MGIIa-L1. The sequence continues at coordinate 5,701 of DAFX01000097.1, forward strand.
GGGTTCTCTTCAGCGCTGAAGCAGGCTACGGCGATCCTAAGCAAGCGCGCTCCCGCCCATTTCCGCCAGTGGTTTCGCGCCCCTGCTGGCTACATCGCGCCATGGATGGCTGAAGTCTTGGCCGAACATGGCTACGGCGTCGATTCATCTGTGAACCCCTCATGGGTGGTCGCAAAGAAGGCAGGAAAAGGTAACTCGTGGGCTGACGTCTTGAGAGCGATGAGAGCCCATGACGTGATTGAACGGCCTTGGGCCACGCGGTTTGGCCTGCCCGCCAA
>DAFX01000078.1:0-15340 GCA_002495535.1 Euryarchaeota archaeon UBA433
TCCTAGAAAAAACACCGTGTTCCTCAAAAACCCTCGACTGTACTGGTAAAGAAGAGGCCGAACCATGAGCGAAGAATCACCTGCCATAACCCTCGAGGTGCAGCCAGTTTCTGGCCACTTTCCAGGATGGTTGCGTGAGGCCTTCCTCAACGGTAAAGCCGACGGAATCTTGGTGATCTACCCGAGTGAATCATCCCGTCGCCAAGGTCTCGAATTGCTTGCCAGCCACGGCCTTTCAGCGGATACAACGCACCACCTCACCCTTGATCGTCTCGTTGATCTCGTTCATTTAGATCTCAAATTACCGCGCAAGCTCCAAGACGGGCCGGGGTTGTTCAGCGTTGTTCACGCTCTTTCGAAGACCCAAGCCGAAAACAACGGTTTCCCTCTCCTTTTCGCCCCGTCCAAACAACGTCGTGTTTGGCAACCCCGCAATACAGAGCGACTGGCTACGCTTCATCGCACGCTCATGCAACTCGATCATCCTTGGTCTTGGGATGAAGACCCAGGTGCGCGAGAATACGACCGCATCTTGCGCAAAGTTGGTCAACTCTTGGAGGGAACGCACCCCGCTTTGGTCGAGAAAACGGCATGTGAGGCATTGAAAGCCGGTCCAACCCCCTTCACCCTCAACGATGTTGATGGCGTCCTCATGCTCGACACCGCACCAGATTACACTGAATCACAAATGAGTTTTCTGCGGACAATCGCGCTTCATCGACCCGTACATCATCTCTGCAACCCCGGTTCGTTTAGACTCGGGTTTCATGGGGCGTACATCGATGATGTGCCTTACGTCACGCAAGAAACCCTCCCATCCTGGCTTCCACCGCACGACGTCCTCACTCCAAAAGAGGCGGAACAAACTGCAACAAAACCGCCGAATTTGCACAGGGTTCAACTCCATCAAAGGGCTCACGCCTTTGAGGCGGCAGTCGACCTCCTTCGAAATTACAAAGCGTCGAACCAAGGCAGTGTGTTGGTGATTGACGGGCTTGCAGATTCAAATGAAGAACGCTGGCGTTCTCGACTGACAGACCTCGGAATACATCTGGGACGTGGGACTGCACCCCTCAATACGGCCCCAGGGATCAACCACCTCATTCGTATGCTTCGATTGGGGACAGGTTCTGAAGCATGGGCTATGGCTCAACTCAGGGGCCTTATGTCTCACAAGGCTCTGCCGATCATCAACGGAACAGTCGCCCATGCCGCCCATCCAACCAAGGAAGATTGGGTACCCAGGCCCCATTCTGAAGTCCTTGAAAACCTCTCAAGAAGTTTCCACGTAAGGGGCGGGCCAGGGGCTCTTTCGCGATGGGTTCGAACGCTGCGGAACGCCCGACCTCAACTTGGCCGCGAGTCTGAACAAGCGCTCCAGGCTCTGGAAGAAACACAGTGGTGGTTGCAATGCGTTGCTCACCTTTGGGCGCCATTCATTGAAGGCGATGATCGTGGTGTTCTCAATCAACGTTTGATTGGATGCAGCACAGGCGAATCACTTCCTCTGCCAGCGGTTCTTGAGAGCGGCAGCTCATGGTTCAATCATGTGCTTGCTAACCTTGATTGGGAACAATTAGCTGGACGCGATGGAATCTATGACCCAACATTACCAGCCTTACAACTCCTCATCGAAGCCAACGGGAAAAGCGGTGAAATGCTCGACAAGGCCGGGTTGAAAACCCCGACATCGGGGATCCTGTTTATCGAACACATTGAACGATTGGCTGCAGGGGTCAACTTCCCGAGCGAACGAACATCGAGCCGAGATGTCCAGGTTCTCACGCCTGAAAACGCACATGGCGTGCATGCAGACCTCGTGCTTATGGTCGGCATGGATGTGGATTCATGGTCAATGAAAATGCCTAAGATCCCCTGGCTTGATCCTCCAACCAAACTGAAATTGGGCATGCTTCACACCGACCTTGCCGTCCGAAAAGGCCGCCATCACCTTCGTCATCTGTTCAATGCTGCCCCCTGTGTGGTGGTGTTTGACAGCACCCTCGAAGAAGGCGGTGGGCCCGCAGCACCTCTTGCAGAATGGTTGAATGACGCACAACGAACGGGAGAATACATCCAGTTCCAAGGCGCTCCAGAGTTCCTCCCCGAGCATTCAATTGCTGGCGAGGATGCGCATCGTGCTTGGCAGTACGACCCAACGACTCCAGAACACCAGTGGCTCACTCCTCGACCTTTCACAATGGAAGTGGTCGATGGTTCAGTCATGGGTATACGCTCAGGGCACAGAAGTCGAGACAATCGCCAAAGGACCGGCCTTGGTTTGAGAGGAAATGGTGAGGAAAGGGGGCGCCTCAATGCTCCACATGCTGTCGCAATGGCGCACGAATCATCAATCACCAATGATAGAATTCAACGCCAACCTACGTTTACTGAGTTAGAAGACAATGAGTACATGCCATGGGCGGTGAGAAATCAGATTGCCACCACCGATTTGTTCATCCTTGACCCCACTTTCAATCAAGCCAAGATTGGCAGCCGCGAACAAGTGACATGGCCCCATCTTGGTATGCGTAAAAGCGCTCGAATACGAGGCGTTTCAATCGATCCACGCCCCCTCCCGCCCCCTCATCTTCCGAAAGGGGCTTTGCTTGATGTGCTCGGGGTCAAAACCAAGGGCGTCAACCGCAAGGTCTGGTCGGCAAGCCGCATCCAGCCTTGGCTGACTTGCCCAAGGCAGGCATGGGCCACGGGTCACTTGAAAGCAGAGGCACAAGAAGAGGAAAGTGAAGACCTTGATCATCGAATTCGCGGCCAAATAATTCACGATGCAGAAGCAGCTCTTTTGAGCGCCCACCAGGTGCCGGTCGGCAGTCATGCTTTGTCGGAATCCTACCCCCTTCATCAGGGCATCAATCCAACCCCGGCATCCGGTTGGTCTTCAATTTTAATTCACTTGGAAGAATCAGTGCCATGGCTGAAACGTAATGACGCCATTGCAGCCCATCGGTGCAGAGATTTAATCGGTGTTGGACCATCACAATGGCGCGCTCATTTGGAGGGGGAATTCGAACTCCCAATTGGAGGTCGAATCGGCCGAATGCTTGTTGCTGATTACGGGTTGAGGAATGCGGCCCCCATTGCTTGTGAATGGCCAGTTGCAACTTCGGGGGCCACTTCCGTTGAATTGGATGCGACCAACGACTTGGGCCAACCCTCACCGTTCAAAATCCGAGGCAATATCGACCGAGTGGATGAACTCAAACTCGCCCCCAATATGGTGGAAAAGGCGATTCAAGACGGTCTTCTTACTTTGGAGGGTGAACCGGCAATCACCAATTTGCGCCAACCCTCCAAACAGGGGCCTGCAAAACGATTTGTGATCATACGGGATTTGAAAACAGTCAACGGGCCCAAGGTAAAACAAACTGGAGAGCGCCACCTGAAGGCGTTGTTCAATGAAGTCCAATTGGGGCTTTATGCCCGGGCGTGGGAACTGGCCCATCCAGGCGATCGAGTGGTAGGGGTGAGCGTTGTTGAAGTGGGTGAATTTACAACCCATTATGTAGAACTGGATCCAGAAATCACGCCCTATCTTGAGGGGGTTGAACTTGGAGAGAGAACCGACGTTACCTCGGCACAATTCCGTTTTGTTGACGATTCAGATTATGAGAGCAATGGATTCAGAGCATGGATTGCCGAACGCCTGCAAACAGCTCGCAGAGCCGTGGATACCGCAGAAGCGGGACTTGTCCATCCGGTGCCAAGTAGCTCCTGTTCTTTTTGTAAGGTCAGGTCAATCTGCCCTTCTTCGGTTCTTGGAGGTGAAGCACGATGAGCAACAATCGAATCCCATTCAATCAAAGTCAGCGGTTGGGACTGGATATTGATCGCCACATCGCTCTTGACGCCGGTGCTGGCACCGGGAAAACTACGGTGATGGCAGAACGGTATGTGCAACACCTCCTTTCAGCTATGCAACGCTCTACATTGGTTTTACCCAACGGGCCGAGAGAGCCTTTGAGTGGCCACGGCTCCTTGCGAGCACCTGCTCGAGAGCGGACAGACCGAAAGGAGTGGAAGGGGTTGCTTCCAAGCGAAGTTGTAGCGATCACATTCACCAAAAAAGCCGCTTCAGAGTTGAAGGCTCGAATCCGTGCAAGGGTCGCAGCGACCCGAAAATCACAGGTTACATCGGATGATTACGTGGGAATTTTCGACCCTAGAATCAAATCAGACGCAGACATTGAGATGCTGCTATCATCCCTAGATGAGGCCCCGATCTCGACCATTGACGCCTTCCTTTCTCAGTTGCTAAGCCCCCATCTCGATTTGGTTGCAGTTCATCCAAGCAAAGAACAGATTGCGACCGAACGAGCACCCCTTCTCATTGAGGAAGCGCTTCATTCTGCGTGGCGAATACGAACGGTGGGGGACGCCCAAGAAGCGGGTGTGCTCGGTTATGTGAATTCATTCATCGAAGCAAGAAACAGACTTACTGTGGCCTTAGGCGGCCAACAGCAAGCCTCAGTAGTGTTGTCGGGAATGCTCAACAAATCCCTGTTTGTCGAAGAGGCAAAGAGGGCCATTGAAACACGGGCGGCGCGATTAGGGGCGCCCCTTTCAGAAGATTCGGAATTACCCGAACCACTCTTTTTGGAAATGTTTACTCAAACTATTGAGGAACATATCGACGACTTCGCACTGGAACTCCATGGCTTGCTTAATCAGTATGTGGATTTGTACCTTGACCACGCCCAAGGGTACGTCACACCGGCACAAGCCGCTGCCGAGACCGAGCAAACACGATTCAACCACCTCATGCACATGGCCCGCTATGGGTTTGAAGAAGACCCGATTGTCCGCACCCAGTGGGTTTGGGGCGTCGCTATTGCATCAGCAGGCTCCATCAAAAGCGATGGGACCGATACGAATTTTTTCCCAAAGGGGTCGCTTCCTCCCGCTCGAAAAACCGGCTGGCACGCAGGTTTGCTGACGAAAACCAAAGCGGTGGGCATTTCTAAATCTGAAAAAGAAACCATATCTGCAGCGGCTCAGGGACTCGGCTCGGCCATGTCAGCACTCCTCAATTCTGAGCGAGGACGTTTGATCACACTGATGGGTCGATGCTCAACGCTCGTCTCACCTCGAATCGATTCGCCCTACATCGCAGCGGATTCAACTCATGATTTGTTCGAACTCGAAGTGGACTTTCCAGAGGAAATACCTCCCGCTTCAGGCATGAGGGTTGGTTCATCCCTCCAATCGAGGATCATGCTCGATTTACTGCGGGTTCACGAGGCTTGCAAAGATATTTTGACGCAATTAAAAGCCCAAGAAGGCGTCCATGATTTCGCTGACATTCAGAATATGGCGGCAGATCTTTTGCTGGCTCGTTGCCCTGATATGGTGCGTTATGATTACCCACCAAGCGTTGTCAGCGCCCTTGATGACCTCGGGCAAGAGCCTTGGACAGACCACCACATCTCGAGGGCACTCACGCTGGCTGGAGACGATGAAGCCTGTGTCCTTGATTTGCAACGCAGATTCTACACGTTGCAAGTGCTCCGACGCCAATTCCGCGCCTTCATCATCGATGAATACCAAGATACGAACCCAGCACATTTCCGTCTCCTTGCTCGCCTATGGGGCCATCGTGCACTGGAACACGATGAACCGGATCGCCCGCTTGGCCCTTGGGACCCAACGGTGTGCATTGTTGGCGATATGAAACAAAGCATCTACAGGTTCCGTCAGGCCGAAGTTTCGGTGATGAGGCGTGCCGTAGCCGCCATCAAAATGGCCAACGAGATCGAATTGCTCGAAGACAGATGGCCCGAAGGTCTTCGAAGAGAAGGTCACGGAAGAGACCCTCGTCCAATCGGGGCGGGCGGTGAAACATCAGCTTTCATCGCAGCCAATTCCCTTTCATCTGAAAAAGCGGTCTCCCAGGAATGGGAGCATGTGAGCTTAGGGGATGGATTAGAAGCCTATGCGCCAGAATTCTCAGGCGATGAACGACAGGCCGATCGCGGATTGGGACTCATTGATCTGACCAGCAACTATCGAACCAAACCATCACTGGTCCACACAATGAACGGCATTTTCCGTGATGTCTTTGCCTCTCGCCACCACCTCTTGCCGGGGGATTGGCATGCATCGGCACAGGACTTAGTACCAGAGCGGGATGAAGGAGATGCTGCTGGAATTCTTGAATGGCTTATGCCTTTGACCAGCGAAGGAGGGGAACGCTCTACAGACCTCATGGTGCCCGTAGACGCGTTTGCCAATCCCAAATCAAACCCCGTTCATCTCGAACACGAGTTGATTGCAGCACGTCTTTCAGCTCTTCTCGAAGGTCGAGAAACACGAGTATGGAGCGCAACCAATTCGGCTTATGTGCCCATAGAAGAACACCACCAAACAATCGGTCCATCGGATGTTATGATCCTCGTGCATTCAAGAACACATGTTCCAGATTTAATCCGCCGTTTGCAATCACGAGGCATTCCTGTCGTTGCCGACCGGCAAGGCGCACTGCTTGCCCGTCCAATCGTTCAGCCACTTATGGCGGCTTTGGATTTGATTGCGAACCCTACGTCTCGTGCGGGCGTCCTTGGCTTGGCTCGCTCCCCTGTGCTCGGTTTCACCGATTCACAAATTCAAACATTGATGGAAACAACACCTGCTGGAGATTGGTGGAGCCACATGCAAAACCATGCCCCAACCCCCTCTGTCGCCGCTTTGCTCGATCATATTGGGTCGTTAGTACGAAGGGGTGCACTGTACGACATCATTGACGCAATCCTCGACCATTCTGATTTGCTGGTTGCCTTCCCAGACGATTCGGAGCGTCAAAACGCTGAAGCATGGTTTGCTCTGATTGCCTCGATTGGCAATGATCTCGGTCACGAAGCCGCTGCCATTCATGCCCGGCTGTGTGAATTACAAGGGCTCGGGAATAAGGGCCCACCAACGACCAATGTCCCTGCTGGGGGTGCCGTTCGAATCATGACCGTACATAATGCGAAAGGGCTTGAAGCAGACGTTGTTTTCCTCGCCGGTTTATTCAAAGCTGGATCCAAAGACACTGTTCTTAACACCAAAGAAAACGTCTTGGTCACCCCACAAATTATTGCTGGGAGAATTAACCCATGGCGTTCAATTGCTCGTCCACAAGATGGGTTGTGGGAATTCACGCTCGCCCTCGACAAGGCTCAAACACAAGCCGAACGGCGCCGCTCGTTCTATGTGGCACTGACTCGCGCACGCAACAGACTGATCTTAGTCGGTTCATACTCCAATCTTAGGATGCCTTCCTCGACCGGCCATCTCGAGGTCAAGACCAAAGCCTCCAAGAGCACAATGGGGGGGATGTGGCTTGAAGGTTTGCGCAATCTTGCCTATGAAAGCCGAGATGAAACTTCACCTTGGTTGGTGGAGGGGGATTTGGAACATACCCGTCTTCGTCCTTACGGCGACAGAACCCTCTCATTGGACCCCTGCGCACTTATGGAGCAGGCAGGTCTTGGCGACGAAGCCGTACCTTCGATTCGAATCTACCACCATCCAGATTGTTTTGGAGCAGCAACACTCCCCACGCCTTTGTCAACCTGGCAAACAATCGAGTCAAAGGTTGTAGGGGGTGCAGAAGAGCCCGAGTTCAACCTCCCCGTGCTGGAATTGAATGAATCAGTTCGGATGACAGCCCACGGCCTTGATACCAGCAGAAACTGTCGCCGACGCCACTGGTTAAGCGAAGTGAAGGGTTGGGTTCCAGAACGCTTCAATTTGTTCATTGATCAAAAGCAATCCACGAAAATAGCACCCCGTTTCCCCCCGGCGACAGTGTTCGGTACCATGATGCACCGTTTGGTGGAATTGGGGCTTTCCAATCCCTCGAAATCCACACTACCACATTCAACAATTCTGCCGATTTCATGGCAATTTGAGGGTGAAGACCGGCTTGATGATGACGCCACAATAGATGCTGTCCTCGCCGAAGAAGGCCTCTCTCGAAGCGAACACGGTGAAGATATCCACCTCGCAAAACGAACTGCCGAACGATTGGCCCATTTGGGCCGCTTGGTCCGAGAGGGCTTGCTCGGACGGTTGGCAGATGGGGAAGTTCACAATGGCTTCCAAGTCGAGGGCCTTCGAACGGAACTGCCGTTTTACCACCGCCATCCAGTTTCAACTGCAGGATTGGTTCGGACAAAGTTCGATGTGTCTGGGCCAATCCAGACTTCTGCTTTAGAGCACCTAAATTTGGTGTTCGATGGCCGGGCAGACCTCGTCTTGGCCCTCCGTGATGAGCAGGACAAAGGATACTTGCAAATTGTCGATTTGAAAACTCGAGGATGCAGGGATGGGTTCAATGTTCACGATTCAGAAAAGGGCACCCCGCTGCAACGGGTGAAAGGGGATGTCTTGGACCCAACCGCCTCAACGGATGCCGAAAAGGAATTGTTGCACGAGCACCGCCTCCAACTGACATTGTACTCTCTTGCCCTCGAAGCGATTGAGTTGCAAAAGCCCAAAGAACTGCAACGTGAAATTTTACCTCCAGCCCTCTTGGTCGGTGCTTCTGGACGTATGATCCAACTATCGAAGGATGCTTTTGCAAAAGCTCGAGAAGATCTTGAAGAACAGCTGGAGTGGATTGGGCGCCTTGCCGCAGTTCCCGATATGATTGAGGAGCCTGCAAGGCTTTCAGGTGCGGATGAGGCCCACTGCCAAACCTGCCCGTTCTTTACCGGATCAATTCGGCTTTGTGGTCCTGAGGGAAGTTCACTTGGCTTTACACTTCCAGAACAAGAGAACTAAGCCACTTGCTTTTTCCCCATCATCACAAGCGTACCGACAAATGAATCGCTCGCCGCTGCACGATGCATGACCACGTCAACGAAACCAGCAGATTCCATCGCTCGGCCCCACTCATCTTCGCTCATCATTGTCATGTGGACATTAAGGGCAGAGGGCCAACCGTGGCTGTCTTCATTTTCGAGGTAATGGTCGACGCCTGCGACAAGTACACCGCCTTCATTCAACCACTCATCATGCAACAACTTGAGCATCGAAATTGGATCGGTAAGGTAATACAAGAACTCCATGGAATGGATGAGGTCAAAGCGCTCAGTTGGTTTCCAACCCGGCAATGTTGCCAGGTGAAACTCACCTTCGCCGAGGGTCCTTGCTTTGTTGATCATGGCCTCAGATCCATCGACACCCACCGCTTTAGCACACCCTTCGATTTGTTCTAACGCTCTGCACACCCAACCGTTCCCGCAGCCGACGTCAATGGCAGAAAATGGTGCTTTCATCTGTGCCAATGACATATCGAGCATTTCGGTCACCGATGCGGCATGACCACGTTCCATGCCCTCGTCCTTGTTCTTCATCGCCCATTCCGAAAACAAGTCAGTTGCGCTTCTTGTGCCCATGATTGTCGGGCTGGTTGGCCGTTCCTTGAACATGTCCCTCAAACGAAAGGCACATGGTTTACCGTTCTTTGGCCAATTCCATGCTCGATACAACGACCACGCTTGATGATGTGCTATACCCCCCGGTTGAACCCTACGATTCAGGCATGCTCCAGGTCACAGATTTACACACCATTGCATGGGAGAAATCGGGCAACGCCGATGGCATTCCCGTTGTGGTTATTCATGGTGGGCCGGGTGGAGGCGGGCAACCTGCATACCGCCAGTATTTCGATCCAGCTAAATTCAATATTATCCAGTTTGATCAGCGTGGTTGTGGCAAGTCGGTTCCTCATGCGGAATTGAGAGACAACACGACCCAAGCCATGGTTGCTGACATCGAAGCCCTCCGGGTCTCTTTCGGTGTAGAACAATGGCACGTGTTCGGTGGGTCGTGGGGCTCTACATTGTCCCTGATCTATGCTCAGACCTACCCAGACCGCGTGCAAAGTCTGATCCTCAGAGGCATCTTCATGTGTCGGAAAAGCGAGTTGCACTGGTTCTACCAGGACGGAGCCAGTCATATTTTTCCCGACGCCTTCGAGCCATACCGAGAACACATTCCAAAAGCGGAACAGTCCAACCTTATCGAAGCGTATTACGCTCGTTTGACGAGCGATGAGGGGGAGGTTCGTAGGGCGGCTGCTCAGCAGTGGACCCGTTGGGAGATGGCGACCAGCAGGTTGTTTCCAGACCCGTCCTACCTTGAGAAGGCAGAGGATCTTGATTTTGCAGTGGCCTTTGCTCGAATTGAATGCCACTATTTCATCAACGCCATCTTTGTCGAAGAGGCTCATATTCTCAACCACGCGTCAACGATAGCTCACATTCCAACCATCATTGTCCAGGGCCGCTATGATGTGGTGTGCCCCGCTCGCAGTGCTTGGGAATTGCACAAAGTGCTGCCCAAGAGCGAGTTGATCATTGTCGCCGATGCCGGGCATTCCATGGGGGAAGTGAGCATTGCAAGGGAATTGGTCGCTGCTACAGATTCTGTTTCCGAATGAAAAAGATGCTCATTTCAAGCCCTTTTGCAGGGTCGTTTAGGCGTCGGCTTGATAGGGTGGAGTTATGTGGACTCACATGGAGGCTTGCCTCCCGGTGATACCATGACAGAAGAAGGGACCGTCACGCCAGAGATTCGAATTCAACAACTTGAGGAGCAACTCGCTACTGAGACCGACCGTCTTCAGAAGTTGTTCGCTGCCTACGAAGGGGTCGAGAAAGACCTGTTTGACGCACGAACAGAAAACGAAGTTTTGGAAAAAGAAATCATTGAACGAGAGATCGAAAAAGAAACTCAAGAAGCACTTCTCAACGAGCGGGAGATCCGTGTCCGTGAACTCGAGTTGCGCGCTGTGAAAGCCGGAAAGCAAGTCGAACACCTGAAGCCTGAACTTGAAAAGATGGAAGAGAAGTATTCCCGTGAGAAGGACCGCCTCGGCAAGGTCTTTGGAATTGCAGAAGAACTCGATAACGACCTTCGTCTCGCTGTTTCGGAAATGAAGGCTCGCGACGACTGGTACGTCGACCACATGCAGATTTTTGAAGACCTCAACAAGGCAATCAAGCAACGCTACGATATGATTGAGCGCGCTGTTGAAGCAGAGCGAAAGTCCCAACACATGTCCCGTGCGTTCACAGAGCGCATGGACGATATGGTTGAAGCCCGAGCTGCTGACATGACCATCGAAGAAGCAGAACAAGTCACAGCAGAAAGCGATTCGGCAACCGTTGAGGTTGTTGGTGACAACGCCGTAGAAGACCTTCTTGACGACGGGACCCTCAACAACAGTAACGTCGGTGCGGCTGCAGAAGACGCACCTGAGGCTGCTGAAGAAGCGCCTGCAGAAGATGAAGCCGCTGCACCTGCAGAGGAAGCACCATCTGACTGGGCCAATGGCGACGACCCCTGGGCTGAGTGAGGCATCACCATGTCAGGGCTGGCCCATGGCGGCCATGCGCCAGTTTTGATCCCTTTCATGATGGGTGTGAGTTCCCTCATCGTTGGCACCCTCATCGACCCTTTGAGCGGCCTCATCCCTCTTTTTGGCATCCTTTGCCTCATGGCTTCAGCGTTCTTTGTCAATTTTTGGCGGGACCCTGACCGCCCCATTCCAAAAACGCCAGGTGTTTTGGTTTCCCCGGCGGATGGACACATCATGTTCATCCGACGCGAACGAGCAACAGGTCGCCGACCATCAAAGAAAGAGGCTGAACAAGGAGGGCTTGAGCACGATGACCTCACCGGCGATTGGTTGCCAGTTCCTTGCATAGATCCACTGAAGTTCGAAACTGAACAACGCTATGAGGAGGTGCCCAAAGGAGAGGAGCATCCAGATGATGTGGTGCGAATCGCCATCTTCATGTCCCCTCTCGACGTTCACGTCAATCGGTCACCAATGGCAGCAACCATTGAACGAATGGAGCATCGAACCGGAAAGGGACTCAAGCGCGGCCCCTTCCGTGCAGCCTTCAAGAAAGAAAGTGAGTTCAATGAACGCGTCAGAACGGTGTTCACGAGCGAAGAAGACCTTCGCATAGAGGTGACTCAAATTTCAGGGGCCCTTGCGCGAACAATTGTGCCCTGGTCCGGGATTGGAGAGCCCATGCGTCGTGGGCAAAGGTACGGAATGATTCGTCTTGGATCTCGGGTCGATATGAGGGTGCCAGCCAACCTTTTCACGACCGAACTTGTGTCGGCAGAAATGGAAAATGCGAAGCACCCTAAGGGCCAGTTCGTTCAAGCAGGAAGCACCATTTTGTTCCAACCAATTGCTCAACACGCGTCGGTGGATTGAAACCGCAACGGCCAGCCAGACAACCAAGGGGGGCAACGATGTCGAAGCAGAAATCACTCACACTTGTTGGTGAAGGCAACAAGGGCGCCCGGATTCACGATTTGGTGAAAGCCCCGGCCAACACGCCGTGGGCGAAAGCAAAGCAGCAATCTTGGGATGCGAGCGAACCCGCAACGGTTTACTATACGCCTGAAACGCTATCTGACGGCACACCATGCAGCGCAGTTACAGTCATTCTTCGCACCAAAGGATGCCATTGGTGGTGGTCGAGTGGATGTACCTTTTGTGGGTATTTCAACGACACTCGAGACGATGTGACCAATGAAGACTTACACGCTCAGTGGGCTTATGCGAAATCCAAATTCGACGATTTCAAAGATCATGCTATGGTCAAGGTCTACACCAGCGGTTCACTGCTTGAAGATCGTGAAATACCGGTTCCTTTCCAAGAGACCGTGCTGCGAGATTGCCATGAACTTGGCAAGGAATTGATTGTCGAATCTCGATGTGAACAACTCACTGAAGAAAAATTGGCTTGGGCAACATCGATCAACACCAGCTTCGCAGTTGCTATTGGTCTGGAAGCCTACGATGATGAAGTGCTCCGTTTTCACGTCAACAAGGGATTCACCACAAAGTCGTGGGATCGTGCTGTTGAAAACCTAAGGAAGTTCAACGTCCGTGTGAAGACCTACCTTATGTTCAAACCACCATTCATGAATGAAGCAGACGCTTTGCTCCACGGCGTGAAATGGATTGAAGCAGTTGCGGAAAAGAGCGATGAAATTTCAGTGAACCCAATGAATATCCAGCGTGGGACCATCATCGATCGTCTCCATCGTCACAACGAATATCGCCCACCATGGCTTTGGTCCCTTGTGGAAATGATTCGCCAAGCGCACCCGACCATCCACCCCCAAAACACCGGCAACGGAGGCGCCGGTCAAATCAGTCGACTGATCGTTCATCCTACTGCAGGCGGGCGTGTGCGAGGGGCTCACAACTGCGGGACTTGTGATGCCGAAGTCGTTGCCGCCATCGAACGGTATGCAGTCTCGGGTGATTTGGAAGAATTCAACGGCCTAGAGTGCACCTGCCAAAAGGCGTGGGCCGAAGAGGTGGCATTGGAGCATGCACTCCCAACTCCATTAGGAATCTCAAAGCCCCGTCGCGGCAATACATTGGATGCTCTTCGGGCTCCTTGATTGGCTCCCAGCAATCCGTCTTATCCCTCTTTGGAGGGAGTCAATCTTTATGACCGCTGTACGAGTGGGCGGAATGACCCCTATGGGGTCATGTTCGGGTGAACCTCATGACAAACACAACCAGTCTTCCAGATGTAACCGTTGGAACCGGTGAACCGGCTTCCAGTCGTATTCTTTTGACCCTCCTCGCAGTTGGCGTGATTGGATTGCTCGCTTTGTTCTCAAACGTCTTTGGCTGGGACAACATCCCGTTGCTTGGCGAACTTGTCCCCTTGATTGGAAATCTGGGTGGCAGTGGAATTTGGTACTACCTCATCGGGCTTCTCATTGGCCTGGGTGCTATTGTGGCATCGCTTCTGACTGAGGTTATTGTCGATTAGGAGGTGTGATGCATGGAAACAGTCTTCATTACATCCGGCCTTTTGGTCGCAGCCCTTTTCTTCACCGCGAACTACCTCGTCAAAGGCATTGGCGGCATGAGTGCCCCCCTCCAACAAATTGGCATGTTCCTCCTCAACAAAGCCCCTGCAGGCATTATTGACCTGTTCAGCGATGAAGCAGGTAGCGGGAGCAAAACTTGGATCCGTTTCGGATTAGTGTGGTTTATTCTTGCAACAATTTCAGCATTCCTTGGCCTCTGGCACAGTTATGATGGAAGTGCTTTGGATTCTCTAGCAAGCATCGGATGGTCGTACGACGACGGTTCAATGCTCACCGACTACACCAACGTCTTCTTCCTGACCGCTCTCAACTACATGCTGGTTGGCGGCGCCCTTGTTGCTGTTTCTCGAACTGCTAAGGGGCGATTGGCAAGTGAAAAGAGTGCTTCAATGGTTGCGCTTTTGTTAACTGCTTCAACCGCAGCTTACCTCATTCTACCCGTGCTCCTTTCCTTCGTTTCGTTGGACAATGAAGCGGGCATCATCGACAATGTGACCAATGTCTCCGCACTCGTGGTTGGCTCTCTGCTTCACGCTGCGATCCTGATCAACGTCCTCATCACGGTCGCTAACCGCTCTTCTGACAACATTTCTCCGACCACCTGGTTCCTCGTGCTTGCACTTGTTGCCAAGATTTTGGGCGGCTTGATGGCTTTCATTGGTGAATTAGCAGGCTCAACCCAGACCGTTTGGATGGCAGAGCACGTCCTCACCGGTTGGGTCCCTCTTGCCCTCATCTTTGGTCTTGCTTACCACATCATCCCGTTCACCACAGGCACTCCGGTTTGGTCCGAGTCCATGTTCAAGGTCAGCCTTCTGCTCCTGTTCGTGACCGTCCCGCCATTCTACATGACTGCAGCGAGCAGTGCTGAATTGTTGCAAAATGTTGGGGCAATTTTGCTCACCCTTGGTTTGCTGCCAATTTTCGCAGGTTGCTTCAACCTCTTAATCACTGCAAAATCCAACGCTGCAGCGATTCTGAAGAGCCCGGGCGCGTTTGCCGCTACCGGTGCTATGCTTCTGCTCCCGCTCTATGCAGTCGGCGGCTACTTCACCAGCATGGACGTCTTCGTTGGCCTTGGCAATCTTGGCACAATGGCCGAAACTGTGGATCAAGGATTCATGTACACAGTTGGCGGTTTGATGATGCTTGCAAGCGTGTTCACCGCGTATCCATTGGCCGCTCGAAAGCAATTGGCGAATCCATCAAATGCACAACTCGCTGTTTGGTTTACAATCGTGGGCGGTCTTTCTTCGACCATCATTCGTCTGATGGGCGACTTCACCGATCAAGCCGTAGCAAATTCTGGTGTTGAAGACGCAGTCGCTTCCTCCGGTGGCTTCCTTTTGGTAGCCTCGGCAATGTTCTACCTTTGCGCCATTGCGGCCATCATGGCCACTCAAGTTCTGATTCGAACCGGCACACGTGGCAACGCTGATGCCAACGAAACAAT
>DAFX01000078.1:15731-27208 GCA_002495535.1 Euryarchaeota archaeon UBA433
CTTGGCCGAGGTGTTGGTGTTGACACTCAACTCAATATTGGCCACAGTGAAGAAGAAACTGGGGCCACTATTATTGCAGTAGGTGCCCATTTGCACAACGAGGAAGTGACTGAGTTCCCCGAAGACCCCTCAGCACCAGCGGAAGAACTCGTTATGCTTGCAGACTACCTCAGCAATTCCGATCAAACCATCTTCAAGTTCTTCCAGTCGATCGACCTTGATGACTCAGGAACCATTGATGGTTTCGAATTCCAGAGGGCTCTCAAGAATGCAGAAATCGCAAACCTCCCGCCGTGGGAAATGGGCGCTCTTATCGAAGCAATGGACCTTGATGGCGATGGGAAAATCAACCTACCGGAACTCGATATTGCGTTGAGCCAAATTCGAACCATGCAAGGCTCCTCTGAAGAAGAGTGAGACAAAGGCGGGATGTGAACAAGGTGCGAATTGGCCTTGTTGGCAAACCAAATGTGGGTAAATCAACTTTTTTCAGTGCCGCAACATTGGCCAAAGTCGATATTGCAAATTACCCATTCTGTACCATTGAACCGAATGTTGGCGTCGCTTTCGTTGCCGCTCGCCTACAATGCCCTTGCAAGGACATCAGGGAAAAGATGGAAGCAGAGGGTCGACTTGAACCGACCCGAGACGACGACCCGAGGGAAGGCAGTTTGTGTGAACCGCGCACCGGTTCCTGTATCGGCCATCGTCGTTTGGTTCCATGCTTCCTGGTCGATATTGCAGGTTTGGTTCCCGGGGCCAGCGAAGGGCGCGGTAGAGGCAACGCCTTTCTTGCTGATTTAGCGAATTGCAATGCCCTCATTCAGGTTGTAGATGCCGCAGGGAGCACAGATCTCGAAGGCAATCCACAGGGCTTGAATCAATCCGCCGAAACAGCTCGTTCAAGGGTGAATGAAGAAATTGAGTTCCTGGGCCGAGAACTCGATGCTTGGATTGCAGGACTCCTTCTAGAAGGCTGGGCACGCGGCGTTCGGAGGGTCCAAGCAGAAGGCGACAAGGGCCTGGTCTCATTCATACATGAGCGTTTGACCGGGCTTGGTGCTCATCTTCTTTCGGTTTCCACCGCTTACGAAGCCTTCCGGATTGAACAACCCGAACTTGGTTCGCCATGGGATTGGGACGCAACAGTCATTGCCGCTCTTGCGGTTCATTTGAGAACCGCTTTGTTCCCAATCCATATTGCAGCCAATAAGTTCGATGTCGCACCAGCATCGGTTTTGGATGGCGTCAAGGCGAATGGTGTAATCATACCGTGCATGGCAGACGTCGAACTTGGCTTGCGCCGAGCTTCTGGGGCGAATTTGATTGCTTACGTGCCTGGAGAACATGGTTTCGAGTTCAACGATGCATCGAAGTTGAACGAAGCTCAGATGAAGGCACTTGATCATATGAGGGAACGGTTGGAAACTAATCAGGGCACAGGGGTTGCCACAGTGCTTGACACGGTTCTCTTCGATGAACTGGACCATATCGTCGTCTATCCTGTCCAAGATGAAAACCGCTGGACTGATGGTGATGGCAAGGTGCTTCCCGACGCTCTTGTGGTTCCAGCCGGCATACAGGCCAAGGCGCTTGCTTACAAGGTCCACAGCGATTTGGGTGACGGCTTCATCCGTGGCGTTGATGGGCGAAGCCGGCGTGTTGTCGGTTCAGACCACGAACTCCAAGATGGCGACGTGTTGAAAATACACGCAAAATCGTGATCAGTGGCCTTCTGGTCGGTCATATGCAGGTGTCAAACGAGCCAGATCGCCAGAGTATTGGCCACCACGGTAGATGAACCAAATAGGAGTGAGAAGTGTGAGTGCAAGCAAAACCAACAGGAAGTACAACCCCCACGGTTGAACGTCCTTGATGACCATGATCCAGAGCGTCCAAAGCAGAGGGATGTAAAGGAAAATGCTGTACCGTCGAGCGAGAACTTGCAAGCGTGCGCTCCCCAGACCACTGTCGTACATGTTTACAGCGTCGTCTTTTGACACGAGCCCCTTGTCAACAGCACATCGGACACAGACTTGCGTCATTGGTCCGTTTCCGTGTATGAATTGTTCACGTGGGTACGTGCTTGAACAATGACGGCAGGTTGGCATAGTGTTCCCTCAATCTCTTCCAACTGCTCCCGATTCTTCAAGCATCCGCTTCTATCTTGAGGAAATTAGCGAGGACCTGCACACCCTCGGGGGAGCCAACAGACTCGGGGTGGAATTGAACACCATACGCCTTCGCTTCAGGAATCATGATCGCCATGATGTCCTCAGTTCCCTCTCGATGGGCAATCTCTTGAATCGAATGTCCACCATTTCGCCGGAGGATGAGTGAATTGTACAATGTGAAAGGATGGGGTGATTTGAGGCCTTCAAACAGGAACTTTTCCTGATGAGTCACAAGTTTTGGCGAGCCGTGAACCGGTCCAGATGGCGTTTGAATCAAATCCATGCCAGCGGCAACACCGAGCGCTTGGTGCCCGAGGCAAACACCCAAAATTGGAATACCGACGCCACCACTTGCCGCACGATTGGCAACCTCCATGCTCAGAGGTGAATCGCTTGGCCTTCCCGGCCCTGGACCCAGAATGATGTGGGTTGGATGAAGCCGTTCGAGCATCGATTGGAACACTTGACCGACAGGCGTTCGATCTTCGTTGCTTGTTCGTGCTTGGTGAACGACCACGGTGTGGCCTAATCCGGCGACAGCATGAGCGATGTTTTGAGTGAAAGAATCCAGGTTGTCAATAAGAACAACGCAACCCTCCAATTCGAGGTTCGGAGCATCGGGAACGACGGCTCCTTCGGCAACAAAAGTAGGAGCTGGTTCGAGCGCTAGGTTGTGGGTTTCGAGGCGACCTTTGGGTAACGGGGCGTCTTCATCCGTGTTCCAGCCGCACGCCTTTCGTAATGCAGCCGCCTTCCATTTTGCTTCCTCAACTTCAGCTTCGGCTGCTGAACCGATGGTGATGCCACCGCCAGCAGCGATAGCACCATGCCATTGCTTGCGGGTTCTTGTTGCGATGAGGGTTCGAATGAGAATGTTCCAAGCGCCAGCACCGGAAAACGGGTCAAACCAACCAATGGAGCCGGTCCAAAACGACCGCGGGCGCTTCTCTAACTCGTCAATGGTTGCACAAACGACAGTCCGTGGACAGCCGGTGATGCTCCCGCCTGGGAACACAGATTGGAGTGCATCTGAAAGGGTCATTTCTTGCGTCAATTCCCCAACAACCTGTGTAACAAGGTGCTGCACATTTGCATAGGCCTCTACGTCAAACCGAGTGATTTCTACCCCTCCGATCTGACATACTGCGCCCAAATCATTGCGCATGAGATCGACAAGCATTCTGTGTTCTGCTCGTTCCTTTTCATCGTTAAGCATCTCATTTCGCAAAGCGACTTCTTGCTCAGGCGTCGCACCACGAGGGCGAGTTCCTTTGATTGGGGCGGTGCTCAAAAGCCGCCCATCGCACTGAAGCAGTGACTCGGGGGAAGAACTGACCAAAGAAAGGCCAAGATCTTCACACTGAAGGTAGGCTGAAAATGGCGCGGGATTGTTGTGAGCGAGCCGTTCAAAGATGGTTCTTGGATGCTCATTGAGCTTCCCTTCCCACCACCGCCCGAGGTTGACTTGATACATTTGACCTGCAGCGATGCTCTCTCGAATAGTTTCAATCCCAACTCTATGTTCTTGATCGTCCATGCTGGAAGTTTCTGGATGTGGGTTGATGGCCAGTGGCCCCACGAGACTCGGGCGTTTTCCTGTGTGCTTGAGCACTTCGTCGGCCCATTCATCGCCTTCAAGGGCATAAGCCTGAATCATTCCAGTTGCTTTCTCTTCACAGACAAATCGTTCAACGAACAGCAGAATACAGAGAATCTCGTCTTGTTGCGGCGGGTGCTGAAGGGCCAACGGTTGGGTCCATTGGACCAAGTCATACGCCAATGCACCTGCCCAAAATGGATGGCGCGGGATCTCTTGTTTCAGTTGCCCTTCGAACGTGGTTGGTTCGGAAAAAGGCTTCAATTTCTTCATGAGTTCTGCTAGATTTTCGGCAAAAATAGACGTGGCATGGTACCAACATCCATGTTTCCATTCCTCAATATGGCCGACCAATTGTTTGGTTTGATTCGCGAGATGAATCTCTCCTTTACTTGGGCGATGACTTGGTGCGGCCTCAATTTTAGGTTGGCGCACCACCAATCGCCTTCGGGATGGACCGCACAGAAGAGAATGCCTTGACAGATGCGATGCTGGCCCACCAGAAAGAAGCACCAGTTCATCCGGACCTCCGTATTTGATTGCCTTAGGGCCAATCAAACCGACATCATTCAAGTGGTGCATGAGTGTGAGCGTGTGGTCTTCGATGGTCACGCCCCCACATGACTCCAAGTGTTCTTGTTTTGATAATGTTGGGACAACAATGATTGACACTTTTCTGTCAAACCATTCTCGCTGCCAATCGGTTCGCCATCGATCGCTTCGATTCTGGCTGCGCCAATACCACTACCAATTGCACTCATTTCCAAAGCCCGTGCGACAAGACGTTCGTTCAATCTGCCTCGGTTCACTGGAATCCCTTCAGCGTGCAAAAGTGGAATCAACACGTCAACGGTCACGCTTTCAACACCGCCCTCTGTCGCCTCGGAAATCCAAGCCGTTCCATCTTCATCGAACACCAATGGCGTTGCTCGGTCGGCATCAACAATTGCGAAATTATGGACCAATAAGGCCAAATCAGCACCCTTTGAATCCGCTTCTTTCATCGCTTCAACATAAGGTTCCCAATCCCCGTGCTTAGTTCCGTTAATTCTTGGTGACCATCGTGGAGCGGGGAGTGTGATTGCTTCAACCCCTTCATTTCGAAATGAAACTTCTCTTGGTTCAATGGACAACTCTCCTATTCTCGACCATTCAATTCGAATCAAACCCCGTGGTGACATTGTCCCAGGGACTTCTTTTGGTTCGATTGTTTCTTTCCAAACACGTTCGATCTCGCTCCGCATATTATCAGGCCATGCAATTCGTAAGCGCCGTGCGTGTTCTTCCATGCGATGCAAATGGGCATCAAGATCGGCAAGGTGCTCTCCATGGTCCCAAACTACAGTGGTGAACACACTGTCTCGTGGGTTCTGAGACAATGGTTCAGTCATCGTGCATCCTCAAAGAAGATCGTCCAAGAACGAAGTGTCAATCGTGTTAGCGGGCTTGCTCGGGGCGGCGCCAAGATCGCTTAGAAGGTCGTTGTTTTGAGCAGGTTGCATAACTGGTTGACTTGCTTGGTAAGCTGGTCGGCCGTAGATGTCCTGTTGTTCTGGGGCGTACATGTTTGCTGCGGGTGCAGCAGGTGCAGGTTGCGTTGGCGGTGCGACAGGAGGGCTGGAGGCGGGGGTTGAGTCGCCCCAACCTTGGTCGTCTTGAATGCCCCAAGTTGCCTCTTGAAGTTCCCAAGATTTCGACCGGCTGCGCTGGTTCCCTCGTGTCCGAACAACTGCGATGAACAATATGATTGCAGTGAAGAATAAGCCAGCTGCCAACAAGTTTGGAGTTGTCAATAACGAAGAGAAGTCAGTGCCGTCATTTGAATCGGTTCCTTCGCCACCCTGGTTGTTGTTCGCTTGGAACGCATCCAGCATTAGGGGCTTGAGGGCCTGCTTCTCAAACAGGTCATCCTGAAGAGTGACCCCAACATACCACGCGCTTGCATTTGTGAGTTCGGGGTATGTTTCAGCGGTGATGAGGAATGAATTGGAGGATTGAACATCAGCCAACCACGTTGCTTCAAGGGTTGTTGAGAATTCTTCCTCGGCGATGTAAACGACATAACTTTGTACGGATTCATCGCTTGATAGGGTCCACGTGACGAGGATGTTCGTTTCATCAACCCAGGACAGAGCAATACCGCCAACATCTGGTAGGTAATCTCCCAGGGCGTCCACTCCATCGTCAACAGATTGTGCCGAGGCCGATACCAGATCGCTGGTCAGAGCGTTTCCTGAGGTATCTCTTACCACGACAACAGCCCAGATTTCTTGTCCAGGAATGACTGGGGTATCACCAGCGACCAAATCGATGGTGAGTGGCAGTTCTGGTGAGCGGTCAAGCGTAGCAATTGGTGTGCTTGGACCAAGGGTGCCAACACCAACGCTGGTGAACGACCAGGTTGCCGCATAGACTTCGTAAGACCCCACGTCGCTGGCATCACTCAAATCAAAGTCAAGGAGGAGAGCGCTTCCGTCATCCGCTGGGCGGTCGAACAGTTCAATTGTTTCGAGGCGGGCAGGAGGTTCGACATCCTGTTCGTTATCGATCGGAGTAACTGTTGCCTGAACAAGGTCGGTAAGGTGCACGTTTCCTGCAAGGTCGTGAACGGTGACCACGACATAGAGTTCAACATCAGGCCGGATCAAGTCAGGGGTTGCTGTGGACAAGTCCATCATGCCACCTGTGCCGCTGTACAATGCGGTTGAGATTGTGATTTCGATTGGATTAAACGATTCATCCACCCATTGCTTGTTGATTTTCAGACAGCCACAACGGGCAGGGTCTTCACCAAAGGCAGCCCATGCCACAGAAAGGTCTTGCAGTGGCTGGTCGGCAACCCAAACGGTGTAGTGAGAGAAATCATCTGCATCAGAAATGGACCACAACACATCGATGGATGTACCATCGTCGTTGGGATGGTCAAAGGCTTGAACGGTTGCAATTCGATCGGGTGTTGTGCCACTGCCAGCCGTGTTGCGCAACGGAATTACACTGACGAAATCAACATCCTCCAAATTTGCATTCAACCAGTCATCGAACGCAACGATGCCAACATAGTACATTTGTCCATCTTGAAGGGCAACACCATCCATGCTTGTGACGGTGACCGAAGTTTCTGTGCAGTCATCAACGATTTTTGCTTCGGTAAAGTCCCCGTTCTCGATGGATGTTGTTGCTGGGAGGGAAGCATCTGCGTTCAGCCATTCGAGCATGTAAATCACATAGAACGTACAGTCTTCAGCAGGGTTTTCATCCCATGAAACGGTGATTCTTCCACCGTCGTCATCCGGTGTGTCAATCGCTTGGACGTTTTCCATCTTCGGAGGAGCAGTGTTGTCATTGAGACCTCCAGTTGGAACAAATGGCCCAACGATCAACGGGTTCATCATGTCCTCCTGTCCGGCTTCGTCGACACAAGTGAGTCCAAGCCAGTAGGGTTGGCCTGGAGAAAGGGAGAGCACGGTTGAATTGCCTTCCATCTTCATGACTTCAGATTCAGGTGATAGCCCGAGCACATCGGTCATTGGTTGGGTTGAGGCGTAAATGTTGGTTTGAAGCAAATCGAGACTTGTGCATCGTGCCCACTCCACATCGAGATCACCATCTTCTCCGCCTTCATGCGGTCCAGCGGTGGCCCATATTGGTGGGAGAGGTACTTCGTCGCTCGGCGAGGCTGGGCCAAGCACTGGCGAAGGAATGCCTAAACGCCCATCATCGTATTCGACAACCACAACCGCATAATATTCCACCCCGTCGATGAGTGGTACACCGTTTGCAGTGGTGACTTCACTGGAAAGTCTGCTGTGCAAAGAGACGGCCTTATCGACAGTTCGAGTGCTCAGATAATCCGCATCGATGGTGCCATCCAAGCGCCACACAGGTCCTTCATTGACATAGACGAGATATCGAGCAAAGTCATCGTCGTGGACAAGGGTCCAATCGGCCATCAGCGCTCCACCACCATCGTCTGGTCGATCGACCAAATCAGTGAGCGCAATTGGTGTCTCAGTCTTGACATAATCATAGATGAGGCGCACATGCATCGAACCGTTTGCAGGAGAGCGGAGGGTCAACTGAACAAATTGAGTCCCATTGACGATGACACCATTATCCACAGCCATTTGCATGGTGGTTTCAAAATCCGGGTTGTTGTTGAGTTCAATCGTAGCGTTGTACTTGAGGCTGACCGACTTTGCCCAAGTGGCTGCGTAGCCAACGGGGGAGGTAAAGGCCAGGGGTACCGTTTGGAAGAGGATGCCATTGGTGCCAGCAACCCCCATTGTCGGATCGAGGGCTACTGTGTTGGATAGATTTGCAAGTTGAATGGCCATACCGGGGTGTGTCATTTCACTGATGTCAAGCGATTCTAGATTGAAGCCGACATTCAGCGGGTTTGCTTTCCGGAGCGTAAACCGGTCCATGTCTGCGTATTGTGCGTTATTTTCAAAGCCGAACAATCCTATGTCGCCCGTAGTCAACCAAATTGCGTCAGCAGAGATTGTACCACCTGTAAGATCGGTTTGTTGGAATATCTTGATGGTGGCGTGAGTCGGTGTGCGGGCACTCAATATGGAGGCTCCATTTTGCCCGATGACGAGAACATGATCACCATTGCTGACCATTTTTTGCACCGGCCACCCAGCAACCTGGTAGGAAGGTACGCCATCTTCAAACTGGTCCAATTGACCGTTGTAATGCGTCATTGGGCCAACGTCTGTAGCAATGTGCAGCCCCCACCAGTCAGATGCGAGTGCATCGATGGTATTGGAAGGCAACTGATCGAATTTGTGCCATTCAATAGCTCCTGAAGATGTCTCCACGGCCGTGACTCCTGGACGTTCAGCCCCGGCACCGTCATGGCCGATGTAGAGTGTTGTTACCGTGGTTGTTGTGCCAGTGTTGTCGGTGGTGGTCACAGTGGTCGTTGTCAGGGATTGTGCTGAGGTTGCCATCAATCCGGTGCCGCTTGAATACAATGTGGTCGCGTTGGTGAGCGTGTCCATCTTGACGGTGCCTGCAGCGGTTGCCATCCACAAATCTGTACCAATCATCTGTATGTCTTCAACGACATTGGTTGGCAAGCCATCGCTTGTTGTCAACGGATTGATCCAATCTGCAGCGCTGTAATCCCATCGGCCAACACCTCCATCAGTTGCGATGTAAAGTATTGTACTTGAGTCTGCAAAGGCATTGATTGAGTTGGATGGAAGGCCCCCGAGAAGTTTACCATTTCCAAATCCAGTGGTAAGGTCGTAGAGTTGCACTCCAGCAGCTGAACCAGAACTTCCTTGTAGACCAATGACGAGCGTATTTCCGTCTAAGAATAAACCATCCATGTTTGAGTGGAGTCCACCATTAAGTCGCATCACCATACCGTTGAGGGTGTCGAGTTTGTACAACCCAGTTGGCGTGGTTGTGATGTAAAGATCGGTACCGATGAGTTCCATATCCTTGGCAACACTGTTCGCCGTCATTGTCCAACCTTGTTGCCATTCAATCGTACCGTCTGCTTGGCGTTCGCCCTGCAGCAGGCCAGCACCAGCGGAGGCACCGTTTTGCCCGAAGCCTTGACTTGCCCCTTCAGTTGCAACCCAGAGATGCGTCGAGTTTCCAGCCATGGTCGTGACTTGACCGCTGACAAGGCCAGGGAAATCGAGGAGCGTGTTTTGGCCTAGTGAACTGATCGTGTCGACATGGCTGTAGCCAGAAGAACCACCGGCTTGGCCGATGAGCCATTCACTTCCAAGCCATTGGAAAGATGTAACAGAGGACCCTTGACCGTTGAAATTGACTTGTGCAGTCGAAGAGCCTGAAGTCGCGACAGCACTGTAGCCGCCGCCGATGACATTGTCGCCTGATGTGCCGATGCCGTGCCCGAGGACGAGCATGCCATTGGCGTAGTCAATCGCATCCCACCAAACTCGATCGCTTGGCAAATTGTTGTTGACCGTCGTGATAGGATTCAGCCAGGAACTGCTGGGGTAACTGTATTTCTTAACATCTGCTTGATCGTCATAAAATGAGACATACAGCGTATCTGTTCCATCACAAGCAACCCCTGAAACTTCGCCGTAGTTGTCATTCCAGTCGCTTGTCGTGAAGGTGCCAAGGAATGAGTCGTTGGCCATATCGAAGCGTGCGACACCGCCATTATTGGCATAAATTCCAATGTGCAGGAGTCCAGCGCATTCTGTCATGGTTATTGGATAACCGTTTGGAATGCCGTTTTGACCCGTTGAGTAATCGTTCCAGGTTGTTCCATCCCAGTGAGAAATCGCACCGTTTCTAAACTGTCCAAAGCCATTGACTTCACCGCCGCCCACGACAAGATTGGTACCATCTGTCCACAATTCGTAAATTTGTTCACCAGCGTTGTTAGGGAGTCCAGAGCCTTCAGTCCATGTGCTGAGCCATTGCCCCGCCGCCTCGTCATAGCGAGCGACACCGTCTTCTGTAGCGAAGAGCACTTCACCATCGAATTCAATGATTTCCCTAATAGGGAACTCAAGATCATCTTCACCCCAAGAGCCGAGTTCGGTGCCATTTCCATCCATGTATTCAAGGGAGTTTTCACCCCACGAGACCCACATGTTGCCAGTTGAGGATTGGTATGCGGTTACGCGATCCACTTGACCAATTGGAAGGATGTTTGTGCCCCAAGAGCCGTTGGTGGTGTTGAATTGTGCGATGCCACCGGAACCGTCGACTTCCCACCAATTCTGAGAAGCAACGCTGATCATGATGACATCGTCTATCAAACTCATGCCGTTGACGTCGCCATTGTTCTGGTCAAGCTGCGAACCGGCGTCCAATGAAGAGAGCGAAGCGTAATTTGCGACGTCTATTCTGTACAGATTGTCACTGCTGGCACGGTCGTTGTAGTACATCACATTGCCCAGGATGATCATGTCATGGGGGTCACCGTTTCCAGCAAACAGTGAACTTGTCTTTTCGATGTCAAATACTTCAGCACCGGTCGTGGTGTTGAGGAGTTGGAACCCATCGTCACCACCAATCCAAATTTGACCGGGATTGATGTCTGCTACAAGGCCGGTAAGGTCACCATTGCCTCCATCCAGAACATTGTCTTCTGTCCATGGTGTAAGCCACGCATTGTTCGGCATGTCATAGCGAGCCACCCCAATTCCGTTGAGGCCGATGTATGCAATATCCCCTATGACCACTACTGGAGCGTTGTTCGTTTGCTCACCTGCGGTCCATTCCCCGACCACATCGAATGGCGAGATGGTGATGATGCCAACACCTGAATTTGTTCCACCAAACAAGTAGGTGTTTGAGACGCCAACACCCACAGAATAGGTTGCCCAATTTGGCATCCCGTCATAGACATTCAAACACTCTTCAATGTCGATGGTTGAGGTTGGGAATTCACAGACACCAATGTTGGTTGCCGCATATACATTTGATCCCACGACGACGAAATCAAAGAATTGTTGCGGGCGTTCATCCCATTGACGCCCGATTTGGAACGAAGTGGAACTGGAAGTGCTCTCCTCCCATTCAATCGCACCATTGTTCGTGCCGATGTAGAGGAGGTTGCCGTTTGCTTCGAGCGAATAGATGTTGTCTGATGGTAAGACCTCAGTTGAACTGCCGCCACCGGTATTGCTGGATTCGGTAAGTGGAAGAAGAATTTCATTGGTGGAAAGGTCCTTGCGTGCCACACCATAGCCTGGAATTCC